>NZ_QNRN01000015.1:0-186621 GCF_003315125.1 Bacillus sp. DB-2 | reverse complement strand
AATTTAAAAAAGATGACTCCTGTTGGATACAGAAATCATCTTCTTGATGTTGCCTAACTTTTTTCAAAATGTCCTTTACAAAGGGTACAGATTATATGTATGAATCTCTTTTTTTTATTATATTTTAAAAATTTATTAATTTTTAAAATATAAGTCTAGGAATATTTGAATAAATCTAAATTATCGTGTAGAATAATGTTGTAAAATGTAAACGTTTTTCTAAGGGGAGGCTAAAAAGATGGTAGTAGCATACAAACATGAGCCATTTACAGATTTTTCAGTAGAGGCTAACAAATTAGCGTTTGAAGAGGGTTTAAAGAAAGTAGAATCTTATCTTGGACAAGACTATCCATTAATTATCGGGGGAGAAAAAATCACTACAGAAGACAAAATTGTTTCTGTAAACCCTGCAAATAAAGAGGAACTTGTTGGTCGCGTTTCAAAAGCAAGCCGTGAATTAGCTGAAAAAGCAATGCAAGTAGCGGATGCAACATTCCAAACTTGGAGAAAGTCAAAACCAGAAATGCGTGCAGATATTTTATTCCGTGCTGCAGCAATCGTTCGTCGTAGAAAACATGAGTTCTCTGCTATTCTTGTAAAAGAAGCAGGTAAACCATGGAATGAGGCAGATGCTGATACAGCAGAAGCAATCGATTTTATGGAATATTATGCTCGTCAAATGTTGAAATTAAAAGACGGTATTCCAGTAGAAAGCCGTCCAATTGAATATAATCGTTTCTCTTACATTCCATTAGGAGTAGGTGTTATTATTTCTCCTTGGAACTTCCCATTCGCAATTATGGCAGGTATGACAACAGCTGCTGTAGTTTCTGGTAACACAGTATTACTAAAACCAGCTAGTACAACTCCTGTAGTAGCAGCGAAATTTATGGAAGTATTAGAAGAAGCTGGTTTACCAGCTGGCGTAGTAAACTTCGTTCCAGGTAATGGCTCTGAAGTTGGTGACTACTTAGTAGATCACCCTCGTACACGTTTCGTTAGCTTTACTGGATCTCGCGATGTAGGTATTCGTATTTACGAACGTGCAGCAAAAGTAAACCCGGGACAAATTTGGTTAAAACGTGTTATCGCTGAAATGGGCGGTAAAGATACAATCGTTGTTGATAAAGAGGCAGATCTTGAATTAGCAGCTAAATCTATCGTTGCATCAGCATTCGGATTCTCAGGACAAAAATGTTCTGCATGTTCTCGTGCAGTAATCCATGAAGATGTATACGATCATGTATTAAATCGTGCTGTTGAATTAACAAAAGAATTAACAGTAGGTAACCCAGATGCAAAAGATATTAACATGGGACCTGTTAATGACCAAGCTGCATTCGATAAAGTAATGAGCTATGTTGCAATTGGTAAAGAAGAAGGCAAAATCGTATCAGGTGGCGAAGGAGACGATTCTAAAGGCTGGTTCATCCAACCAACAATCGTTGCTGACGTTGCAGAAGATGCTCGCTTAATGAAAGAAGAAATCTTCGGACCAGTAGTAGCATTCTGTAAAGCAAAAGACTTTGATCATGCACTTGCAATTGCAAACAATACAGAATACGGTTTAACTGGAGCAGTTGTTACTAACAACCGTGACCATATTGAAAAAGCACGTGAAGACTTCCACGTTGGTAACTTATACTTCAACCGTGGATGTACTGGTGCAATCGTAGGTTACCAACCATTCGGTGGCTTTAACATGTCTGGTACAGACTCTAAAGCTGGTGGTCCTGACTACTTAGCACTTCACATGCAAGCAAAAACTACTTCTGAAACTTTATAAGAAATAGTAGAAGAGATCTTCACAGTCTGTGAAGATCTCTTCTTTTTGAGAAACTCTCTATAATAGGAGTTAGTTAATTTGAATCGAAAGGTATTACCATATATTACTATTTGGTGGTTAGAACTAGCTAAACCCTATTAATATCGGGATAAACATGTAAATAGAAACAAAACAACGAGAAAAATTGACTTATTAGTCATATTTTTTAGTATTCATTTTGAGGATTTCCTGTATAATACAATTTGAAAGAAAATCTATGGTTAGACAAGAGAACACTCCTTTCGGCTTTGCTAACTGAAAGGAGTGTTTTTTTAGGGCGCTAAAAACTCTTCTGTACTCATTATATTTGCGTATACTCCATTTAAACTCGCCAAAATTGTATTATGAATATAAACAGCTGGTATAGTAGCATTCTTAAATGAAAGATCTTTTGTAGCACAAGCATCGTGTATTACGGTACAGTGAAGGCCAAAATCAAAAGCAGCTCTTACTGTAGCATCAATACACATATGGGTCATCATCCCGCATATTACGACGTGCTCAATTCCTGAACGTTGTAATTGTTCTAGAAGATCAGTTTCTCGGAAGCTATTTGGATAATGTTTAAGGATAACGGTTTCCTCTCTAAGTGGACGGACATTTTCGTGAATATGGACACCTTCTGTATTGGGTAGGAAAAAAGTAGCGCTATCTTTTATAGCTACATGTTGGATATGAAAAATAGGTTCGTTTCTTATTCTAAAATGTTGTAGTAGCTGACTAGCATATTCACTTGCTTCTACTGGATTACGTAATTCCATCATTCCACTTGGAAAATAATCATTTTGAATGTCGACGAGCAAAAGAGCTGTTTTCATATATCTATCTTCCTCCGATTTCATATTCAAATAATGTTATTCAATGAGTAGAGAAGATGCTCCTTTTTAAAAGTATGAGTGAGAAGGATTTTACATAACTTTAAAAATCACTATTGTATTGTTACTTCTTATTTAAAAATTTAAATAGAGAAATAATTAATGTTTTTCTGAAAATTGTATTGACTCTCATTATTCTGAGTTCTATAATAAGACTTAATTAAACGACAATTAAATCGATACACTCTTATCCAGAGAGGTGGAGGGACTGGCCCTACGATACCTCAGCAACGGGTTTTTTAATACCGTGCTAACTCCAGCAAGCCTATAAAGGCTTGGAAGATGAGAAGATGTGAACGAGTACATATAAGTGCTCTCCTTCTTATCTTTTACAAGTGATAAGAAGGAGAGCACTTTTTATTTTACCTCGAAAGCTCTACTTCAAGTTTTTACAGCATATAGGAGGGAAGAAAATGATTTCTTTTAATAATGTAAGTAAAGTATATGAATCAGGTGGACAATCTGTTCATGCGGTTGAGGATGTAACGCTGTCAGTTGAAAAGGGCGAAATTTTTGGCATTATCGGATTTAGTGGTGCTGGAAAGAGTACGTTATTACGCTTAGTAAATATGTTAGAAAGACCAACTGCAGGAACAATTTCAATAGATGATAAAGATATTACATCATTATCGGCGAAAGAATTACGGACACTAAGACAAAGAATTGGAATGATTTTTCAAAGTTTCAATCTATTTAATTCAAGAACGGTGTTTGGGAACATTGCTTATCCATTAAGGTTAGCGAAATTGCCGAAGAATGAGATAAAAGAAAGAGTGAATGAACTACTAAAATTTGTTGGTTTAGAAGATAAAGCGAACTATTATCCAGAACAGTTATCAGGTGGGCAAAAGCAGCGTGTTGGGATTGCAAGAGCACTTGCGACATCACCCGATATTCTCATATGTGATGAGGCAACATCAGCTTTAGATCCGGAAACAACAACAGAAATTTTAAATTTATTAAAGAAAGTAAATAGAGAGTACAATTTAACGATTCTACTTATTACACATGAAATGCACGTTGTGAAAGAAATTTGCCATCGTGTAGCTGTTATGGAAAAAGGAAAAGTAATTGAAGAAGGAAAACTGTTTGATGTTTTCACACAACCAAAAACAAAGACAACTCAAAATTTTGTACGCTCTGTTATTAATGATCACTTACCAGAAAGTGTTCTAGCGAAAATTCAAAACGGAGGTCAGATTTATCGCCTGACTTTTACTGGGGAAGAGACAGGGCAGCCTGTACTATCATATATTGCGAAAAACTATAACGTCGATGTAAATGTTCTTTATGGAAATATTATTGAACTCCAAAATGTGCTATTTGGAAATCTTCTTGTAGAACTACAAGGTGAACAGAAAGAAATTCAAAAAGCATTACAACATCTAAGACTGCAAGTGCAGCTGAAGGAGGTAGAAGCACATGCGAGTTGATTGGAGTATATTTTGGCCTCGCATATTAGATGCGACGGGGGATACCCTCTTAATGGTAATTGTAACCCTTATATTCGCTACAATTCTTGGTATACCTCTAGGTTTACTGTTGTATGTAACGAGGAAAGGAAACTTTTTAGAAAATAAATGGGTCTTTTCTATTCTTAATATCATAATTAATACAATTCGTCCGGTTCCATTCATTATCTTTTTAGTAGCTTTAAGCCCACTAACAAGAAGTGTTATCGGAACGACGATTGGAACGGCAGCAGCAATCTTTCCAATGACGCTAGTTGCATCAATTGGTATTGCTAGAATGGTTGAAACAAATCTTGTTTCTGTTCCGAAAGGGGTAATTGAAGCAGCGCAAGCAATGGGTGCTTCACCAATTAGAATTGTTTTTGAAATCCTCGTGCCAGAAGCGTTAGCACCATTAATCTTAGGTGTAACGTTTATGACAGTTGGTTTAATTGAATTTTCTGCAGTTGCTGGACTTGTCGGTGGTGGAGGTCTTGGCGACTTAGCAATGACATATGGTTATCTACGTTTTGATACGTCAGTTATGTTCGTAACGGTCGTTTTACTTATTATTCTTGTACAGGTAGCTCAAAATTTAGGGAACTACTTTGCGAAAGTCTTTTTACGCAGATCATAAAAAGGAAGAGGGGAAAAGAAAATGAAGAAAATTTTAGCATTTGCATTATCAGCGATCGTAGGAATTACAGCGTTAAGCGGCTGCTCAGGTGGAGACACAGGTGCAGGCGCGAAAGAGAAAGTAGTTCGCGTAGGTGTAACTGGAACAGATGGAGACGCTTGGGAAATTTTAAAGAAAAAAGCTGAAAAAGAAGGGATTAAAGTTAAACTGGTTGAGTTCTCGGATTACACAACGCCCAACAAAGCGTTAGCTGATGGAGATATTGAACTAAACTCATTCCAGCACATTGCTTTCTTAGAGCAATTTAAAAAGGAGCATAAGTTAGATATTACAGCTGTTGGTACAACGCAAATTGCGCCGATGGGCTTATACTCTGAAAAATATAAGAAAGCAAATGAAATTCCAGATGGTTCGGAAATTGCTATTCCGAATGATCCAACGAACCAAGCGCGTGCATTAAAACTTCTTGATGCAGCTGGATTATTAAAGCTTAAGAAAGATTTCGGTCTATTTGGAGATCCAAGCGGCATTGCTGAAAATCCGAAGAAGCTAAAGATTACACCGGTTATCGCACAGCAAACACCTCGTGTATTAAAAGATGTAGCAGCTTCAGTTATTAATAACGGTGTTGCTGGTCAAGCTGGATTAGATCCAGCGAAGGATCCTATTTTCTTAGAAGATCCAAAGAATGAAAATGCAAAGGCCTATATTAATATTTTCGCAGCTCGTACGAAAGACAAAGATGATCCAACGCTGAAAAAAGTAATTGAATTGTATCATTCAAAAGAAGTAACAGATGCAATTAAGAAAGAAACGAATGATGGTTCAATTTCAGTAGATCTTTCACTTGATGAGCTTGCAAAAATCGCAAAATAATATTGAGTTTAACGGACTAGCAGTAGGAACCCCTCCGCTGTTAGCTCGTTCAACATATAATCTACTTAACAAACAAAACCCTAATTCTGTACCTTCTAATTTTGTATAACATAGAATCCAATGTTTGTTAAGTAGAGTGATGGACCAGGAGTTTTCCTGGTCTTTTTTTAATTAAAGCAGCTGGCTAATAATAAGGAAATCCAAATTATGATTGGGTAAGAGATTAAACTAAAAATGAGTGTACTTGCTAATTTCTTTTTAGGGATTAATAGTTTCTTTGATGAAAATAAGAAAAGAGAAAATAGGATAATGATAGATGCTGAGATTACTCCTGGATTATAAGAACGATAAATGAAATACAAGATAATATGCTGAACGGCGTTAAAGAAGATACAGCCCTGTATAAAAATGATCAAATAAATAGAAGATATGATGCTTAATTGATATAGAATGACTATGAGTAAGACGAAGGTTGTTAATATGGAAATTGCAATGAAAAATTGTTTGTTAGTTATAAAATGGATCGAAAATCGATTAGCGATATATTGTGGCATTTGGAAAGCTTCTTCAAGGTTATGAAAAAAGAATAGAAGGGGGATTAGCCAGATTATATTAGTGGTGAAATGTCTTTTTGAAGATGTGTTTATCAACTTATATCAGCTCCAATAAAGGGATAGAAAGCCTATAAGAAAAGGCTTTCTACAAGGGTATAGTTATTCAATTATGATGCTTTTTAAATTACTCTCAGGTTGCGGTTGTTCTTCAGCATAAGAGGAGAGCTCCTCTTGCAAAATATTTAGTGCGTGCTTAGCTGATTGCTGAATCGGATTCGGTAGCTCTTCTAATATACGCATACCGATTTTTATTTTTGTACGAATTACCTTTCTTAGTAATTCATCATGCATGTACTACACCTCCAAACCGAATGTTTAGTACATCATCTTCAAACTTAGCTCCTTGAATAGAAAGGTGTGTTAATGTTTTTGGTAAGGTGATATTTCGCTTCATAGAGCCGGCTCGAATAATAAGTTCATCACCTTTTTGATTTAATGAAAGTTCACTTTTGTTTGAGAAGGGAATAGACAGAACGAAAATATACTCATCGCCATCTTTTTTTACATATTGTGTGCGGCCATTAAATTTCACTTCAGTAGGAGAAGGGTCTGATTTGAATAAAGCATTTCCTACACGCTCTAACATAGGTAAACCAACAACTTCTTGTTCAAACATGGGAGCTTCGTAAATAGGAAGTGGCTGAAAACTATCTTTAATTAACGCCTTATATTTCTTTTGTGTATCTTTCCATGCCTGAAAGTAAGGGTCGGTAACAGTGTTAGGGATGACGCGGTTAATCATAATGGCATCTACGTTATAATCGTATAAGTTTAAATACGTAAAGCTGCGCTGAGCTTCTTTAATGACCATTTTTTCAGGATTTACAACAACGCGAATACTCGTTACTTCTCGGTTTGATAAAATATCTCTCATTTCTCCAAGCTGTTCAAGTGTATTTGTTAATTCATCCATAATATCATCGGTTGGAAGGGGGACACCAAGAAGTGGTTGAGCTACAGGACGAACAACTTTTAAAATCTTCCTTTTAATAGGAAAGAGTTTTTCCATCCACCAGCCGAGCATGTCTGGAAAGCTAAGCATTGCTAAAGTTTCTCCAGTCGGTGCGCAATCAATAATGATGACGTCGTAAGTGTTGTGTTTATAATAATCGAGTACTCGAAGTAAGCTAATTAAATCTTCCATACCAGGAAACATTGTTAATTCTTCTGTTGTAATATCATCGGCTGCTTTGGAAGTGAAGAGTAGTGTAATATATTTCTGCAATTTCCCCCAGCCTTTTTCCATTTCATAAATAGTGTTAATTTCTTGTGCCCACAAGTTTTCACGAATTTCTTGTGGCTCAGAAGATAGTTTTATGCCAAATGAATCCCCTAAACTATGAGCAGGATCTGTGCTCATTACTAAGGTTTTTAATCCTTGTTTTGCACTTTGGATTGCTGTTGCTGCTGAAATGCTAGTTTTTCCTACGCCGCCTTTACCTGTATACAGAATAATTCTCATCATTAATATCCCCTTTGTTTCGAATGTCGAATATTACGAGTGTCGAAATATTTAATTGAATAAAAACCCAACTAGGGTCTTATTCAATCGGAATGTTTTTCATTTTAGGTGTAGAAACCTTTTCTTCTGTTTTTTGCTGTGACGTAGCAATGTGATTCATGATCTTTTGGAATATTTGTAGTAAGAATGCTTTTTCTTCTTCTGACAATGCGTCTGTCACTAGGCTAAAGTAATGGGCCGCATTTTGTTTTACTTCTTGAACGAGCATTACGCCGTTTTCTGTTAAACGAATTAATACAATACGTCGATCGCTTTCATTCCGGTAGCGTTCAATATATCCCTTTTTTACAAGGCGATTTACAACGCCCGTTGTTGTACTCATCGGTATATCAAGAAGATCGGCGATTTTTGTCATTGTAATATCTGTATTTCGCTCCATCCAAAGTAAACAAAATACTTCTGTTTTAGAAAGTGTTAAATCAAGGCTTACCCATTCTTCAGGATAGAAAAGTTTCTTGGCGTTATCTAGCAGTAAGTCTAAAAAATGTTCATATTGCAACAATTATTTCCACTCCTGTATATTTCGAGGTTCGTAATATTTGTTTTTATTTTATGTGGAATTGAAATAAATGTCAATGTTTTTAACTGTTTTTTCAGATTAGAAAGAAAAATACCTTCAAAATAGAAATTTTTTGTGATAGATTAATAAATAGAAAAGTGATTTTACATAAAAACCCATTGTGATAAATATATTTATCTATAATAGGTGTACAGCTAACGAGGGGGAGAACGATGAGAAGACGAAATACGCAAGCGTTCACGTTTTTAGCATGGACTTCATTTGTTTGTGCGCTTTCAGGGATGCTAATTGGGATTTATACGTTAGATGAAACGCTTAGTGTAAAAGGGTACTATTTACTTGGGACATTATTTTTAACGATGTCTTGTTTTGTATTACAAAAAACAATTCGTGATAACGAGGGAGATAATGAAAGATTTCCGAAAAATAAATCGTTAGATAAAGAGTAAATTGTAAAGAAAGGCATTTGCCTTTCTTTTTTTATGTAAAAATACCGTAAGTGCCATGTGTTGACTTGCTTGAAGTACTGAAAATTTGGTATCATCAATAGTATTGTAGATTGAACGATATATTATGGAGGTGGCCTAGCCGTGTCAAGAATTTCCGTTGAGAATGTAAAGCACGTAGCACATTTAGCACGTCTTGCAATTACTGATCAAGAAGCAGAAAAATTTCAAAAACAACTAGATGCAATTGTTACATTTGCAGAACAGTTAAATGAATTAGATACAACTGATGTAAAACCAACAACTCATGTATTAACTATGAAAAATGTTATGCGTGAAGATGTGCCAGAAAAAGGTTTACCAGTAGAAGAAGTATTAAAAAATGCACCGGATCACAAAGATAATCAAATCCGTGTTCCAGCAGTATTAGAATAGAGGAGGGAATTTCGATGTCATTATTTGATCATTCTGTATCAGAGTTACATAAGAAGTTAAACAACAAAGAAATTTCCGTTACGGATTTAGTAGAAGAATCTTACAAACGTATTTCGGATGTTGAAGATAACGTAAAAGCTTTTCTTACATTAGATGAAGAAAATGCACGCGCGAAAGCGAAAGAATTAGATGCAAAGATTGGTGCTGAGGATAATGGTTTATTATTCGGTATGCCAATTGGTGTAAAAGATAACATTGTAACTAACGGTCTTCGTACAACTTGTGCGAGCAAAATATTAGCAAACTTCGATCCAATTTACGATGCGACAGTTGTACAAAAGCTAAAAGCTGCTGACACAGTTACAATTGGTAAATTAAATATGGACGAGTTCGCAATGGGTTCTTCAAATGAAAACTCAGGCTTCTACGCTACAAAAAATCCATGGAACTTAGATTACGTTCCAGGCGGATCTAGTGGTGGTTCTGCAGCAGCAGTAGCAGCAGGAGAAGTATTATTCTCTCTAGGTTCTGATACGGGTGGTTCTATCCGTCAGCCAGCTGCATATTGCGGCGTTGTAGGTTTAAAACCAACTTACGGACGCGTATCTCGTTACGGATTAGTAGCATTCGCATCTTCACTTGACCAAATCGGACCGATTACACGTACAGTAGAAGACAATGCATACTTATTACAAGCTATTTCAGGTATTGACCGTATGGATGCAACTTCTGCAAACGTTGAAGTAGGAAACTACTTAGCTGGTTTAACAGGCGATGTTAAAGGTTTACGTATTGCTGTACCGAAAGAATACTTAGGCGAAGGTGTTGGCGAAGAAGCTCGTGAGTCAGTGCTAGCTGCTTTAAAAGTGTTAGAAGGTATGGGCGCAACTTGGGAGGAAGTATCTCTTCCACACTCTAAATACGCTCTAGCAACGTATTACTTATTATCTTCTTCTGAAGCATCTGCGAACCTTTCACGCTTTGATGGCGTACGTTACGGTGTTCGTTCTGATAATGTAAATAACTTATTAGATCTTTACAAAAACACACGTAGCGAAGGTTTCGGTGATGAAGTAAAACGTCGTATTATGCTTGGTACATTTGCTCTTAGCTCTGGTTACTATGATGCATATTACAAAAAAGCACAACAAGTACGTACATTAATTAAAAATGACTTTGAAAATGTATTTGCTAACTACGATGTTATTATTGGACCAACAACGCCAACTCCAGCATTTAAAGTAGGCGAAAAAGTGGACGATCCAATGACAATGTATGCAAATGACATTTTAACAATTCCAGTAAACTTAGCGGGTGTTCCAGCGATTTCTGTTCCATGTGGATTCGGTGCTAACAACATGCCACTTGGTCTACAAATCATTGGTAAACACTTCGATGAAACGACGATTTACCGCGTTGCACATGCGTTTGAGCAAGCAACAGACTATCATACAAAAAAAGCAAGTCTGTAAGGAGGCGAGCATAGATGAATTTAGAAACAATTATTGGGTTAGAGGTTCACGTTGAGTTAAAAACAAATTCGAAAATTTTCTCTGCGAGTCCAACAGAATTCGGAGCGGAGCCAAATACACAAACAAGTGTAATTGACTTAGGATACCCAGGGGTACTTCCTACTTTAAATAAGGAAGCAGTTAACTTTGCAATGAAAGCCGCAATGGCATTAAACTGTGAAATCGCAACGGAAACGAAGTTCGACCGTAAAAACTATTTCTACCCAGATAATCCGAAAGCTTACCAAATCTCTCAATTTGATAAGCCAATTGGTGAAAATGGTTGGATTGAAATCGAAGTAGACGGTAAAAAGAAACGTATCGGTATTACACGTCTTCATTTAGAAGAAGATGCTGGTAAATCAACGCATGCAGCTGACGGTTCATTAGTAGACTACAACCGTCAAGGTATGCCTTTAATCGAGATCGTATCTGAGCCAGATATGCGTACTCCAGAAGAAGCATATGCGTACTTAGAGAAGTTAAAATCAATCATTCAATATACAGGTGTATCTGATTGTAAGATGGAAGAAGGTTCTCTTCGTTGTGATGCGAATATTTCACTTCGTCCAGTTGGACAAGAGAAGTTCGGTACAAAAGCAGAACTGAAAAACTTAAACTCTTTTACTTACGTGCAAAAAGGTCTTGAGCATGAGCAAGTGCGCCAAGAAAAAGAATTATTATCTGGTGGTATCATCCAACAAGAAACACGTCGTTATGATGAAGCAACGAAGAAAACAATCTTAATGCGTATAAAAGAAGGATCTGACGATTACCGTTACTTCCCAGAGCCAGACTTAGTTGAACTTTACATCGACGATGAGTGGAAAGAAGAAATTCGTGCTTCTATTCCAGAACTTCCAGATGCACGTAAAGCTCGCTATGTTGAAGAAGTTGGCTTACCAGCTTATGATGCGCATGTATTGACATTAACGAAAGAGATGTCTGATTTCTTTGAAGCAACAGTTGCAGACGGTGCTGATGCGAAATTAACATCAAACTGGTTAATGGGTGAAGTACTTGCATACTTAAACAAACAACAAAAAGAATTAAAAGACGTTGCATTAACGCCTGCTGGTTTATCTAAAATGGTTCAATTAATTGAAAAAGGTACAATTTCTTCTAAAATCGCGAAGAAAGTATTTAATGAATTAATTGAAAAAGGTGGAGACCCAGAAGAAATCGTTAAAGCGAAAGGTCTGGTTCAAATTTCTGACGAAGGAACACTTCGTAAGGTTGTAACAGAAATTCTTGATAATAATGAGCAATCTATTGAAGACTTTAAAAACGGTAAAGACCGTGCAATTGGCTTCTTAGTTGGTCAAATTATGAAAGCTACAAAAGGACAAGCAAATCCACCGCTTGTTAATAAAATCTTACTTGAAGAGATTAATAAGCGCTAAAAAAAGAGAAGAATTCTTATTTTTGAACGCTAAAATAGTATAGACTCTTAAAGATTAAACAGAAAAAACACCCGTATTTGGGTGTTTTTTCTGAGTTAATCAAACGTTTGTTTAAATGGTGAAAAATAATTTAAACAAACGTTTGATTAACTGTCAAAAGTGAAAAAATGTTTGTATAGCAACTATGGTATGATAGTTGCAAAAAGGTGGGAATAATGATAAATCTAGACATAGAGGTTTTTTTCATCTCATGAAATAATAGATAATTATTATTCGTTATATGTAAATTGTTGTGAGGAAATAGATGGACATAAATTTTTTTGTCAAATAAAACAAAACCATTGAAAATGAATAGTTACTTTTGATGGGCTACACGAATCGGGTTCTTACTGCCTGTTTGAGCGGAATTAAAGAAGGATAGGAAGATGAGAGGAGGTAAGCATAGGGATACTGAATAAGGGTTCGGTGTATTCGTTTTTCAATGAATAAGGAATTTCCTGTGCTAATAAATGATGAAGCGAGCAAGAATTATTTATAATCCTACTTCTGGGCGCGAGCTATTTAAGAAGAGCTTACCAGAAGTATTACAAAAATTAGAACAAGCTGGATATGAAGCGTCTTGTCATGCGACAACTGGTCCTGGAGATGCGACTGTGGCAGCGAGGCAAGCTGCGGATCGTAAGTTTGATGTTGTTATCGCAGCTGGTGGTGATGGTACATTAAATGAAGTAGTGAACGGTTTAGTAGGACATGAGCATCGTCCAAAGTTTGGAATTATTCCAGTTGGAACGACAAATGATTTTGCGCGTGCGATCGGTGTACCTCGTGTTATTGAAGAGGCTGCGGATATTATTTGTGAAGGAACAACGGTACCGTTAGATCTTGGTAGAGCAAATGATACATATTTCATTAATATCGCTGGTGGCGGCCGTATTACAGAATTAACATATGAAGTACCAAGCAAGCTAAAAACGGTATTAGGCCAACTTGCTTACTATTTAAAAGGAATCGAAATGTTACCATCATTACATCCAACATATGTTGAAATTGAGTATGATGGGAAGTTGCTACAAGAAGAAATTACGATGTTTTTAATTACGAATACTCGTTCAGTTGGTGGATTCGAAAAAGTAGCACCATATGCATCTATTAACGATGGATTATTTGATTTATTAGTACTGAAAAAAGGTTCTATCGCTGATTTAATTAAAGCAGCAACACAAGCGCAGCGTGGGGAACATATTAACAATCCGAAAGTACTATATACACAAGCGAATCGTATTAAAGTGCATTCACCTGATAAATTAATGATCAACTTAGATGGTGAATATGGCGGAGATGCACCAATGGAATTTGAAAATATATATCATTGTCTGGAACTATTTGTTCCTGAACATCAAGAGGATGCCCTGTAAAGGCATCTTTTTTTTGCTTTCACCTCACTATTTGCGAGCAATAAGATTCCCCCACTGATTAAAGTTTCTCTATGTGCAGATGAATTGTAAATTGTAAGTTAGTTTGATTTTTATGGTATTTTTACAATTCGTTTATTTTATATCCATATTTTATTGATACACTGGAAGAGATAAGAAATGAGAGGTAGGATGCTATGGAGAAGGTAAAAGCAATATTATTTGATAAAGACGGGACATTAATGGATTTTCATTCAATTTGGATAAAAGTAGCTGAAGAGCTTGTTGCAGAATGTATAAATTTATATCAATTACCAGAATCAATGCAGCAGGCTTTATTAAAAGAGATTGGCGTAGATGGAGCATTTGTTCATCCGCGTAGTGCGCTCGCTGCTGGAACGAGTCTTGATGTGGCCAAGGGGCTTTGTAAGTATATTGCATCATCTAGAGAAGAAGAGATGCATCAATGGGTGAGTGAAAAGTTGTTTGCTCTTATGTACGAGCATCGTTCACATATGAGAATGACGGCAGATTTACCGAAAGTTTTACAAGCGTTAAAGGATAGAGGGTTTATTCTAGGTGTCGTTACAGCTGATGATTTCGCGCCGACAGAATTATTTTTAAAGCAATATCAATTGGAAGCTTTTTTTGATTGTGTTATAGCTTCAGATACATTTCCAGCACAGAAGCCAGATAAAAAAATTGTAGAATCGTTTTGTGAGAGATTTAATTTAGAGACATGTGAAGTAGCAGTCGTCGGGGATACACCGACGGATTTATATTTAGCGAAAAATGGTGGCAACTGTTATGCGATTGGCGTACTATCTGGTACGGGTGATCGTCAAACGCTAGAACCACTTGCAGATTTAGTATTACAATCTGTTGAAGATTTAATTTCTCATTCAGGTGAGTTTATTTGGGAACAAGGAAAGTCTAATGTATAAATGAATAAGTCTATAAGGACTCTATATGAGTCTTTATAGACTTATTTTTTTATGCCGAGATAGTAAGAGAATGGGATGAATACTAGAAAGAGGAAGTTGGCATACATCTTGCAATATAAAGAGAAAACATTGTATAGAAAAGGATGGGGTACACAATGAACACAAAAAAATTTGCTAAAGTAAATGAACAAATTCCTGGACCGAAAGCAGCGTCTTTATTAGAACGCCGCCAAAATATAGTACCAAAAGGAGTAAGTAACGGCATCCCAACGTTTGTACAATCTGCAAATGGTGCACTCGTAACAGATGTGGATGGAAATCAGTACATTGATTTCGCAGGAGCAATTGGGACAATTAATGTAGGACACTGTCATCCAGCTGTTAAAGAAGCGCTTCATAAACAAGTAGATCAATATATTCATACTGGATTTAATGTGATGATGTATGAGCCATATATTGAATTAGCGGAAAAGCTTGCCGCAGTAGCACCAGGTAATTTCGATAAACAAGTGCTGTTTTTAAATAGTGGGGCAGAAGCGGTTGAAAATGCAGTGAAGATTGCTCGTAAATATACGAAGAGACCTGGAATTATCGCATTTTCTAAAGGATTTCATGGGCGTACATTAATGACAATGACGATGACAAGTAAAGTAAAACCATATAAATTTGGATTTGGCCCATTTGCTCCAGAAGTATATAAAGCGCCATTCCCATATGAATACCGTCGCCCAGAAGGGTTAACAGAAGAGCAGTATGATGACTTTATCATTGAAGAGTTTAAGAACTTCTTCATATCAGAAGTAGCACCAGAAACAATTGCAGCAGTTGTAATGGAACCTGTTCAAGGGGAAGGCGGATTTATCGTTCCAAGTAAGAAATTCGTTCAAGAAGTACGCAGCATTTGTTCAGAGCACGGTATTTTATTTGTAGCTGATGAAATTCAAACAGGCTTTAGTCGTACTGGAAAATACTTTGCAATTGATCATTATGATGTCGTTCCAGACTTAATTACGGTATCTAAATCATTAGGTGCTGGTGTACCGATAAGTGGCGTGATTGGGCGTAAAGAAATTATGAATGAGTCTGCACCGGGAGAACTGGGCGGAACGTATGCAGGAAGCCCACTAGGATGTGCGGCTGCATTAGCTGTGCTTGATGTAATAGAAAAAGAGAAATTAAATGATAGAGCGATAGAAGTAGGGAAAGTTGTAATGAACCGATTCCAAGAGATGAAAAACAAATACAATTGCATCGGTGATGTGCGCGGCTTAGGGGCAATGTGTGCATTCGAGCTCGTTCAAGATCGCAAGACGAAAGCGCCTGATAAAACATTAGCGTCTAATTTATGTGCAGAGGCAAATAAGCATGGATTACTTCTACTATCAGCAGGAACATATGGGAATGTTATTCGTGTTTTAATGCCATTAGTGATTACAGATGAGCAACTTGAGGAAGGTTTAACAATAATTGAAGAATCATTGCAAGCTTGTTATGAGCAAGCAAATATCGCTCGTGTATAAAGAATTGGGATAACTTAAAAAAGGGCATAAAGCTTTTCTTTTTAGGCGAAAGAGAGCATCTGGCCATGCATAGAATCGGTCAGCCCCTTTTCCTGCCCCATGCCAAGCTAAAACAAAGTGAGGGTGTGGTTGCGATGGCATTCTGTATTTTTCAAGGCAGCGAATTATGTGTTGAAAAATATAAATAGATTTGTATAAATAACAAATTGAAAACATTCTAGCTTACTCTATGTTAAATGCAGAAAATTCACTTTATAATAAAGGTAGTGAAGTGAATCGATGGATTTGAAGTAAGGGGTGGCTAGGATGGTTGCAGAAAAGGAACGAGTGTTGATGGATTTACAAGATGTATTTGAATATGCATTTGACGAAATTTTTGTTACGGATGATAAAGGAATCGTTGTACGTGTAAATAGCATGTGTGAAAGACATTATCAGCTCTCTGCTAAGGAATTAGTAGGAAAGCATGTAAAAGAACTACAAAAAGAAGGGATTTTTTATCCATCTGCAACGTTAGAAGTAATTGAAAAGAAAAGGCCAGTTGAACTTGTTCAAACAACGAAATCAGGAGAGTATTTGCATGTTCGTACAAGGCCTGTTTTTGATGATGAGGGAAATTTAAGAAGAGTGATTAGTTATTCTCGTGATCTTACAGAACTCTATCAATTACGTCAAAAGGTAGAGGAAATGGATAATCAGTTAAAAACATATAAAAAAGAATTAAGAGAAACATATGAACACGAAGGACTTATTTTTAAAAGTATCGCTATGCAAAAAATAATCGAAACAATAAAAAAAGTATCAGTAGTAGATAGTACTGTTCTCGTATTAGGTGAGACTGGAGTGGGAAAAAGCCGATTAGTACGCCATTTGCATGAAGTGAGTCACCGGAAGAATGAAAGTTTCTATGAAATTAATTGTGCGGCATTGCCGACGAATTTAATCGAATCTGAGCTTTTTGGATATTCAGGTGGGTCTTTTACAGGTGCAAATCGTGAAGGGAAAAAGGGGCTATTAGAATCAGCGCATAAAGGAACTCTTTTCTTAGATGAAATTGGTGAAATGCCGCTTGAAATTCAAGCGAAGCTTTTGCAAGTATTGCAAGAAAAAACGTTTCGTCCTATAGGCGGAAGAGAATTAAAAAAGGTGGACGTTAGAATTGTAGCGGCAACAAATAGAGATTTAAGTACGATGGTGAAACAAGGAACATTCCGGAAAGATTTATACTATCGTCTGAATGTCATTCCAATTTCAATTCCGCCACTTCGGGAGAGAACAGAAGACATTTTGCCGCTCATCTATCATTATTTACAGCATTTTAATAAAAAGTACGGACGTGATGTGAAGTTAGCACCTAGTACGTTACAAATGTTTGTAGGGTACCCTTGGGAAGGAAATAATAGAGAGATTGAAAATGTAATTGAACGAATTGTTATCACTGTTGATGATTTTGTAACGGTAGAAGATTTGCCACTATCTATGCAAGAGGCAACAGTTGAACAATCTGGACAAAGTCTTTATAGAATGCTGGAAGAGGTAGAGAGAAATATTATTCTTAAAGCGTATAAAACGTATGGATCAAGTTATAAAGTGGCTGAGTTTTTGCAAATAAGTCAATCTGCTGCTACTAGGAAAATTAAGAAGTTTATAGAGGAGGAAGAAAACATTGGATAAAAAAGCGACGTTCGTAAACTTAGATAAAAAAGCGATGTATATAAATGGTGAGTGGATTACACTGCAAGAACAAATCGAAGTGAATAATCCAGCGACAAAGGAAGTATTTGCAACTGTGCCAAAGGGCGGGATTACAGAGGCAAAGCAAGCAGTTGATGCTGCACATGAAGCCTTTAAATTATGGTCAAAATTAACGGCAGCGGATCGCGCAGTAAAGTTAAAAAAATGGTTCACGCTCATTGATGAAAATAAAGAAGAAATTGCAGCAATCATGACGAGAGAGCAAGGGAAGCCGTTTGCAGAAGCACTTGGTGAAGTGAATTATGCAAATAGTTTTGTTGAATGGTACGCAGAAGAAGGAAAGAGAATATACGGTGAAATGATTCCTGCTTCTCATCCGAATAAGCGTATTTTAGTTATGAAGCAACCAGTTGGGGTTATGGCAGCTATTACGCCTTGGAATTTCCCGGCTGCTATGATTACGAGAAAGGTAGCTCCAGCACTTGCAGCAGGCTGTACGGCAGTTGTGAAACCAGCGAGTCAAACGCCATTAACTGCATTGAAGTTAGTTGAATTAGCACATGAAGCAGACATTCCAAAAGGTGTAATAAATATTGTAACAGGTAGTGCAAAAGCAATTGCCGATACGTGGATGGAAGATGAGCGCGTTCGAAAAGTTTCTTTTACAGGATCAACTGAAATTGGGAAAGAATTAATGGCTAGCGCTGCGCAAACGATGAAAAAGGTTTCGCTTGAATTAGGTGGTCACGCTCCATTTATTGTTATGAATGATGCTGATTTAGATAAGGCGGTAGAAGCGGTAATTGGTTCGAAATTCCGTAATGCAGGACAAACGTGTATATGTACAAACCGCGTCTTTGTTCAAGAAGAAGTGTACGAAGAATTTGCAGTGAAGTTCACAAAAGCTGTAGAGCAGCTTAAAGTTGGAGATGGATTCTGCGAAGGAACAACTGTAGGGCCACTTATTGATGCGAATGCAGTTTCGAAAGTACAAGAACATATTGAAGATGCAATTCAAAAGGGCGGAGAAGTTTTATACGGTGGCCATAAATTTGCAGAGTTAGATGGTTATTTCATTCAGCCAACAGTAATTGGATTGGCAAATGACACGATGCTTTGTATGAATGAAGAAACATTTGGACCAGTTGCACCAGTTGCGAAATTTAAAACAGCTGAAGAAGTAATCGAGCGAGCAAATAATACACCATATGGCTTGGCTGCTTATATTTTCACAAAAGATATTAGTCAAGCATTCCAAATTAGCGAAGCGTTAGAGTACGGTATTATCGGTTTAAATGATGGACTTCCATCAGTTGCACAAGCACCGTTTGGTGGCTTTAAAGAAAGTGGTATCGGCCGTGAGGGAGGCCATTTCGGTATCGAGGAATATTTAGAAATTAAATATATTTCGTTAGGACTATAAGTAGTATACTAGAATCTCTATAAGGTAACAGAGAAGGAGATTCTAGTATGGTATATTGGCTATTATTACTTGTAACAATTATTTTTGAAGTAGCTGGAACGATTGCGATGAAGTTATCGAACGGTTTAACAAAGCTTGTTCCAAGTGTACTTATTTTCGTATTCTATGGAATTTGTTTCAGCGTGTTTGCTATCGTTGTTAAAAAGATTCATTTAAGTATTGCTTATGCAATTTGGTCTGGTGTGGGAACGCTACTTATTACAATCATTAGTGTGTACTTTTTTAAAGAGCATATTAATTTATTCCAAGCATTTTGTATTCTCTTTATTGTTTTAGGCGTAATTGGACTGAAAGTGTCATCGGCATCATAAAAGGCTATCTTCCGGCGTGGAAGATAGCCTTTTATTTTTATTAAAACGCCCAGTTACCTTTACGGAAGATCGGCTCATGTCTTCCATCAGCTGTAATGCCGTCGATATCAAGCTCAGCTGATCCAATCATGAAGTCTTCGTGTGTAATACTAGCGTTTGCGCCATTTTCAGCAAGTTCTTCTTTAGACATTGTTTTTCCGCCAATTAAGTTAAATGCATAAGCATTTCCGATTGCAAGGTGGCAAGATGCATTTTCATCAAATAGCGTATTGTAGAATAAAATATTTGTGTTTGAAATTGGTGAATCATGAGGTACTAAAGCTACTTCGCCTAAGAAGTGAGAACCTTCATCTGTTTCTACTAAATGTTTTAAAGCATCTTCACCAGATTCAGCTTTATAGTCTACGATACGTCCGTTTTCGAATGTTAATGTAAAGTTATCGATAATATTACCTGCAAATGCTAACGGTTTTGTGCTAGATACTTGGCCGTTCACACCTGTTTTAAGAGGCATTGTAAATACCTCTTCAGTTGGAATGTTAGCCATAAATGCTACGTTCTTTTCATTTAAGCTACCAGCACCAGCCCATACATGCTTCTCTGGAAGTTCGATTGTTAAGTCTGTTCCAGGGCCTGTATAGTGAAGAGCTTTATAATGTTTTTCGTTTAAGTAATCTACTTTTGTATGTAGTGTTTCATCATGTTCTTTCCATGCTTCCACAGGATTTTCTAAATCAGCACGAGCAGCTTTGAAGATAGCATCCCATAGTTTTGTTTCTTGTTCTTCTGGCGCTACGTCAGGGAATACTTTTGCAGCCCATTCTTTCGTAGGAACAGAAATTACGCACCAGCTTACTTTATCTGCTTGTACATAATCACGGTATACTTTCATCGCTTCTCCAGCTACTTTATGAGCTGTTGCAATTTTCTTTGGTTCTACACCTTTTAATAGATCAGGATTCTCTGCATAGATGGACATAAATGCAGCGCCTTCTTTTGCTAATTCTTCACGAGCATTTGCTTTCCAAGAAGGGAATTCAGAGAAAGCTTCTTCAGGAGCTAGATCGAACTTTAAGCGTGTTAACGTCTCATCATTCCAATCAACATATACGTGTTTTGCACCAGATTTATATGCTTTTTCTGTAACGAGGCGTACAAACTGTACAGCCTCAAGAGGTGCACTGATTGATAAAGTTTGTCCGGGTTGAATATTAACACCAACATTGACTGCAAGGGCAGCATATTTCTCTAACGTTTGTTCAAATGACATATGTATAATCTCCTTTAGTTTGAAAGATTTCTTACTATATATAATACAAGAAAATTCTAAAAATATATATAAATATAACGTAAAAAGAGAGCTCAAAATGTATTGAGCTCTAATAGTTATTTAATCGAAGAAGCAAATTGTTCTACAGTCGTTGTATGGTGTATGCGAACACGCTTCATTTTTAACAACTCATCAGGTTCACCCTTCGTAATGAATTGTCCAGGCTTCGTTGTTGTTGCAAATTGATAGTGTTTCTTTGTTTCTGCGACAACTTTATCATCTACATGACCGAAAGGATAAGCAATTGCGATAACAGGCTTACCTGTTATTTTCTCTAGCTTTTCTTTTGATCCTTTTAACTCTTCATCATAGTTTGTAATTTTCGGCAAGTCTGCGTGTGTTGCTGTGTGAGATTGTACAGAAAAAATACCTGAATCAACCATTTCTTTTATTTCAGATGTAGAAAGAGCTCCTTCTACATCAACGTTATCAACAATCATATATTCTGTTGCCGCTGGTTTAAATGTATCCTCTTTTAGTTTTTGTAAAACATGAAATGCATTCATATTATTTTTCATACCGTCATCAAATGTAACGAAAATCGGCTTGTTTACTTTATTTATATCGCCCCAGCGTTCAAACGTTAACAAAGTATAACCATTTTCTTTTAAATACTTCATTTGTGCTTCAAAGTTAGCAGGCGATACGAATAAATCTTTAATACCTTGTCCATGATAATCATCAATTGCGTGATACATAAGAACAGGAACTTTTTGCTCGAAAGTAATAGTAGATTTCGTAAGTGGAATAGCTTTTCCGCCCTCTGTTGTTCCTGTTGCTTCAATTTGGTATTCACCGCGTTTTCCTTCAAATTCTTTTATATCAAAAGGAAGTGTAAATTGTTTCTCCTTTTCTTTAGAAGAAAAAGATTTAGCGTGTTTCTTTCCATCAGCAGTGCGCCAAATTTTATATTGTACTTCGGTTAAAGAATCTTTTATGTCTGTAATATGAATATTTGCGTTTGTAGATTCGTGCGTAATTGGACTATAAGAAATTTTACCTTGTTCCCGCACCGTCTCTTCTTGTTTCTTAACCTCTTGAACCTTTTTCTCTTTTGCAGGTTCTGGGCTAGCATTATTTGTGTTACAGCCTGCTAGAATGGCAGACGTACATAAAGCAATTGCTGCGTATTTTCTCATAAAATCACCTTCTATTGTGTATTATGTTGCATACTTACATTAAAATCCCCACCTCTGTAAGAGAGGTGGGGATATACCCTTGTTCATCATATCATTTTTAGATATGGGATAGGTTAGTGACTTTGAATAGAGGTATTCTTTCGTTTTTTATTAGAATTGATAATAATATAACCGACTACAAAGATAAGAGGAATAATGAAGACATAGATAGGCATTCCCCATAAATAATAGCTTTTCATGGTCAAGACTAGTAAATGTAAGAAGTCGAAAAGGGCGTGAGCTTTCATAATATCCTCCAATATATTTTTACAAATTATAACATTTTCAATTTGTAATTTGTATATTTTGGTAAATAATTTAAGTTAATTTTAAAGTAAGAGAAAGGTTTATTAATATGCAATTTTGCATATTTAGAGTAGTTTCTATTAAAATATCAGGATCTTGGACTATAATAAGAACCGCTATAAATGTAAGTAAGAATGATGTACGGAGTGGAGAACAGAAATGAAATATAAAAAACTAGTATATATCCTTTTCATATCGCTATTCATAGTCGGTTGTCAAAGTGAAGTGAGTAAAGCGAATAGTGTGGAGGAGTATATTCCACCGCATCTTATGAATGCGGAAGTGACGGCGGATATTATGACGATTGAGATGGATCGTGATACTCGTAAAAAAGTAGAGGCTATTACTAAAAAAATGAGTGATCATGTGAAAAATGATAAAGAGTGGTATGTAAACTACATATCGGGGCATATAGATCAACAGGTGAAGCCATATCATCCTAATTTTGGTATTACAGAAGAAGAATATAACTTTTTTAGGAACGCCGTTGAGAATAGTAGTTTATCTAACACAAGTGATGGAAAACTGCAATTTAAACAAAAAAGTAACCATGAGATAGAAATTGTTTCAAGTAAAAACTTAGAGCTATTTCGAAATATAGTAATTGATACGGAGAAAAATATAGTAAAAACTTCGTTTGGAGAATGTCAGTATGTTGGAGAAGAAAAAACATCTTTGGAACAAAAGATAACGGGGCCCTGGCATGGCAAGCAATGGATGCTAAAAGAACAAAATTTAATTTATATATTTTCTTTGGGTAAGCTTGAAGGAGAGGATAAATCCATTATTGATATTTCAGTAAAAGGTATACACGAAGGAAAACTTATTAGTAAAGAGGAAGTAATTGAATTCCGTTCTATTTCATAAGGAATCAAAAAAATCACCTTACTTAAAAGAGTAAGGTGATTTTTTTATTAAATAAACAATCCAGCGATTGTTGCAGATAAAATAGAAGCAAGTGTTGATGCAAATAGCATTTTCCAACCAAATTTTGATACGATGCTTCCTTGTTTTTCAGAAAGGGCACGGATTGTACCAACAATCGCACCAATTTGGCTAATACTTGCGAAGCTAATTAAGAATACTGTAACGATTCCAACTGTACGTGGAGCTAATGTTGCAGCAGCGCCTTTTAAATCAAGGATTGCTACGAATTCGTTTAAGACAATCTTCGTACCCATAATACCACCAGCTGGGATAATATCTTGAGTTGGAATACCCATTAAGAATGCGAATGGAGAAAGTATATAACCGAAGATTTGTTGTAAAGTAACAGCATATCCCATTGCACCTGAAGCAGCGCTAATTACGTAGTTTACAACTTCCATAACACCAATGAAGGCAATCATTAACGCAGCAACGATACCAGCTACTTTTAAACCATCAAGCGCACCGTTAATCATAGCGCCGATAAGGCTATCTCCGAATAGGTTTCTATCAAATTTTTGAACCACTTCGTCTTCTTTTTTCGTATCAACTGGTGTTAATAATGAACAAACGATTAAGCTTGAGAATAAGTTTAGCGGAAGAGCCGCTAATACATATTTCGCATCTAACATCATAACGTATGATGCTGTAACAGAAGCAGAAACGGAGCTCATTGCAGAACAACAAATGATAAACATACGGTTTTTATTAAAATGTTGTAAATCATTTTTAATAACGATTAACGCTTCACTTGAACCAAAGAATACAGAATTTACTGCGTGGAATGATTCAACGCGTGGTAAACCAGTAATTTTTGAAAGTGCACCGCCGACAATACGAACGATGAATGGTAAAACACCTAAATAACTAAAGATAGAAAGTAGTGCTGAGAAAAATACGATAATTAGTAATACGTTTAAGAAAAAGACAAAATCTCTTTGAATTCCATTAAAGAGAAAATCGACACCTGTCGTACCAAGTTTAATTAGTTTGTTGAAAACTTTACTAATGAAGATGATAATTTGCTGTCCGATCTTTGTGCCAAACATAAACCAACCGATTAAAATTTGGAAACTAATCATAATAGCAATTGCACGGAAGTTGATTTTACTTCTATTGTTTGACAAAGCAAAGCATAAACCTAAAACGACAAGAATACCGATAATGCTCATTACATATTGCATGTAGTTGCCCCTTTCAGAAGTTCGTATAAAGTTTTTACATAAAACGCTCGTTATATTACTAAAAATAAAGTAATGGAAGTTTCATGTCATACGTAAGATGTCTGACCTTTTTGAAAAATAAAAAAAAGACTCCTATGGATTCACTTTCATCTATGAGAGAAAGCTAATCAATAGGAGTCTTTTTTATACATAGGCTAATATTCATTAGTTTTCCCCATAGTCCAGCAATTTAAGGTTGCCGGGTAGAAACTCTCGATCCATATTATCGACTATATATGAGGTAACATCGTCCGTATTAAATTAGTAGTAGCGTAACATTACTAGAGAACTATCGTCAATAGCTTTTTTTCTTCCAATAGAAATAGACCATATAAGTATGATAAAATGTAACGCAGTGTTATGAAAAAGAGAGGTCGGAAAATGAGTATAAAAATGACGCCACCAGTTGAAAAAAACGAGTTTATAGATGTAGTGTTTGAAGATTTAACACATGATGGTGCCGGTGTTGCGAAAGTGAAGGGATATCCTATTTTCGTAAAAAACGGATTACCAGGTGAGGAAGCGCAAATTAAAATTATTAAAGTGAAGAAAAACTTCGCGTTTGGTCGTTTAATGAAGCTTCATCAAGAAAGTCCATATCGTAAAGATGCAGAATGCCCCGTGTACAACGAGTGCGGAGGTTGTCAACTTCAGCACTTAACATATGAAGGACAATTAAAAGCGAAAGAAAAACAAGTACGTGACGTTATGCAGCGCATCGGTGGATTAAGTGATGTTCCTGTTCATCCTGTACTTGGCATGAAAAACCCGTGGGTATACCGCAATAAAGCACAAGTGCCAATTGGAGAACGTGAAGGTGGACTTGTAGCTGGTTTCTATCGTCAAGGAACGCATGACATCATTAATATGGAATCATGCTTAATTCAGGCGGAAGAAAACGATACATTAATTCAAGAAGTAAAACGTATTTGTGAAAAGCACGGTATTTCGGCTTACAATGAAGAACGTAACAAAGGAACACTTCGCCACGTAATGGCTCGCTACGGACAAGTAACAGGGGAAATTATGCTTGTCTTCATTACACGTACAGCTGAACTGCCAAATAAAGAAGCAATCATTGAAGAAATCGCAGCGAAATTCCCAGAAGTAAAATCAATCGTTCAAAACGTAAACACGAAACGTACAAACGTTATTTTCGGAGACAAAACGACAGTACTGTACGGATCAGAATATATTTATGACTTTATCGGTGACATTAAATTTGCGATTTCAGCACGTTCATTCTATCAAGTAAACCCAGAACAAACGAAAGTGCTATACGATAAAACGTTAGAATACGCAAAATTAAATGGTGACGAAACAGTAATCGATGCCTATTGCGGAATCGGATCAATCTCCTTATTCCTAGCGCAAAAAGCGAAAAAAGTGTACGGTGTTGAAATTGTTCCAGAAGCAATCGAAGACGCAAACCGAAACGCAGCACTAAACAACATGACAAACGCTGAATTTGGCGTAGGAGAAGCAGAAGTAGTCATTCCAAAATGGTACAAAGAAGGCGTAATCGCCGACACAATGGTCGTAGATCCACCGCGTAAAGGCTGTGACGAAGCATTACTAAACACAATCATCGATATGAAGCCAAAACGCGTCGTATACGTATCATGTAACCCAGCAACATTAGCACGCGACTTAAAAGTACTAGAAGAAGGCGGATATAAAACGCAGGAAGTACAGCCTGTTGATATGTTCCCGCATACGACTCATGTGGAGTGTGTGGCTTGGCTTAAGTTGGTATAATAAAAAAGCAGTTGATATAGAAAAATCTATACCATCTGCTTTTTGGTTTATAAAAATACCATTCAGCAACGATTTTAGTTAAAATGAATATTGCTGATTTTCACAAAATATAAATGCCCAAATGTACTTTTGCTATTTGGCTTTATATTTTTAAATTGAGAGTTTGAAATTGTATTCATATTGAGAGGATTTGAATTTGAAATGATAGATAATTTTTGGAATAATTTACCACGACCATTTTTCGTACTTGCACCCATGGAAGATGTGACAGACGTTGTTTTCCGTCACGTAGTAAGTGAAGCTGGTAGCCCAGATGTATTCTTCACAGAGTTTACAAACTCGGATAGCTATTGTCATCCAGAAGGTATGAAAAGTGTACGTGGCCGTTTAATTTTTACAGAAGATGAACAACCAATCGTGGCGCATATTTGGGGAGATAATCCTGAATATTTCCGTCAAATGAGTATTGGTATGGCAGAATTAGGATTTAAAGGCATCGATATTAACATGGGTTGCCCTGTACCGAACGTAGCATCAAGAGGAAAAGGTAGTGGTCTTATTCTACGTCCAGACGTTGCGGCAGAACTTATTCAAGCAGCAAAAGCAGGCGGACTACCTGTCAGCGTAAAAACACGACTCGGCTTTAAAGAGTTAAGCGAATGGGAAGATTGGTTAACGCATATTTTCAAACAAGATATCGCAAACCTTTCTATTCACTTACGTACAAGAGAAGAAATGAGCCAAGTCGATGCGCACTGGGAACTAATTCCGGAAATTAAAAAATTGCGTGATCGCATTGCACCAAATACGCTAATAACAATCAATGGAGACATTCCTGACCGTCAAACTGGAATGGAACTTGCTGAAAAATACGGTATTGATGGCGTTATGATCGGACGAGGTATCTTTAAAAATCCATTTGCTTTTGAAAAAGAGCCAAGAGAACATAGCAGTCAAGAACACCTTGATCTTCTAAGACTGCAGCTTGATCTTCAAGATCAATATGCAGAAGTACTACCACGTTCAATCACAGGGCTTCATCGCTTTTTCAAAATTTATGTAAAAGGATTCCCTGGAGCTGCTGAACTAAGAAATCAATTGATGAACACGAAATCAACTGATGAAGTGCGTGCGTTGCTTGATAAGTTTGAGGCGAGTGTTAATGTGGTAGAAGGTAGTGAAACAGTGTAACTTTTGAAAGTTACACTGTTTCATTTTAATTAAGGTGAACCGTATCATAAGTAAGTGAGGTATTCTATGTAAAAAAGGGTAAGAAAAGAATACAGGAGAAAAGTGAAAATGGTAGGTTGGTCTTGATTTTCAATGATAGTATCATGTTTATTTTATTATGCCTATAATTGGAGGCCATGTGAATGTTAAGTGATCAGGCGAGATATTCTAGGCTCGCGAATATAACAAAAATAATAAATACAAAATTAGAACTACGTGAAGTATTGCAGCGTGTAACAATGGCGATATCAGAGGAGATTGTTAAGTGCGACGCTGTTGGAATCTATTTACCCCAGGAAGATGGAACATTTAGAGGGTTTGCAGGAAAACCAGAGACAATAAATGGCGTAACGCTCGATACTCAGGTAATTGATCCTGAAATAGATTTACTGGCAAAAGAAGTTATTGAAACCAAAAAAACCATTTATATTCCTGATACATCAAAGGATCATCGGCCGGATCCGAGACCAGTTGCTGCGTTCAAAATTAAGTCCTTATTAGCTCTACCTATCTCATTTGGGCAAGAGTTATTTGGTCTGGTTTTTTTATTTGATTATGGAATTCCAATGAATTTAACAAATTCAGAAATTCAAAGTGTTGAAGCTTATGTAAATATGGCTGCGGTCGCAATTCAAAACGCAAATAATTTAACACAAAAGGAAAACCTTATTTCCGAGAAGCAGCTGTTACTAAATGTTACCCGTGATTTATCAATGTGTTCCTCGATACAGGAGAGTTTTGATAAATGTTTTCTTTACTTAGGACAGATTTTAGAGAGTAAAAACATGGCTGCCCACCTTTTAGACCCGCTAGACAAAACAACGATTAAAACAACGAAGTTAAGCAAGGACTGTGATTGGACAGAAGCGGATTGGGTGGAGAAAAGCTATGAAGCCAAGATCCAAGAGGTTATTCAAACAAAAAATATAGATAGTAAGGGTCTACTGATGATTCCATTGGTTTCAATGGGAGAAGTATTAGGAGTAATCGTCGTTGGCAAAGAGGGAAAAGCTCACAATTATGATAATTCCCAAATGCAACTGGCAAAATCTATCGTTGATGCCACAGCACCTACGTTTTCCAACTTGTTATATATGGATCGACTTGAAAGCATGGTGGAAGAGCGAACGAGAGAACTAGCTGTTGCTAATGAAAAGGTTACAAGTGTGATTGAAAGTATTACGGATGGATTTTTTACTTTGAATAATACATGGGAATTCACGTACGTAAATAAGCATCAATATTTTCCACAAAGAAAAACAGCAAAAGATGTATTAGGCAAGAATATATGGGAGATTTTCCCGAGTAGCGTTGAAGAAGTTATGTATAAGGAACTTCATCGTGCAATGTCAGAGCGAACTACAGTTTATTTTGAATTTTTTTCTACCTCTGATGAATATTGGCACGAAGTTATTGCATACCCGTATGATGATGGTATTTGTTGTATTTTTAAAAACATAACGGAAAAAAAGCAATATGAGCAGGAATTGAAAAGGTTATCGAACATAGATTTAATAGGGAAAATGGCAGCAGGTATCAGCCATGAGATTAGAAATCCAATGACAACAGTACGAGGGTTTTTGCAGTTATTAAAAGAAGAGCCCACCTATGGGAAACATAATAAGCACTTTAATTTAATGATTGAAGAACTTGACCGTGCCAATTCTATTATTACTGAATTTCTCTCAATGGGTAATACAAGGAAATCGGATTTGCAGATGTTAGATTTAAATTCAATTATCCGCGATATTATTCCTTTAATAAAGATTGATACGTATAATCAAAATAAATATATTCGAGTTGATACAAATGATATTCCAGAATTACTTTTAAATCGTAATGAGATACGGCAATTATTAATCAACTTATACCGTAATGGCTTAGAAGCGATGGACACAGAGAAAGTTCTAACCATTAGCACCTACAAAGAAGGTCGAGATTGTGTGGTGCTTGCAGTGCGGGATCAAGGAAAAGGTATCAGGCCTGAAGTATTAGAGAAACTAGGTACTCCATTTTACACAACCAAAGATAATGGAACTGGATTGGGGTTAGGTGTATGTTATGCCATTGCTGCCCGGCATAATGCGAAAATAGAAATTCAAACAGGATCGGAAGGCACTACCTTTTTTGTTAAATTTAATTATGAAAATAATGAACAATAACCTCATTTAGATTAGTTACGGTGAACCGTACCACAAATATTCATATTTGAGTTGCATAAAAAAATGGACAAACCTATATTAGGTTTGTCCATTTTCAAGTATGTTAATTAATAGTAAATCCCCATCCGTAATTTCGCACGATTATCCTATCCTTTTTTGCTTTATTAATATCATCCTCAAAGGAAGGTGATGTCCCACTACCAACTAAAATACCTTTTACAGTATTTAATTTTAATTCTTCTTTACATAGTTTAATATAATGTTTAATTTGATTTAAAGCGTTTCTATCAATAGGGCCTTTCTTAATTTCTACTACAATAAATTCGTTATTAGTAGTATCTCTTAATAACAAATCTAAACGTGATTCATCTGAGAAGATATGCTGTGATTTTTCAATTGTATAGTTTGCATCAAGTATTGAAGGGTTAGAAATGATGAATTTCTCGATATCTCTTTCTAAAATTTGAAATACTTCTTCAGCGGTTAAAACTCTATTAGTAAGTCTACCCTTGGACTCATTTTGTTCAATTAAATCTAATAATAAATTGATATCAGATGGATTCAATTCTTTCCAAGTACGAAGAGCAGAAGAAATTGCACTTAATAAAGTTTGATTAGGATTAAGGTTTGCAGACCTGGATAATTTACTCAATAATTCAGGTGTAATTTCCAAAGGAACTTGAAGGACTTTAGATTGAATAGGATTTCCAAACGCAATACATTCGCTTGGTGTCAGTTGCTGAATCTCTTTCTTTAGGTGAGGATTATCATATTTATTCATGATTAAAAGATTCTGTTTGATATCTTTTACAAGCACGACTTCTTCGACCAGATAATATGCGGTTATACAGCGCTTGTTATGTATTGTTTTATGAAAGAATAGAAAATCTCCCTTTTGTACTTTTAGGAGCTTTTCGGTATTAGCCCCTGACTCTCCATATGTATATTCTGTTAGCATTGGGTCCTCATGTCCGAAGTTTCGTTCAGCATCTTTATAACCAATTAGATAATTCACTATTGATTCCCTCCCGTATGAACTCTAGTATCATTATAATTCAATTGGTTTAAAATGGATAATCCCAAGTGCCTAAACAACATATATTGCTGTTTTAAACTCATCCCCAAAAGCATTAATCCACCTAAGACTACAAAACCTACCTCTAAAATGTTAAAGTAGTAACTTAACGATATTAATTTATACATGCTAAAAGCATTACTATAATCAACATTTCAGGAGGAAATACAATGGCAATGAGCAACAACGATATATTAAAAAGAGTAAGATACGCTTTAGATATAAGAGATATAGATATGGTAGAAATCTTTGAACTTGGCGGGATGGAAGTAACGAAAGAGGACGTACTTGATATGCTTACAAAAGTAAAGAGAAGTCCACAACATGAAGCGGAAGATGATGATGTAATCGAAGATGAGTACGTATTAACATGCGACATGATGATGCTAGAGGCATTTTTTAATGGATTTATTATTTTAAAAAGAGGGAAGCAAGATCCGAAACCAGGGCAACCGGCACCTGTACAGAGCAAGGAGAGTGCGAATAACCTTCTTCTAAAGAAAATGAAAATCGCACTATCTTTAACGACTGAGGATGTGCTTGATATATTAGATAGCGTAGGCGTTATCGTAACAAAAGGAGAGTTAGGCGCTCTATTAAGAAAAAAAGGCCATAAGCATTACAAAGTGTGCGGCGATAGATACGCAAGGAATTTCATTAAGGGATTGGCTGTAAAGTATAGAGGATAATAAGTTCAGTGAAACAGTAAATGATATAATAGATAGAGTAGGGTGTTTGTGTCCTATTCTTTTTTATTTGTAAAATAATACACTAGGTGATGAAATGGTACATACATATTTAGGTGAGACAATTAATTTTCATATAACTTATAAGAAGAAAAAGTCGGTGCGTCTTTTTGTAGATTCGTACGGAAATGTGGAAGTGCAGGCTCCAAAGGGAACACCTGTTGAATACTTAGTCCAATTGTTAGAGGAGAAATGGGACTGGATTCAGGCAACACGTAAGGAAATGCAGGATCGAGCGCTTGGACCACAGGAAAAGGGTTATGATCAAGGAGAGGGCTTTCTGTATTTAGGGAATACGTATCCGATACAGATTTCTCAAGATGCAAGTATTACGCAAGACAATGCAGTTTTTGAAGGGGATAAGCTACACATTTATGTGAATGAGCTTAAGGATGAGAAAATCCAGCAGGCTTTAAAACGATTTTACTATAAGCAGTGCAAGGCATTAGTAGAGAAGAGTATTAAAGCGTATCAAAGTAACTTTAAAACAAAACCGCGTTCTATTCGTATTACAGATAGTAGTCGTACGTGGGGAACTTGTGATTCGAATTTACAGTTAACATTCAATTGGAAGCTAGCAATGGCACCTCAGAGGGTAATTGATTATGTAGTTGTTCATGAAATGTGTCATATGGTTCATTTAAATCATGATCGCTCTTTTTGGCGTCTTGTCGGGAAGATAATGCCTGATTATAAGGAAATGGAAAACTGGTTAGCGTTATCGAGTTGGAAGATGACGGTTTAGTTATTACTTTAGATTGTGGAATGAAATAAAGTAGAACCCTAATGAATTAGGGTTCTCTTTGTACATAGATTATCGTCCAAACTTCACAGTGAAAGTATCGTCTATTCTCTCCATCGCATACCCACGATACCCCTCTGAAAGTAACGCTTGCTTTTCACTAACATCACTCATCGGAACACTTTTAACATTCGTCCAATCTCTTTCTGTGTCCTTACGCAATTCCTTCACAAAAACATACCGCATACTACCGCCATACTTCTCCTTCAGCGCAGCAATTTCCATCCCTTGCGCAAACTTATCTTTTAAACTAGGAATGTTAAAAGGTGCAACGGTGCAACAAACATAGTCGTACTGGCTGTCTTCTTTTTGTAATTCATCCATGATGACTGTGGCTAATATTTTTTGCATGCCATTTCCTCGGCAGTTCGGATGAACGTTTGAGATTTCTTGATAGATGACGCGGTGTAGTTCACTTTCTGGTAGACCAATATCAAGCCCTAAATGTTCATCGTCGATAGGAGGGACTAGTAGGGCACGAAATGCGATGAGCTCGTTTTGTATAAACGCCCCGATCATCATGCCGTTTCCTTCTAGAATGTATTGAAATTCTTCTAGCGAGAGTGGTTGTAAACGACCTTTATCTTCTAGCGCTTCAACTATAACGTTTTGTAATGATAAAATTTGTTCCATATGTTCTAAAGATAGTAATGTAACGTGAAATGAATCGTTGTTTTGTTTTAATTTTCCTTCGTAAAGAATCGTCATGCGTTAGTCCTCCTTTAGCGTACAACGTCTTGAAAGACGGTTAATTCTTGTAATGTATTTTCGTTTATTTCAATGCCGAGTCCCGGCTTTTCGTTCAAGCGAATAAATGGTACGTCGTAATGTAAGTTTCCGATGTCTTTCGTGAATTTTAATGGTCCTGTTAGTTCGACGCTAGTAATGATTTTTTTTGAGAAAGCGACATGGAATCCAGCGGAAGAGGCAACAGATGATTCAACCATGGATCCAACTTGGCATTCAATACCTGCCATTTCAGCTTGATGAGCGAGTTTTACAGCTGGATATATGCCGCCGCATTTCATTAGTTTTATATTCACTTTATCAGCTGCGTCTAATTTAATAATTTGGCGCATTTCACGAGAGCCTTTTAGTCCTTCATCAATCATAAGCGGAAGGTCTGTTTTAGAACGAATGTGAGCCATTGCGTCAATATCATCCGCTATAACAGGTTGTTCAATCCAGTCAATGTTTAAATGACCTAATGAACGAAGTGCTGTTAATGTGTTTGCGCTATTTTTCCAGCCTTGGTTTACATCAACACGAATCGCGATATCATTTCCTACACGTTCACGTACAGCTTCAATTCGTTTTACATCTTCTTTTACATTTGTGCCGACTTTCATTTTGAAAGATTGGTAACCTTTCTTAATCATGGAAGCCGCTTCTTCAGCCATATTTTCTGAATCGGCGATACTTAAGACGTGAGTGACAGGAAATTCTTCATGGTAGCGTCCTCCAATTAATTGATATACAGGTTGATTTAGTTTTTTACCCAGTATATCAAAACAAGCGATATCAATCGCAGCTTTCGCAGTAGGAATACCGTAAATTGTATTGTCCATCATATCGTGTATTTTTTCGATATTCATTGGATTTTTCCCAATTAGAGCAGGAGCTAGTGTATGTTTTAAAACATGGAAAGTACTTTCCCATGATTCACCTGTAACGTGATCATCAGCAACGCCTTCACCGTAACCGATAATACCTTCATCTGTTTCCATTTTGACGATAATAGAAGGCATATCAGAATAAGAACCATAACTAATAACAAACGGATCGCGAAGCGGTAAACGAATTGCGTAAAGGTGAATAGCTGTAATTTTCATTGAATAAAGACCCCTTCCTGTTTACAATGGTTTTGTACATTTGATATAGTTGACGTTAAATAGTCGTTAATTAATGATAAGGAGTTAGAGAAAATGATGATAAAAATTGCAGTTGTCGGTTCAAAAGAGTTTATGGAGAATCTTTTACCTATTGCTCATAAACTAGAAGAGATAGAGATTGATCCATATATTTACCTTCACCCGGCAGAATCTTCTGAACTATTAAAGCGTTTAAAACCTTGTGATGTTATCTTTTTCTCGGGTGCCCTACCTTATTATATGGCAAAAGAAATAAGAGAACAATTACCAATTCCAAGTACGTACTTACAGCAAGACGAGACAACTGTCGCTTCTTCACTTCTTTCTATAATATATCATCAAAGTATTCAACCTCATAAAATTTCAATTGATTTAGTAGATCGTTCGTTTATTAAAAATGTGTTCCATGATATCGGTCTGAAAGAAACTCCGCAAGTGATGGATTATGAAAATGTGTTATGGAGTAATGATGAAATTAAGAGAATCATTGATTTTCATTTAGCTAAATATCAATCAGGAGAGGCTGATTTAGCTTTAACTAGTATTCACGCTGTCTACGATGAACTTCAAAAAATAGGTATTCCTTCAGAGCGTATGATAGATCCAACGCAATCAATTATACATGGATTAAAAGATGCAAAAATAAAAGCTGAGTTAGCAAAAAGCCATTCAGCTACTGTTGGTGCTTGTATTATATCCTTTATAGAGTTACAAGAAAAATCGTTTGAACAATTAAATATAATTTCAAAAGAATTACGTGGTTCATTTAAACAAGTTGATGAAATGACTTTTATTTTGTATACAACTCGTGGTGATATCGAATCGAGTACAAAAACAAATACGATAGATCTTTTATTTACGAATATAGAAGGAGCTGTATCTATTGGATTTGGTTACGGAAAAACAGTAAATGAAGCGGAACAAAATGCAAAAATCGCTCAAGGTTTCGCAAAAAATAATCCGATAGAACGCTGCTTTTATATACTAACAAGTGATAAAGAATTATTTGGTCCGTTCCCGAAAGAACAGAGAGTACAAAGTTTAAAAAACGATAATCCAGAATTAATGAAAATAGCGAAGGAAACGAAGCTTAGCCCTGCAAACTTGTCAAAAATTATTCAGTTTAGTCAATCGCATCCATCATTGAAATTTACAGCGGCGGATCTTTCTGAGTACTTACAAGTGACTAGGCGATCGACGGAAAGGCTGTTAAAGAAATTAGTTGATTACAGATATGCCAATATTTGCGGCGAGGAAATGCCCTATCAACAAGGGCGCCCTCGCGCAATATATGAGCTGAATTTACCATCGTATTCGTTTCAAAAATTTTAAGCTTCTAGTTGTGCTTTTTGTTTTTTCAGTAGGTCTGCTTTTTCAATATCAGATAGCTTCGTGATTGTGAAGCCAGTTATACCATAAATGATTGAGATAATAGGTACGATGAAATTCAATATAGCATAAGGAGCATATTCGAATGCGCCTACACCAAGTGTTGCGAGTATAAATACACCACATGTATTCCAAGGTACGAAAACAGAAGTTAATGTTCCACCATCTTCTAATGCTCTGGATAAATTTTTAGAATGTAGTCCTTTTTCTGTGTACGCATTTGCATACATTCTTGAAGGAACAACAATCGAAATATATTGTTCAGAGCAAGTAAGATTCGTTGCAAAGCAAGATGCGATAGTAGAAGCGATAAGTCCCTTTGCTGATGTCGCTAATTTTAAAATTTGATTTACAATTGAGCGAAGAATGCCAGTATGTTCTAGTACTCCTCCGAAAGTCATAGCGACAATTGTCATAGAAACTGTATTCATCATAGAGCTTAAGCCACCACGGTTAAATAGTTCGTCTACTAGCTTATTTCCAGTGTCTATAACAAATCCACTTTGGAGTGCACCGACAGCTGATGAGACAGAACCACCTTGAATAAAGACTTGTGATAAGAATCCTAAAATAACACCTACGAGAATAGCTGGTATAGCAGGGACTTTTTTAGCGACCAATACCATAACAACTACTGGTATAATTAATAGAAAAGGTGAGATAACAAAGTTTTGTTGCAATACTTGTAACGTTTGATCGATGCTTTTTGAATCAATATTGTTATCGCCAAAGCTTCTTCCTAAGAACGCATAAACGATAAGAGTAATAATTAAACCTGGAATTGTAGTAAATAACATGTGACGAATATGTGTGAATAAATCTGTATTTGTTAATCCTGCGGCTAAGTTTGTCGTGTCTGAAAGCGGTGACATTTTATCGCCAAAATAAGAACCGGAAATTATAGCACCGGCAACCATTGGAGCTGGGATTCCCATACTTAGGCCAATTCCCATTCCAGCAACACCAATTGTTCCCATTGTAGACCAGGAGCTACCGATTGCTAATGCAACGATAGAACAAATAATTGTAATTGAAACTAAAAATAGTGATGGAGTTAAAAGTTTTAAGCCGTAATAAATCATAGTAGCGACGATTCCACCGCCAATCCAAGCACCGATCGTTAAACCTACTAGAATAATGATAACGATAGCGGGTAATGCAAGGCGAATTCCTTTATACATCGATTCTTCAATGTCATTCCATTTGTAACCGTATCGCCAAGCGACGATAGAAGCAACGGTTGTACCGATAATAAGTGGGACGTGAGGGCTTTGTTTTAATACAACAATTGTAACCATCATAACTGCAACTGTAATGATAATAGGGATTATTGCTATGCCAAAAGGTATTTCTCTTTTCATAAACTGCCTCCTCATTATGTATGTTTGTATTTTTAGAATTGTCGCAAAATAGACGTTTATTAAGTTATAATAACTAAAGATATATGCAAGCGTCAACAAAAAACAGAAAATAAGGAATGTTCTATCTGTATAAATATCTTTATAAAATGAGTAAATATTGGTATTAATAGCATTTTAAAATAAATAATTGACTTTTTTCTTAAAATTCAATATGTTCATAAAAACATCTGTTTTTTCAGAAATATAATTAACTTTAATGGTTTGTAATTTGGGAAGGAGAATGAAAAGTTGAAAACATTAGAACTACAAGAGCGTTTAACTGAAATTTTTCAGCATTTACATGAAAACCCTGAAGTAAGTTGGAAGGAATATGAAACGACAGCTTATATTACTAACTTTCTAAAAGAAGAAGGAATTTCATATAAAATATTTGATGATTGCCCTGGCGTGATTGCTGAAATCGGAAGAGGGAATCCAGTTATCGCGATTCGTGCTGATATGGATGCACTATGGCAAGAAGTAGACGGAGAATTTAAAGCGAATCACTCATGCGGCCACGATGCTCATATGACAATTGTGATGGGCCTTATTTTACAATTGAAAAATATGAGATGGGATAGCGGTACTGTTAGATTTATTTTTCAGCCGGCAGAGGAAAAAGGAAATGGTTCCTTAAAGATGGTAGAGAAGGGCGCCGTGGATGATGCAGATTTCTTATTTGGTGTTCATTTAAGGCCAATTGAAGAACTGCCTTTGAAACAAGCTGCACCATCTATTCGTCACGGAGCTGCAGGATTTTTAGAAGGGATGATTCATGGAGATGATGCACACGGGGCACGCCCACATCAAGGTATAAATGCAATTGATGTCATTTCGATGATCAATATTGGATTGAAAAATATATGGTTACCGCCGCAGACGTCTTATTCTGTTAAGATGACGAGATGCCAAGCTGGTGGTGATAATCTAAATATTATTCCAGGTAACGGGCACTTTAGTTTAGATGTAAGAGCAGAAAATAACATATTACTAGATGAATTGAAGCGAAAAATAGAGCAAGTAATTCAGTCAGCTGAATCAATGGGATCTAAACTTTCTTATGAGTGGATCGATCTCGCACCAGGAGCTGAAGTGTCAGAAGAAGCTGAGCGTTTCATGCGGAAAGGCATTCTTGAAGTGTACGGGGAAGAGGGATGCACTGGACCACTGTATACGACAGGAAGCGATGATTTCCATTACTATACAGTGAAAAGACCCCATTTAAAAGCTGTCATGCTTGGACTAGGGGCGAACTTACAACCTGGATTACACCATCCGTATATGAAGTTTGATCATAGCTGTATAATGGATGGAGTAGAAATATTGAAACAAACTGTATTGAAAGTATTAGAAGACAGGGGCTAGAAAGCTCCTGTTTTTTTTGGGTAGGAAGTTGTTGTTAAGTCGATATATTCGATTTCGCGATAATATAATTTCACGTACCAATTAATTTGATGAAAATGAGCATTCAGTACGTGGTGTATAATAATAGTAATATTTCTTAATAGGAGCAAACGAATGAACGAACAATATTACGATGCTGTATTACATATAAAAACTGTCGGGGAGCAAAAAGGATTTAATAAGTCTATGCATTATCACCGTTATGAACCGACGCCATATAGCGGATTAGATGAGTTATTGAATCAATATGAAATAACAAGTAGCGATCGAATTGTAGACTTTGGGTGCGGAAAAGGACGATTAAACTTTTACATGCACCATAAGTGTGGTGCTTCAGCGGTTGGGATTGAAATGAATGAAGAGTTTTATAAAGAAGCGATGGAAAACCGTGAGCGTTATGCCAGGAAGGTAAAAAACAGTAAAGATAAAATTCGGTTTGAATGTTGTTTAGCACAGGAATATGAGATTGATCCACGTGATAACCGGTTTTATTTCTTCAATCCATTTTCTGTCCAAGTGTTTATGAATGTAGTAAATAACATTTTGCTTTCAGTGGAAGCGGTGGAAAGAGAAATTGATATTATTTTATACTACCCTTCTGAAGATTATATTTTCTTCTTGGAGAATCAGACTGCATTTGAATTGAAGAAGGAAATAAGATTACCGGGTGCTTATGAGAAGAATGGGAATGAGAGATTTTTAGTGTATAGATTGGAGCGTTAATGTATGGGGGCTTGGGGAGTAGCGATATTGTCAGATGATATTGCTAAAGATATTCAGTTAATTTATAAGGATTTGTTAGGAAATGAATATTCAAATGAAGAAGCAAGTAGGATTGTAATTGAGGAATACCTGACTGAACTAGATGATGAAGAGATTATTGTTTTTTGGCTAGCATTTGCTTGCATACAATGGAAGTTAGGAAGACTTCAAGAGAATGTTAAACTTGAGGCATTGCAAATAATAGAGAGTGGTGCAGATTTATCCCGCTGGGAGGATGAACCTAAATTACAGAGAAAACGTGAAGTAGTGTTAAATAAACTTAGAGAACAGTTACATTCTCCGCAGCCACAAGCTAAAAAAGTACCGAAGCGATTTATAGCGAATACTTCTTTAAAAGCAGGCGATGCTGTTAGTTACGAATTAGTATCGGGGAATTATATTATTCTTAAAGTCATTGAGATTATTGAGGAATGGTACGGGGATCGATATCCTCTATTTGAAATGTGTGATTGGGAAGGGAATGAGATTCCTTCAAAAGAACAAATTGACCAATTAGACTTAAAGAAAAGGATTTATGAAGATGGAAAGCAGGAAATAATTAAGCTTGCTATTTATTCTTCAGGAAAAAGAGATACCCCGGCCAAAAGAATACAAGTAGTAGCAGAAGATATAAATGTAGTATTAGATATAGAACCACCGTATGATTTAATATGTTGGAAGGCATTTGACGACCATTTACATACAATGTAATAAAAAAGACGCGCTACCAATAGGTAGCGCGTCTTTTACTCACATCTATATAATTAGTTACGGATTAAGTAATCAAATGCACCTAAAGCTGCATTCGCACCTGAACCCATAGAGATGATGATTTGTTTGTACGGATTATTTGTACAGTCACCTGCACCAAACACTCCTGGTACGTTTGTAGCGCCGTGCTTGTCTGTTACGATTTCACCGCGAACGCGTTCAACTGTTTCGCCTAACCAGTCTGTGTTTGGCACGAGACCGATTTGAACGAATACACCTTGTAATTCAACATGGTGTACTTCTTCAGTTTCACGATCGATGTAAGAAATACCGTTTACTTTATCAGTACCAGTGATTTCTTTCGTTTGAACGTTTTTCAGAACAGTTACGTTAGGTAAGCTGTTAAGACGTTCTTGTAATACAGCATCAGCTTTTAATTCTGGCATGAATTCAAGAACAGTTACGTGCTTAACAATACCTGCTAAGTCGATAGCTGCTTCAATACCAGAGTTACCACCGCCGATAACCGCTACATCTTTTCCGATGAATAATGGACCGTCACAGTGTGGGCAGTATGCTACACCTTTGTTTTTGAACTCAGCTTCACCCGGTACGCCAACATTACGCCAGCGAGCACCTGTTGAAACGATTACGCTCTTACTTTTCAGAATAGCGCCGTTTTCAAGTTCCACTTCAATAAGTTCTTTTTTCTCTAAACGTTTCGCACGTTGTAGATTCATTACATCGATGTCGTATTCTTTTACGTGCTCTTCAAGGCTTGCTACTAGCTTAGGACCTTCAGTGCGTTTTACGCTGATGAAGTTCTCAATACCCATAGTATCCATTACTTGGCCACCGAAGCGCTCAGCAACGATACCAGTGCGGATGCCTTTACGTGCTGCATAAATTGCTGCACTTGCACCAGCTGGGCCGCCACCAACAACAAGAACATCGTATGGATCTTTATCAGAAAGCTCTGATGCATCTAGACCGTTACCCATTTTAGCTAAAATTTCTTCAAGTGTCATACGACCGCTTCCGAAAGATTCGCCGTTTAGGTAAACAGTTGGTACTGCCATGATGTCTTTACTTTCTACTTCCTCTTTAAATGCAGCGCCATCAATCATAGTATGTGTAATACTAGAGTTTAGAACGCTCATCACGTTAAGAGCTTGTACAACATCAGGACAGTTATGACAACTTAGGCTGATATAAGATTCAAAATGATATTCGCCTTGAATGTTTTTGATTTGATCGATTAATTTTTGTTCAACTTTTGGAGCACGTCCACTAACTTGTAGTAAAGCTAACACTAATGAAGTAAATTCGTGTCCTAATGGAATACCAGCGAATACGACACCAGTTTCTTCACCAGGGCGATTTACGCTAAAGCTTGGTGTTCTCTCTAGTTCAACTTTTTCTACTGTAATCTTAGATGACATAGTAGCTAATTCATCTACTAGAGATAACATATCTTTAGATACGTTATCGTCTCCTGCGCTTACTTTAAGTAAAATATCGTTCTCCATTAACTGAAGGTATTGGGATAGTTGTGTTTTTATATCTGCATCTAGTATCATTTTGATCGAACTCCTTAGATTTTGCCTACAAGGTCAAGGCTTGGTTTAAGTGTTGCAGAACCCTCTTGCCATTTAGCTGGGCAAACTTCACCTGGGTTGTTACGTACGTATTGAGCTGCTTTAATTTTGTTAACAAGGATGCTTGCGTCACGGCCGATACCGTCAGCATTGATTTCCATAGATTGGATAATGCCGTCTGGATCGATGATGAATGTACCACGAGCAGCAAGACCTTCTTCTTCCATTAAAACGTTGAAGTTTGTAGTGATTGTGCGAGTTGGGTCACCAATCATAATGTATTCGATTTTGCCGATAGTTTCTGAGCTATCATGCCATGCTTTGTGAGTGAAGTGAGTGTCTGTAGATACAGAGTATACTTCAACGCCTAAGTCTTTTAGAGTTGCGTATTGGTTTTGTAAGTCTTCAAGTTCAGTTGGACAAACGAATGTGAAGTCTGCTGGGTAGAAACAAACTACGCTCCATTTTCCTTTTAAACTTTCGTCAGTAACTTGGATAAATTCTCCATTATGGTAAGCATTAGCTTTAAACGGTTTTACTTCTGTGCCGATTAATAACATATTAAAATTCCTCCTAAAGGTTGGTTTTGAGCATCGGAAATTAGTTTGCTCATAAAATATATTTTTTAATTAACTATAATAATTCTAATTCGATATTAATTATCATATAGAAGTGGTTATTTTGTCAAGAGAATAAACCAACTTTATACCAATTTAATTAATATTTATTCTCAATTAAGGCTGCTAGGGAATTAAAAGGTAATTTTCAAGTCATAAATTTTCAATGAGTGTTTGAAAGAGTAGTGTGTATGTTAGAGACATAGTGTAAGTATAAATTCTTAGGAAGGAAATATTTCTTAGAAGTTGTGGATTTGAAAAGGAACTGCTTACTTCTATTTTACAAAGAATTGTGCAATAAATAAAACAAAATGTATCGGAATCTTTGTGAACAATTATTGTCATCATAAATATATATAATAAGAAGTATATTGCAATGAGAAATAGAAACATTGACGCTCATTTCTAACAAGATATAATAAAAGCGAGATATGTATTGCAATAGAGAAGATATAGTATAGATTGAAAAAGTTTCAGTCTATTATTTTTTACGGCTTTTAGAAAACGTTTACATTTGGTATGGAGGGGAAACCATGTCTAAGTTCACGAAGTATTTTTTAATGGAAGCTAAAGATGTGATTGCATATGTGCAAGAGAAATTACCTAAGTTCGAGCATGCAAAGGGGCTAAAGTGTAAAGAAATAGGTGATGGTAATTTAAATTATGTGTTCCGCGTTTGTGATGAACAGAAGAGTATTTCTGTCATTGTAAAACAAGCTGGGGATACAGCGCGTATTTCAGATGAGTTTAAGTTGTCGACGAATCGAATCCGTATAGAATCAGATGTTTTACGATTAGAAGGAGAATTAGCACCTGGACTCGTGCCAAATGTATATTTGTTCGATAGTGTGATGAATTGTTGCGTGATGGAAGATTTATCAGATCACACAATATTGCGTACAGCACTCATAAATCATCAAATGTTTCCGAGGCTTGCTGATGATTTAACTACTTTTATGGTAAATACTCTTCTATTAACATCAGATGTTGTAATGAATCATAAAGAGAAGAAGGAACTCATGAAGAATTATATAAATCCTGAGTTATGTGAGATTACAGAGGACCTCGTATATTCAGAGCCATTCACAAACCATAATAAACGCAACGAATTGTTTCAATTAAATGAAGGATGGATTAGGGAGCATATTTATAGTGATAAAGAGCTTCGTATGGAAGTAGCAAAACTTAAGTTTTCGTTTATGACGAATGCACAAGCGCTACTTCACGGTGATTTACATACTGGTTCTGTTTTTGTAAAAAGTGATTCTACAAAGGTTATTGATCCTGAATTTGCTTTTTATGGACCTATGGGATATGACGTTGGGAATATAATGGCGAATTTAATGTTTGCATGGGTGAATGCAGATGCAGTGATGCAATCTGGTATTGAGAAAGATACATATATGAACTGGATAGAATCTACCATGATAGATGTAATTGATTTATTTAAGAAGAAGTTTTTAGATGCTTGGGATATTCATGTGACAGAGATTATGGCGAAGGAAGAAGGCTTTAACCGAGTTTATTTACAATCTGTATTAGAGGATACAGCTGCAGTGACGGGTCTTGAGTTAATTCGTCGTATTGTTGGTCTAGCGAAGGTAAAGGATATGACTTGTATTGAGAATGAAGAGGCGCGTGCTAGAGCGGAGCGAATTTGTCTTCAGACAGCGAAGAAGTTTATTTTACAAGCGAATCAATATAAAACAGGTAGCAGCTTTGTAGAAACGTTAAAAAAACAGTCAATGCATAGTGCGAAATAAGGGGAGAAGATGATGGCAGAGCAATTAATACCAATTCAGTGGAAAGATGATGCTTTAGTGTTATTGGATCAAACGGTATTACCGAACGAAATAGTCTATGAATCTTTTAAAACGGCTGAGGGTGTGTGGGATGCGATTCAAGTAATGAAAGTACGAGGAGCGCCGGCAATAGGTGTTTCAGCAGCCTACGGTGTGTATTTAGGAGTAAAGGAAGTTGCGGAAAGTTCGGCGGAAGAATTCATAGCGCAAGTAAAAAAGGTATGTGCATACTTAGCGACATCAAGACCGACGGCAGTAAATTTATTTTGGGCGCTTGAAAGAATGGAAAGTGTCGCGAAAGAGAATGCTCACTTATCAATTGCGCAGTTGAAAGATAGATTATTAGAAGAAGCAAAAGAGATTCATAGAGAAGATGAAGAAATTAACCGTCAAATTGGAGAACATGCATTAACATTATTCCATGATGGCATGGGGGTATTAACGCATTGTAATGCAGGTGCGTTAGCAACGACTAAGTATGGTACTGCGACAGCTCCAATGTACTTAGCGAAAGAAAAAGGATGGGACTTAAAAATCTATTCCGATGAAACACGCCCTAGATTACAAGGTTCAACGTTAACGGCATTAGAACTGCAGCGAGCGGGAATTGATGTAACGGTCATTACAGATAATATGGCAGCAATGGTCATGTCACAAGGGAAAATTGATGCGGTAATCGTTGGATGTGACCGCGTAGCAGCAAATGGGGATGTAGCAAATAAAATTGGAACATTAGGCGTATCTATTTTAGCTAAATACTACAACATTCCGTTTTATGTAGCAGCACCAACGCCGACAATTGATTTGAAAACACTGACAGGAAAAGAAATTCCAATTGAAGAAAGGGATGCTTCTGAAGTGATCAATCGTTTCGGACAATACTCTGCTCCGCAAGAAAGTAAAGTATACAATCCGGCATTTGATGTCACGCCATATGAAAATATAACAGCGATTATTACGGAAAAAGGAATTGTGAGAGCACCGTTTATGGAGAATTTAAAAAAGCTATTTCAATAAGTAGATAGTTTTTAGAAAAATAGTCATCATAAGTTTCTTACTAGGGGGATGTATATGTTACTGCAAAAAGAAAGAGAAGAAGTTGTAGCGTACGGAAAGAAAATGATTTCTAGTGGTTTAACAAAGGGGACTGGCGGTAATATTAGTATTTTCAATCGTGAACAAGGTCTTGTTGCAATTAGCCCAAGTGGTCTAGATTATTATGAAACGACGCCTGAAGATGTAGTTATATTGAATTTAGATGGTGAAGTGATAGAAGGAGAGAGAAAACCATCAAGCGAATTAGATATGCACCTTATCTATTATAGAAATCGTGAAGATATAAATGCGCTTGTACATACACATTCTCCTTATGCGAAGACAATCGCATCATTAGGATGGGAACTTCCTGCTGTATCATATTTAATTGCTTTTGCAGGTCCGAATGTTCGCTGTGCACCATATGAAACATTTGGTACGAAGCAATTAGCAGAGGCTGCTTTTGAAGGAATGATTGATCGTCGTGCAGTTTTACTTGCGAATCATGGTTTAATGGCTGGTGCAAATAATATAAAAATGGCGTTTACTATTGCAGAAGAAATAGAGTTTTGTGCTCAAATTTATTATCAAACGAAAAGTGTCGGAGAACCGAAATTACTGCCAGAAGACGAGATGGAGAATTTGTCGAAGAAGTTTGAAGGGTATGGACAGCAGTAGAATGAAATGAAAACACCCTCAAGAAAAAATCTTGAGGGTGTTTCTTACACTTTCTTAAGCAACAAATACATAAAGTAAGGTGCACCAATTAAAGCAACGACAATACCAGCTGGAATACCGCTAGGTTCGACGATATTTCGTCCAATTGTATCCGCTAGTAGTAATAACCATCCGCCGATTAAAACGGCGATAGGGATGAATATTTGATGCCTTGGACCTACTAAAGATTTGGCGATGTGAGGAGCCATAAGTCCGATAAAGCTAATGCCTCCTGTTACGGAAACAGCAGCGGCAGCAAGTGCAACGGCTGCGATTAATAAGTATCTTCGTTCTTTTTCAATTTCAATTCCAACACCGATTGCTACTGGTTCGTTTAATGCTAGTATATTTAATCGATTTGCTTTATAGAAGACAAATGGGATCAATACGATTAGCCATGGAAGCATTGCTAAAACAAATGTCCAGTCATCTCCCCAAATGTTTCCGGCAATCCATTTAGCGATAAAGTCTACTTTCATACGATCTGCAGATGAAATAAGTACAATCATCGCGCCAGATAGTGCAAAGGAAAAACCGATGCCGGTTAATGTTAATCTTATTGGCTGAAGGCCTGTGGATTTGCTATATGAAAATACGTAAATTAGAACAGCTGTTAGAAACGCACCGATAAATCCAACGACTGGTAGTAGGTAAAGAAATGAACCTACGTCTATCGGGAAATATAGAAAGAAAACAGAAACTGCAACACCAGCACCAGCGTTAATGCCGAGAATACCAGGTTCAGCTAAATCGTTTCGGGTAATACCTTGTAATATAGCACCTGATAAAGCGAGTGCCATACCGGCTAATAATGTAATGACGATTCTAGGTAGCCTTAAAGAATATAAAACGAATTCTTCTTTAAATGTACCTTGTCCCATAAGTGTTGGGATTAATCTGTCATAGGAGAGAGCGGCAGAACCGAGTCCCATTCCAATTACAATTGTTGTGATGGTAAGTATGAGTAATGCAAGTATGATAAGGCGTTGTTTCTTTAGAATAGATTGCATCATGAGAAAGTTCTTCCTCCTTTACGTACAATAAATAGGAAGAATGGTAATCCTACAATTGCGACGATTGCAGCAACTGGTGTTTCATACGGAGCGTTAATTGTACGTCCGATTGTGTCTGCGAGCAGCATAAAGGAAGCACCAGCAATCGCTGACATCGGTATAACAAAACGGTAATCTGGTCCAACGATTGGACGAACCATATGGGGTACCATAAGGCCGATAAATGCCATGTTTCCGACAAGTGCTACAGAAGCACCAGCAAGCAAGATAATAATGATAAATAAAATCGTTTTAATAACGATTATTTTTTGACCGAGTCCAACGGCAACTTCTTCACTGAAACTAAGAACTGTTAATTTCTTTGCAAGTAAGATAGCGATAAATATACTTATTGAAATAACCGGAATAATAATTTTTAATTGGCTCCAACTCGTTCCAATTACGCCCCCAGCCGTCCACATTGATACATCTTGTGAAATTTTAAAGTAAATGCCAACACCTTCTGAGATTGCAAGTAGAAATGCTGAAACAGCAGCACCAGCTAATACAATTCGAAGAGGGGAAAGTCCGCCCTTTTTCACCATGCCAATTCCAAATACCATAATAGCGCCAATTGCAGCACCGATAAAGCAAGCTAGTGTTAAGTAAAGGTAGCTTATAGAAGGATTGAAGGCAAGTGTTAGTGCAAGTGCAGCATTTGCGCCACCAGTTAGGCCAAGTAATCCAGGATCGGCAAGTGGGTTTCGCGTTAATCCTTGCATAATTGCACCAGAAACAGCGAGTCCAGCTCCTACAAAAATAGCAGCAACTTCACGTGGTAAACGTATTTCACGAAGGATGGATAGTTTATCTCCTTTAGCAGAGGAAGTAAGTGCTAACCATACGTCTTTTATAGAAGTATCTGCAGCGCCTAACACCATTGCAAACATAAAAATAAGAAAGAATGCAATGATACTCAAAATTAATTTGTATGTAAAAGCGTTGGAACGTAGGTTGTCTTGCTCTTTTTTCATTCGTTTCACATCTTTTCTTTTCATAGAATAAAGGAAGAGGAATTCTTAAATTAAGAATTCCTCATGTTTGTATTATTGACCAAGAAAGCTCTTCTTGAAGAAGTCTAGTTGGAAATCTAATGTAAGTGGATCATTGAAATAGAATTCCATCATGTTTGCTTCATATACACGATTATTTTTTACTGCTGGAATGTTTTTATATGATTCTGTCTCTTGGAATGAGTTATCAGTATCTTTGTTTTTACTTACGATTAAGTAATCACCAGCAAACTCAGGTAATACCTCAGTAGATAATGCGTAGTATCCTTCTTTTAAAGCTTTTTCTTTTACTTTTTCAGGCATTTTTAATTTCATTTCTTGGTAAAGAATTTCTGTTCCGCGGCCCCAGTTTTCGCCGTATACGTAAAGCTGTTTGTTGAAGTTTTCAACAACAGAAACGGTTGCATCTTCACCAATCTTCGCTTTAATGTCTTTTCCAGCTGTTTGTGCGCGTTTCTTGAAATCATCAACCCAAGTTTTTGCTTCTTTTTCTTTATTTAATAATTTACCGATTTCTAAGTGTTGTGTTAAGTAATCAACTTTTCCGTAAGTGTATGTTACAGTAGGAGCGATTTTCTTTAACTTATCAACATTTTTAATATTTGATAAACCAATGATTAAATCTGGATTTAATTCAGCAATCTTTTCAACATTCTCATCTGATACTTCAGCGACATTTTTCAGTTTGCTATCGAAACGTGGGTTTTGTTTAGACCATGAATCTACCCCAACAAGATTTACACCTAATGACATTACGTTACCAGCGAATGATGATAGGACAACAACACGTTGTGGATTTGCTGGAACTTCAACTTTACCATTTTCAGATTGGTATGTAATTGTTTCTGATTTCTTACCTTTTGCGTCGTTCTTCTTGTCTGTTGAACCATTGCTACAAGCACTCATAACAAGGACGAACAGAACTGTTAGTGAAATGAATAATTTTTTCATCGTCTTTCTCCTTTTGATAGATGATATGTGATATACAATAAATTGTTTGGCTTTGATCTTTTGAAAAGTTAGTGGTAATACAAAAGTCTTATTAACAATCTTGAACTTGAGATTTTACCATATAGTATTCACCATAGTAATAGAAGAAGATGTAATCTCACAGTTGCTAATAATTAACAAATTGATAATGATTATCACTATTGATTCTTTAAATACTATAATTTTATATAGGTGTATTGTCAATAGTGATTTTGATTGTAAAATTTATAAAAACAAGTTATATTTTATTGAGAATGATAATCAATTATTAGTAGCTGAGGAGTGACACGAATGAATCAAGAAGAATTGTTTGATGTAACTGTGATAGGCGGAGGACCTGCAGGGCTTTATTCAGCTTTTTATAGTGGACTAAGAGAGATGAAAACGAAAATAATAGAATTTCAACCACAGTTAGGTGGAAAAATACATGTTTATCCGGAGAAAATGATTTGGGATATTGGCGGATTATTACCGGTTACTGGTGATAAATTAATTGAGCAACTTGTACAACAAGGATTAACATTTCAGCCTGAAGTTGTATTGAATACAAAAATAGAATCAATTATTCGTAATCAGGATGGCATTTTTACATTGAAAACAAGCTCTGGGGAAGAACATTTTTCAAAAACAGTGATCGTCGCAACTGGGAGTGGTATATTAAATCCACAAAAGTTATCAATTGAAGGTGCTGAGAGATTCGAAGTCTCAAATTTAAATTATACAGTTAAATCGTTAAAACGTTTCAAAGATAAAACGGTAATTATTTCAGGCGGAGGGAACTCCGCAATTGATTGGGCGAACGAATTAGAACCAATCGCAAAAAAAGTTTATTTAACATATAGAAAAGAAGAATTATCTGGTCATGAAGCACAAGTAAAACAACTTATGAACAGTTCAGCAGAATGTTTCTTTAATACATCGATTACAAAATTAATTGCTGGTGATAACCATGAAGCGATTGAATATATAGAATTAACAAATCATGAAACTGGAGAAATTTCTCATTTATCTATCGATGAAGTTATTATTAATCATGGATATGAACGCGATATAACATTATTAGAAAATAGTGAGCTAGATGTTGCTATTGTTGACAATTATTATATTGCAGGGAATGCAAATAGTGAGTCCTCGGTAGACGGATTATATGCCGCTGGAGATATTTTAAAGCATGAAGGGAAATTGCATTTAATCGCAGGGGCATTCCAAGATGCTGGAAACGCTGTGAATAAAGCGAAACAATTTATTCAACCTGATGCAAGTGAGTACGGAATGGTTTCTTCTCATAATGAAGTATTTAAGAAGAGAAATCGAGAATTGATTAAGCAGATGATGAAATAATAAAGGAACAAGTATACCCCCATTTACATCTCTATTTCTATGGACGAGAGATACAAATGGGGTTTTTCCTGTTTACTATATTTTCAATCATTTTCATGACACCGTTTTCATTAGTTCATGTCATATGAATGTATTTCTATAAAAAGGGAATACAAAGACTTGAACATTTTATTTGTAAATCTTTCTAAGAAACAATGAATCTATAGTTGTTTTGTGCGGACCATTATTAAATTATGCGGTCCCTTTTGTCTGTTTATTAGGAAATGGAATATTTTGTATAGAAACAATATATTGTTTTCCATGTTGTCGAGCTAATGATTCTAATATTTGACGAACGCGTTTTGTAAGATTGCCTTGTTTTTTTATAGCTTCACAATATGCATCATAGAAAACGTATTTAGCCCAAAGGAAATCATCTTGTTGGAATAAGAAATGATTTTTGTACCATTCACCAATCGTATGATAACAATTATTTTCATGTACTGCTGCACTTTGTGAAAGAATACGATCGGATAAAGACTTAGATAGATGAGAAATTGTTTTTTCTGTTTCAACTCGTAATGTTTTTTCTAACATTGTAATGATGTGACGAGTAGCCATATGTTAACTCTCCTTTGTGTAAATGGGTAATACCATTCTATATTTAAAAAATACTTACTATAGTATTATACAATATATGGAATGCATCTACCTGCTTTTTAATTTGTATTTACAAAATCTTTTTTATTTGTTTACAAAAATAAAGTAAGATACATTATGTATATGAAAAAATAATAAAGGAATGAACACATTGTATATAACGATAGAAGAGGCTGCGGAGTATTTGAAATTACCAAAATCGTATGTTGAAGACTTAATTCAGCAAAAGAAAGTTCGTGCATTGTTTGATGGAGAGCAATATTTAATAAATAAGGAACAGTTTAATACACATTTAGAACAAATGGAGAAATATAAGCAGTTAGTGGAAGAAATATTAAATGAACCAATTCCAGAAGATATGGATGTTAAAGACGAAGATTAAATTTATAAAAAGCCCCCGTATTAAGATATGCAGAAATGTATCTTAATACGGGGGCTTTTTATATTAAGGGATGAAAAAGTCATCCGAAATCCTAGAGTTACTTTAAGGGAAAGAAGATTTTATAGGGATTAGTATTATTAGTTAAAAGCATATTTTTTCATAGCGGGGACAAACATAGCGAACATAACCTGTACAGATACATATACTATCAGTGCAAAAGCTTATAAATTAATGGAAGGGGTTTTCTCGTGAGTTTACTTCATTGTGATTTTTTGAAAGATTTAATTGGATCTTATGTAAGAGTAAACAGAGGTGGACCAGAATCTCAAAAAGGAACAATAGTATCAGTGTGTACGGACTACTTCGTATTAAAGAATGAAAAAGGAGAGCGCTATTACTATCAGCTTCGCCATCTGAAAAGTATTACAAAGAATACGAAAGATTGTGTAACAGATGATTGTGGCTGGTTGGAATATGACTGTGCAGAAGATTTTGAAAAGCTACTTCAAAGCTTCAAATACCGCTGGGTAAAAATTAATCGTGGTGGTCCAGAGAAAGTTGAAGGTATTTTACAAGACGTTTCTTGTGATTATGTAACGTTAATTATAAAAGAGGAAGTTATATTAATTGCACTAGCTCATATTAAAAGTGTTAGTTATAACGAATCAGTATGTGGAGAGAGCGATGAGAAAAGTGATGAAAGTAGCAATGATTCAAGTCGAGCTCGTGCACAAAGACAATCAAGAAGAGGAAGATAATAAGAAAGGAGGATATGAAATTGGAGAGTCTATTATGCTGTGATCAAATTAAAGGTTTAGTCGGTGAAAATGTAAAGGTAAATCTGCGCGGGCCGGAAAGTCGAGTAGGTGTACTTTTATCGTTGGGGAAAGATTACCTTACACTACAATTACCTCATGGAGAAGTAGTATATTATCAGTTGAAACATGTGAAGAGTCTAGTCAAGAAAGTGAAAGAAACAAAATGTGACGATTACTATGGTTCATGTTTCTATTCTGATGAAGATACTTTTTTAGATGTATTAAGTGACCTGAAGTATAAGTGGATAAAGGTTAATCGTGGTGGACCAGAGTGTGTGGAAGGTTTATTAAGTGAAGTACATGATGAATGCATTACGCTAGTAAATGGTGATGAAGTCATTTACGTGATTATTTATCATATTAAGAGTGTGAATCAAGTAGTTAAGTGTAAAAAGAATGAAGAAGAATAATGTTTGATAAATAAGAGGGGCATTATGATTGGAAGTGAAGAACGATTTCATAGTTCGCTACAATTATTAGCGATATATGAAAAAAAATTCTTACTACTAAAAGACAGAACATTGCCCTGATTATTTTTTTAGAAATGGAAGGCAGGAAAAGTAGTATTTTATAGAAAGGAGGATATAGATGAATGAGTTAAACAAAAATATTGGAGAAAATATATACGTTAAATTAATCGGTGAAAAAAGATTTAAAGGTGTATTAATTGATGTAGGAAATGATATTGTAGTTCTTTACAATGGACAAGACTATGTATATATATCTTTATACCATATCCAGTATTATAAATTTTTAAGAGAGCATGATGAAGAAATATTAAAGCCTGGTGTGGACTCTGTAATTAAGAGGGAATCACCTTCAATTTCTTTGAGAAAAGTATTAATCACATCTAAAGGGATTTTTACAGAAATTTATGTGGCAGGAAATGTTCCGATACACGGTTATGTTACAAGTGTGATGAACGATTATATTGTTTTTTATAGCCCTGTTTACAAAACTGTATATATATCTTTAAAGCATTTGAAGTGGTTAATTCCTTATAAAGAGAACCAAGTACCTTATTCCCTCAATAAAAATGAACTCCCCGTAAATCCATTAAATATTACTCTAGCTAGAACTTTTGAAGAACAGCTTATTAAAATGTCAGGGAAAATTATGGTGTTTGATTTAGGCGAGGAATCTAATAAAATCGGAAAGATGACGAAAATTGATGAAGGGCATATTGAAATATTAAAAGCACGTGACGCAAAAATGTACGTGAATATTCAACATGTGAAATCTGTCCATTGTCCGTAGGCTAGTTGAAAGGGCTGGCTTTTTCTTTTATATATAGGGAAGAAAAGGTCGAGCCTATTTGTTTAATTCGATTTGGATATGAGGGGAAAATGAATTGAATATCATATAGGTATGTGTGATCTTTGAAGGGGCAATCTTGTACTAAAGGTGTACGAGCTACCTTTTGGTGTATTCAACTCACTTTTTGAGGAAGAGCTGCTCAACTACTTTATTAAAGGGGTTTTGTTTGTGGAGCAGTTTCCAAATTCGTTTTCGATTACATTACTTGGCAGTGCTGGTGGAGCAGCAAAAGCAGTGTTAGCAATTTTGAATCAAGCGGTAGTAAATGAAAAAGATCCAATTTATGAAGTGATAAAGAATGTGAACTTCCATTTGGTGGATATGAAACAAAAAGATAACAGTTATTATGATGAGTTGTTTCCAAATCTGAAAGAGCAATTTTTTTTATATGAAATAAATCTTCAAGATGTAGTCAAATTTAAACATCATTTAAAGGAAAAAAGAACGAAGGTTGTTATTGATGTTTCAGGTGCAGATACGATTAGGTTGCTGAGTTGTTGTAATGACCTTGGCATTTGTTATATTAATTCGGCTTTGGAAAATGAGGCAGTAGATCAAGACGATAGTTTACTTGGTTTTCAGCTTACGGAAAGGTATACGAGGTTTGAGAAGGAGAAAGAAACATTTACAAATACAAGAGCGATTATAGGCTCAGGTATGAATCCTGGTGTTGTTCAATGGATGGCAGTTGAGCTTATGAAAGAACGTCCAAATGAAAAGCCGCGAGCATGCTATATTGTAGAACATGATAATTCATTTTTGAATGATAAAGAGCTTATAAAACCTCATACACTTTATGCATCATGGGCAGTTGAGCGTTTTCTTGATGAAGCGATATGGAGTTATCCTATGTATATGAGTCATCATCGTCCACTTTACTTTTATGAGGATGTATATGCTTCAGAGTATAAAGTAAAGTTAGGTGAAAAAGAATTTTATGGTTGCTTAATGCCACATGAAGAAGTTTTAATTTTAGGGAAATCTTTTAATATGGAAGTGGGTTTCCTTTATCGGATCAATGAGTATACAACAAACTTAATTAGACAGAACTTAGATAAAGTGGAAGATTTATGGAGTTGGAATCGTAAAGTATTTAATCCAGTAGAAGATGATATTATAGGAGAAGATTTAGTCGGTGTGTTACTCGTTTATGAACATAATGAGACATACATGTATAATGTAATGAATAGTAGCCAAGTTTTTCAAAAATATAAAACAAATGCGACGTACTTCCAAGTAGGGTGTGGAATTTATGCTGGCTTATGTAGTTTACTGTTAGATACTTTTGGAAAAGGTGCTTATTATGTAGAAGAATTATTATTAAATACTGAAAGTAAGTATGGGGAATATTTAAATTTATATATGAAGGATTTTGTAGTAGGACATAATAATTTTACAGATGGATTGCTAAATGATAGGGTAAGATGGATATAAATTGTAACTGAAAAGGAAGGAGCTGTATCTCCTTCCTTCCTTTTAGTATTAGAAGGTTACATGTTGCCCTGAAAGCAATTTCATAATTATAATTTAAAGAGATAACACTTGAAATGTTTTTTTGTATTGATCAAGAGGAGTTTTTATATGAACAAATACAAGAGCTTGATTTATGAAGAAAGAGAAGCTTTAAAAGTATTTATATTATTATTCTATATTATTTTCTTTTTATATGACGTTATCTATTATTTTGTTTATCCTGCTATGAATATTAATGAAGCAAGGGTAGGGTGGCCAGAAGGTGGTATGGGAATAGGTGTATATATATTAGTAATATCTTTATTTCCTATTTCAATATATCTTCAAAAACAAGGTTATGTATATTTTGTGAAATACTTATTTTTAATTGGGTACATGCTTATTGATCTTATTAATAACTTAATGATTTATTTACACAGTGATCGTGTTTTTGAAAATGGAAATATGGTTGAAATATTTTTAATTCTATTTGCACCGATTTTTGTGAACAGAAAATATTTTTATTTCGTTTCCTGTAGTGTAATTGGAAAATATGTATTTTTTACTTTGATATTACAAGATGTAAAAGTTGTGATTCCGCTTGTATTATGTATATTCTTTTTCATCATTTCGCATTCTTTATTAAAGAGATTTCAATCTTATGTAAGGACAGTTGTTGAGATGATGAACAGTATGAAAGAGACGGAAAATTTAGCTGTTATTGGGACAATGTCTACAACAATTGCTCACGAAATTCGAAATCCATTAACAGCTTTAAAAGGATTTACACAAATTCAAAAAGAAAGAAATCCTGAAGATACGATGAGCTATGAGATTATGCTGCAAGAAATTGAGAGAATTAATGGGTTTGTTAGTGAATTGATGTTATTAGGAAAACCGAAACCAACAAATTATGAATGGTGTAATATAGGGGAAATCCTTTTATATGTTGTACAGTTAATGGAAAGCTATGCGACTCAGTATAAAGTGAAATTTCATTTGCAAGTAGATGGAAATTTACCCGTTATAAATGGTGATGATAAGCAATTAAAACAAGTGTTGTTAAACATCATCAAAAATGGAATTGAATCGATGCCAGGAGGCGGGAATATTCGGATTCTGGCATATGAAAAAGCTGGAGAGAACTTGTGTATTTCTGTTGAAGATCAAGGTCTTGGGATAGAAAATGAGAAAATAGAAAAGATCGGAAAAGCTTTTTATACAACAAAAGAGAATGGTACAGGTCTTGGATTAATGATTACATATAAAATTATTGAAGAACATCAAGGGAGTATCGCGATTGAAAGTAGTATGGGGATAGGAACGAAAGTGGAAATTTATTTACCAACAGTGTAGTGCAGTAGACGAAATTACTTTTCAGAAAAGTGTTCTTGTTGTGTAAATATAAACATTTTATAAAATGTTTCAAGAAGGGTTTTTTTTATAAAAAACTTCGTTTATAATGGAGGAAAATATCGACATAGAGCTTTTAGCTCATGTAACGGTTCAGTAGTGTTATGAAAAGAAAAGAAGGGGTGCACGCGCATCCTTTTTTCTATGCGGATATGATGAAAGGGGTGGTATGATGGAATTAACATTAAATTCGACTGTATGCTTACACACGATTCAATTTCGAAAAGAGCAAAAGAACTATATTGTAAAAGATACGATTACAGGAGAGACATATGAAATGCCGCCACTTTGGATTGATGCACTAGCAATGATGCGTGACGGTTTTTTATTGGGAGAAATTGAGGAGAAATTAAAAGAAGAATATCCAGCAGAAGAAGTAAATATGGTAGCATTTACGAGGCAACTGTTAGAGCTAGAACTTGTCGAAATGGTAGATGGAGAAGAGATAGCTTGTACAAAGAAGAAAGATAAAGATTATTTAGCGTGGATACGACCAAAGGTGGAGCAATTCTTTTTTAACTTAAATAAAAAATATAAAAGCAAAGGTCAAAAGTGATCTTTGCTTTTTTTGTAGACCATGTTTAAAAAATAACAGCGAATGCCCTTGCGAAAGCACCGTCACTATTTTTAATTTTTAAAGGTGCTGCTGAGAAAAAGAATCGTTTCGCTTTAATGGCATCTAAGTTTGTTAAGTTTTCAATTAAGTAAATATTATTTCCTAACAGTATGTGATGAATCGGTGATGTTTCTGTCGTTACCTCATCAGGAGAAATAAAATCTAAACCGACAGATTTTACTTTTAATTGAACTAGTTCTTCAGCTAATTCTTCGGAAAGATAAAACGCTTCTTTCTCATAAGCTTCGGTATTCCATTTATTAGATAGATTGGAATGGAAAATGACAATATCGCCTTCTTTTATGTCGACAGTATGTAATACTTCCTTAGGTAATTTTCGCTCTTGAACATGAGTCACATCGATAAGGACAGCTTCGCCTACAAATTGATTTAGGGGTAATTGATCAATAGTGGTTGCGCCTGAAATGAAATGAGCAGGCGCATCACAATGCGTACCAACATGAACGACAGAATGAAAATTCGTAACTTGATAACCTGTTTCTTCAACGCTTGTAATGGCTTCTAGTTGGATTTTTGGTGTTCCAGGAAATTGAGACATATTATTTTCAAACGTTTGTGATAGATCAATTACTTTCATTTTACATACCTCCAATATATTTTTTTCAAATAATAAAAAGCCCATCCTTCATAATCAAGAAAGATGAGCTTTACATACTAGTTGAGTTTTATCTTCCAAAATGCAATGCATTTTGCAGGAATTAGCACCTATTCAGTTTGCATAAACTGAGGTTGCTGGGCTTCAAAGGACCGGTCCCTCTGCCTCTCTTGATAAAGGTTTATTCGGTTTTAAATTCGGAATGTTTGTGATATTTAAATTGTAATTCATTTCCTTTTTTCGTGCAATACAAATTAGGTGTTCACCCAAATAAAGTTGCTCGCATATTGTAGCTTATGTAAGTAGACTGTTGCGAAGGAGTGAGTGCAGTGACAGGGAATGTATTGAATTATTATGCCGGTGGAAATACAGCTAGAGGATTTCACAGCTTATACGAAGAGAATTTGAAGGGGCTAGACAGGTTGTTTATTTTAAAAGGTGGTCCAGGAACGGGAAAATCTTCTTTAATTAAGGCAATAGGTCGTGAATGGGTTGAAAAAGGATATGATATTGAACTTTTGCATTGTTCTTCTGATAATAAGTCAGTTGATGGGGTGATTATTCCGAAATTAAAAGTAGGAATTGTTGATGGAACATCACCGCATGTTATTGAGCCGAAAATGCCAGGAGTTATTGAAGAGTATATAAATTTAGGAGTTGCTTGGGACTCAGATAAATTAAGAAAGCAGAAGTTAGAAATTGAACGGTTTGTATCAGAAGCGGGAAAGGCTTTCAAATCTGCTTACGGATGTTTTAAAGAGGCATTAGTTATACATGATGAGTGGGAGAAAATATATATTAATAACATTGATTTTAATAAAGCAAATGAACTAACAGATCAGCTAATTCAGAAATTATTTGCAGATAAAAAGGAGAAACAATCGATTGTGAAACATCGTTTTTTAGGAGCTGCTACACCGAAAGGAGCAGTTGATTTTGTTCCTAATTTAACAGAAGGGTTACCACATCGTTATTTTATAAAAGGACGCCCGGGCTCTGGAAAATCAACAATGCTCAAAAAGTTATCGAAGGCAGCAGAAGAAAAAGGTTTTGACGTTGAAGTATATCATTGCGGATTTGACCCGAATAGTCTTGATATGGTTATCGTAAGAGAATTAGGATTTGCAATTTTTGATAGTACCGCACCACATGAATATTTTCCAAGTCGCGAAGGTGATGAGATTATAGATATGTATGCTCTTATTGTTAAACCGGGGACGGATGAGAAGTATGCTACAGAAATTCGTGACGTTTCCATTCAATATAAAGCAAAAATGAATGAGGCAATGTCTTTCTTAGCAAAAGCAAAATCAGTTCGTGATAAATTAGAACGAATTTATATTGCTGCTATGGATTTTTCAAAAGTGGATGCATATAAAGAGGAAATTCAAAAAGAGTTTGAACGAATTACTGCTACTGTAATTGAAAATAAAAAATAGGTGCTTTATTGAGCTGTCAGAAATTGTCTGACAGCTGTTTTGGTATATAGTAAAATTAGTCGTATATTTGTCGAATTCCCAGGGAAATAATCAAAAAATGGAGATGGTATGAAATGAGAGAGAAAATTGAATTAGAACTAGAGCGAATTGAAAAAGAGAATGGTGTGAAAATTTTATTCGCTGTGGAATCAGGGAGTCGGGCGTGGGGGTTTCCATCGAAAGATAGTGATTATGATGTTAGGTTTGTTTATATACACCCTGTAGAATGGTATTTATCAATCCATGATAAGCGTGATGTAATCGAATATCCAATTAGTGATGATTTAGACATAAGTGGTTGGGATATTAAAAAGGCTTTGCAACTGTTTGCAAAGTCAAATCCAGCGTTACTCGAATGGATTCGATCGCCGATTTTTTATTCGAAAAACTCGAACCTTCCAGAACAGCTTCAGCAAATGAGTGAAAAGGATTTTAATCCGAAATCAACGATATATCATTACTTACATATGGCTTCAAAAAACTATCGTGAATTTTTACAAGGTGAAAATGTAAAGTTGAAAAAGTACTTTTACGTATTACGTCCTATTTTAGCTTGTAAATGGTTAGAAGAGAAAGGGACATTGCCCCCAGTAGAATTTGACCGGTTAATTATGGAACTATCAGTAGAGCCTAGTGTATTAGATGAAATTGAAAAGTTGTTAATAAAGAAAAAAGCAGGTACGGAATTAGATGTTGGATTGAAAATTGAGGTGTTAAATCAATTTTTAGAAGAACAAATTGATTATTATGAGCAATACGTGAAAGGGATTGAAAAGGGATTAGGGATTGATATTGAGAGTTTGAATACATTATTTCGAAATATGTTGTTTGAAGTATATGAAAAAGAGCACAAGTGAGTTTGTGCTCTTTTTTATCCCGCATTAACGGGCAGTAAGACTCCCACCTCAAGATTCGGCTGGAGCGAAGAAGTTAGGTGGGAGGTCAACTGTCCGTAAACGCCCGATTGGTGAGGGCTGATTAAAGTTTCACTTTATTTTGTAGGAATAAAGAAAACAGATATAGCTGCGATAAGACCTGCAAAGGAGAATAAGTAAAAATTCCACGCCAAGTCATATTGCATTGTCATAATAATACCGACAAGAATAGGGCCAGCAATCGCACCAACTCGGCCAAGTCCAAGTCCCCAGCCTAAGGAGGTAGCTCGTACATGTGATGGGAAGTATTGTGTTACATAAGCATTTAATATTTGAGTAATACCGACTGATCCAATTCCAGCAAGACCAATTAAAAGATAAATGATTGTAACAGATGGTTTAATTGTTAATAGTCCAATACATATGGCTGCCATAAGATAGGAGATACTAATAACAATTTTTGCTCCTATACGATCGGCAATCGCCCCAGCAAATAATGCACCGATAGCTGCAGTAATATTTAGTATAAGTAGAAATGATAAACTAGATCCAAGAGGGTATCCTGCCTGGCGCATCATCTGTGGTAGCCAAGTATTTAAACCGTATATTAAAAACATTCCCATTATATAAGTGAGCCAAAAAAGTAGTGTTGCTTTTATGTAATCTTTTGAGAATAACGTAAGAAATCCATTTTTCTTTTGTATATTAGATGGTGTTTCAGGAATTTCATCTTTTACATGGAGTTCAATTTGAAAGCGATTAAGAATTTTATTCACTTCTTCTTGTCGATTTCGCGATAATAAAAATTGAATGGACTCAGGTAAATAACGAATAATGAAAGGAATGAGGAGTAGCGGAATCATTCCGATGCCAAACATAATTCTCCATCCGAAATCTTCTAGCATAAACATGGATAAAATAGCGCCTAACACGATACCTAAAGGATAGCCGGTAAACATAAGAGCATAAATAAAAGATTGCCGTTTTTTTGGTGAATATTCAACAGTAAGTGCTGAAGCCGTTGGGATAACACCGCCTAATCCGATTCCTCCGATGAATCGAGATAACCCAAATGATTCAGGAGAAGGAGCAATTGCAGCTAAGCCCATTGTGATAGAAAAAAGGGCTAAACAGCATATAAGTGTCCATTTTCGTCCAATTAGATCTGTAATGGTTCCAACTAGAATAGCACCAATAAACATCCCAAATAAAGCATAGCTGGCAATTGTTCCAGCGTGGGCTGGTGATAGTGCCCAGCTTTTGTCTTCTAGGAGCTTTGGCAGAACGGCGCCGTAAATACCTAAATCATATCCGTCAGCTAGAATGGCTAGCCAACAAATAAAAACAACAAGTTTTGTAATAGAACTTGAAAAGATAGTTTCTGTAGATTCTAGATGAGGTGGAGCAGAAGGTTGCATAGTATTCACCCCTTTTATTTGTAGATGAATATATTATTTTATTTAATGTTAATATTCCCCTTCTTATGTCGAAATTTATATGAAAAGGTGTCATGAAAAATAAAGAAGTTCAACAGGTTTCTTGTTGAACTTCTTTGTTTTTTTACTCGTTATCAACTCGTTTTAATGGTTGATCTGCAGGACCTTCCATAACATCCCCATCAATTGAAAAACGGGAACCGTGACAAGGGCAATCCCAAGTACAATCACCGTTATTCCATTCAACTTCACAGCCGAGGTGTGTACAAGTCGTATCGACGATATGTAATTTTCCTTCTTTATCTTTATAAGCACCTGCTCGTTTACCGTTAACATGTACAACAGATCCCTCGCCAACTTCAAGATCTTCTGGTTTACGTAATGCGGTTTCAATTTTCCCTTCAATTAAATGTTTAGCAACATCAATGTTCTGAGAGAGGAAAGTTTTTATATCCGGATTTGCATGAAAGCGTGATGGTGCAAACAGTTCTTTATATGGGCTGTGGACTTTTAGAATGGAGTCCTTCAGTAAATGAGCTGCTGCAGTTCCAGTCGTCATTCCCCATTTACGATATCCAGTTGCAACAAATATATTTGGATTTCTTTCGTTAATATGTCCGATATAAGGGAGCTTGTCTAGAGTAATTAAATCTTGCGCTGACCATCTATAGGGAACTTCATCTACTCCAAAAGTTGCTTCAGCAAAAGAATAGAGTGCTTCATAATGAAGCATCGTATTTATTCCCTGTCCCGTTTTATGGCTCTCTCCGCCAATCAAAATCAACTTTTCTCCATTGTTTGTTATATAGCGTAAGGAGCGTTTTGGATCATCAATACTTAAATACATGCCACCTGGATAATCTGTTTTTGCTTTTATTGCAAGAGCATATGAGCGTTCTGCATACATTCGCGTAAAGAAAAAGCTATTAGCATCATAAAAAGGAAAATGTGAACAAGAGACAATATATTTACAAGTGATGCGATGGTCACCCTTTGTAATGACTTGTGGACAATCACCTTTTTCCACATCAATAGCTGTTGTTTGTTCATAAACTTTGCCGCCCATCTCCACAAACTTTTCTAAAAGTGTTTTCAAATAAAGGAGGGGATGGAATTGTGCTTGGTTTTTCATGACAAGTGCAGATTGTACTGGAATCGGAATCGATAGAGATTGAACATAGTCACAAGGTATATTTAATTTTTGATAGGCCTCATATTCTTTCGATAAATTTCTTAATCCATTATCAGTAGTTGTATATAAATACGAATCTTCATTTGAGAAATTACAGTCGATTTTATATGTTTGCACAGTCTCATTTATGAATTGTAGAGCATGATTATTTGATTCATAGTAAAGTCGGGCTTTTTCCACACCGAAATGATTTATTAATTCATCATAAATAAGATCATGTTGTGCCGTTACCTTTGCGGTTGTATGCCCAGTCGTTCCATTTAAAATAAGACCAGAATCAATTAAAACGACTTTCATTCCTTCTTTAGCGAGTAAATAGGCAGTGGTAATGCCTGTAATACCAGCTCCGATAACAGCAACTTCTGTCTTTATATTTTCGGATAAATGAGGAAAAGTAGGAACTTGAGTAGATTCAATCCAATAGGATGATGGTAACTGCGGAAATGTGTCATCTGTCATTTTGAAAACCTCCAAATTAGAACAATTTTCCTTTTAATATTTCCATATTATATGGAATTCATGTATGTTGTTTTCGTAGCGTTCTATTTTTACTAAACGAAAGAAAAAATATTTTAATATAATTATTTTATTGGGGCAGTATGAAGAAGTAGGATTTATATAAAGCTAAATTCAAGTGATTCCATTTGTTGATTACATAGAGAGTTCTTGAATAAGATAGAGTCTATGTTGTTTAAGTGGATATGTATATATACCTGATAAAGCCTTATGAAATCTATGCTTTTTCTTTAGTGAAATAAAGTATGATTATAAAAATATAACCAACTTTTATTACTAGGTCATAAAAGTTGTTGACAATATAGAAATTCTATTGTTATGATTCATCATGTGGAAAGGTTGATAGAGAGTAAAAAGAGAAATGTTTTTCATTGATAATAAAAGCGAAAATTAAGTGACGATAGAGTGAGTATATTTTCCTTATGATAAATGCTTTTTGGATCACGTAGTAAAATCAATCTGGAAGCAAGAATTGATATATGCAAGTTGCGCGGGGCGCGGCATAAGAAAGGGGCAAAAGGATGAAGGAGCTTCATACGTTTGGGTGGTATGCAGCACGTGTAGCACCACATTTGCCGAAAAAAGCATTTAAACCAGTTCCTAATCGATTATTTGGTGGACTGGCTTATTTACTTGTGGCATTGGCTGGTTTAATAACGATCGGTGTATTTGAATTGAATGTGTGGGCAAATCTAGGAATTGCAATTGTTCTTGGATTATGTTTTGCTTCACTTGGATTTTTAGGACATGAAATTTTACATGGAACAGTTGTAAGAAAGGCATGGCTTCGTGATTTTTTAGGTGCGATAGCATTTATGCCATTATCAACTGGCCCAAAACTTTGGAGAAAGTGGCATAATGCAACGCATCATGTTCACACACAGCATGAAGAGAATGATCCAGATGCATGGCCGACATTTGAGAAACTGAAAAAGAGTAAGTTTTTGAGTTGGGTATATCGCATGCCTCTTCATGTACGTTCATTCTTTAGTTTCCTGTCACTAACAATTCAATTTACGTTACATTCGACTCGAATGTTCTTTCATTTTATAAAAGAATTTAAGTCATCCAATCAAAAATCTGTATGGCTTCAACTTCTTTTGCCCTGGACAGTTTGGATTAGTTTATTGTTTATTATGGGACCTACAAAGTGGTTCTTTGCATACGTGATTCCGTTGTTAATTGCTAACTTTATTGTAATGGCGTATATCGCAACAAATCACCGCTTAAATCCTATTGTTCCAGTAAATGATCCTTTAGCAAACTGTTTATCAGTAACAGTACCGCGCTGGGTAGACGTTTTACATTTCAATTTCTCATACCATACAGAACATCATCTGTTTCCTGCTATGAGTTCTAAATACTATCCATTAGTAAAAGATAAAATTAAAGAAATGTGGCCGGAACGCTATCACGAAATGCCGATGACAAAAGCTTTGGCAGCACTTTGGAATACACCACGTGTGTATTATCACGGAAGTGAATTAGTTGATCCGCATAGGGAGCATTTCTATGGTTCTTTAGGAAATGGATTGGATCCTCATAATATTTCATATCGTGAGGAACATATAGAGGAAAAAGAGACTATAAAAAAAGTAAATCAATAATAGGCATATTTTACGATGAAAAAGCAAGCTCTCTTAGAGCTTGCTTTTTGTTATAAAGAGACTTCTTTCTTGTTCTTCGTCTTGACCTGGACAGAGTTATTTTCTTTTCGTTGAAGTCGTTTTTCTAAAAGATTAACAAAATAAGTAAATAGAAGAACAAGTACGAGGTAATATAAACCAACAATTATGTATGTATCTAATTGTTGGAAGTTACTTGCAGCAATTGATAAACCTGATCCCCATAATTCGGACAATCCTACGTAAGCAACAAGAGAAGAATCTTTTAATCCAATAATAAATTGGTTCCCTAGAGGGGGAAGAGACAGACGAAATGCTTGTGGTAATATAATTCGGCGCATAGCTAAAGGGTAAGGCATACCTAAAGAGCGAGCGGCTTCCAATTGTCCACGGTCAACGGACTGAATGGATCCGCGGAAAATCTCAGTAATATATGCACCGTTATGGATTGCTAAAGCAATTGCTCCTGCCCAAAAAGGAGTGAAGACAATAATCGATGTAATACCGAAATAGAGAATGGCAATTTGAACAATTAAAGGTGTACCACGAATAATGGCGATATATACATGAGCAATACTATTTAAAACCTTATTGTTAGAGATTCGAAAGAAAGCGACTAGTAATCCAATTAGTGAACCGAGTAATAGGGATGTTAATGTTAATTGTAATGTGACAATAGTAGCCTTTAAGAGTGTGGGATAGGTAGAGATAAAAATTTCAAACATATGTGTCACCTCATATTGTATGGATTTTAGTAGTGAATGAAGTGCCCCACATACAAAGTGGGGCATGATTTATGAAATCTCTAAATGGCTAACTTACTTTGTTTTTGCCTCGTCTCCAAGAATATTACGCCCAAACCATTTTTTACTGATCTTTTCATACGTACCATCTTTAATGATTTCATCTAAAGCTTTATTTACTTTCTCAACCATTTCTTTATCATCTTTACGAATAGCAATTCCCATTTCATCAAGATTTAATGGTTTTCCAGCTTCTTTTATATTTGATTTACCTTCTTTGATCATACGTAAACCGACCATTTGATCAGTGATTACTGCATCAATACGTCCAGGCTCTAAGTCCATAAGTGCAGTAATATCGCTATCATATTCTGTGATTTGATCTGTATGTTTTGCAACAAGGTCTTTAAAGGTACTAGCTTTTACAACGCCAATTTTCTTACCTTTCAAATCTTCTGGAGAAGAGATAGATGCATTCTTTTTAGCCACAAAAATTTGGGCACCAGAGCGATAATAAGGATTGGAGAAACTAACAGCTTTTAAGCGTTCTTCTGTAATTGCCATACTGCCCAATATAGCATCATATTTTTTCGATTGTAGACCTTGAATTAGCGTTTCCCATGGATTTGTAATAGGAGTGGGTTTCATATTCATTTTTTTCGCAAGTGCCTCACCAATTTCCACATCAAAACCGGCAAGCTTTCCGTCATTTTCTTTATAGTTAAAAGGTTTATATAAGCCACTCATCGCATAACGAAATTCTTTTTCACCATTTGAAGAAGTAGTAGCACTTTCCTTACTACAGGCTCCTAGTATGAAGGATGTACATAATGTAATACTCGCAACAATGGTTAATAGTTTTCTTTTCATAAAACCCCTCCTATATATTGATCATACGGATGGTTTTAAGTATGTTACTGAGATATTTTATTTGGACAATTAGTTGTGCACCGTATGGATGTATTTCTTTTCATTTGAAACAGAAGTTACATTATAAAACGTTGCGTAAAAATTGCTTTGCCCGTTCATGCGATGGAGCGGAAAAAAATTGCGCTGGTGAAGCATCCTCTACAATTTTCCCGTCATCCATAAAGATAACGCGATCAGCCACATCTCTTGCGAAATTCATTTCATGAGTAACAATAATCATGGTCATTCCTTCTTCAGCAAGTTCTTTCATAACTTGCAATACTTCTCCAACAAGTTCAGGGTCTAAGGCTGAGGTAGGTTCATCAAATAGCATAATTTTAGGGTTCATAGCAAGAGCTCGTGCAATCGCAACGCGTTGTTTTTGACCACCTGAAAGTAAGTGAGGAGTTACATCCGCCTTATCTTGTAGGCCGACTTTTTGTAGGAGTTGATTACCAACATCCTTCGCGTCTGCTGTCTCTAATTTTTTTACGTGAATAGGTGCTTCTATGATGTTTTCTAGTGAGGTCATATGAGGAAAGAGGTTAAAGTGTTGAAAAACCATACCGACATTTTCACGGACTTTGTTTAAATTTGAATGCTTCGGATCAATTCGCTCACCTTGTAAGTGAATTTCACCTTCATCGTACATTTCTAAAAAGTTAAGACAGCGAAGTAATGTACTTTTGCCGGAACCACTGGCACCGATTAAAACAACAACTTCTTTTTCTTTTACTTCTAAATCAATTCCTTTTAAAACATCAAGTGAGCCGAATGATTTTACTAGATTTCGAACTTGAATCATACAAAACCCCCAGTCAAAAATATATTTTACAAATGTTGCCCCTTATTTCTGTTATTAGTCATAAATTGTCAGAATCCTTTATTTTTTTGACGGAATTTGATATTCAAGGGAATTATGATTTTTAAAATCTCTATATCTTTCTATAACGAAAATATGGATAATGATATATAGGTAGCACTTATATTGCTTATAAGAAGGGGGAAAGAAGAGATGGAAAAAGAAAGGAAGACATTTTCCTTTGGCTTACGTACACAACTTATGCTATTTACTACAGTTTTAGCTTTAATTACATATTCAACAAGTTTATTTTTTATTTACGTTATATATGATTATTTTCAAAGTTATGTAAGTCAAACTGTTTATAATATTATCGTTATGTTATTAGGTGTAGTATGGTCTGGAATTTTAGCGTATGGGGCAGCAATATTTTTAATTAAACCACTTCGAAAGTTGGAAGAAGCAGCAAGGAAGGCGGCCGATGGCGATATTCGTGAAGATGTCCCGTTACCAAAAACGGATGATGAGATTAAATCTTTAAGTGTTGCATTTAATATGATGCTCGAGAACTTAAGAGGTATGGTAAAAAATATTGATACTACATTTTCGTATACAAATAATCAAGTTCAGCAAATTAGAAGACAAACAGGGGAAGCGACAAAGCAAGCACGCGGTGTGTCTGAAACTCTTGCAGAGATTTCTTCCGGTGCCGAGCAATCAGCAGCATCGATTCAAGCGATCGTTTCTACTGTTGATACAACGACTTCTATTGCAAATGAAGTAGAAGGAAAAGCAAAACAGTCTGACGAGTTGTCTTCAGAAATGGTTCAAGCTTTAGGACAAAGTACACGTGTCTTTACTTCTTTAATTCAAGGTATTCAAACATTGGCGAGAGAAAATGAAGATTCGATGGAAAATGTACAGAAATTAGAAGAGCGAATGAAACAAGTTGAACATATTGTTTCTGTTGTGAGTGAGATTGCTAGTCAAACGAATTTATTAGCACTCAACGCTTCTATTGAGGCAGCTCGTGCAGGAGAGCATGGAAGGGGCTTTGCGGTTGTAGCAGAAGAAGTACGTAAACTTGCTGATGAAAGTGATCATTCCGCAAGAAACATATCGCAGTTATTACGGGATATGCAAGATGAAGTACAGCAAGTCGCATTGAAAATGACAGAGCAGGTGAAGACAGCTAAAGAAGAGGCGAAACGCGGAGAAGCTACAGAATTAATTTTAAAAGAAATGTCATCAAGTATTATGGAAGTAGCCGATGCAACCAAGCAAATTAGTAGTTATATGAATGAACAAGCGAGTCACATTCATCAAACAGGAGCACAAACAAAGGCTGTAGCAGCAATTGCGGAAGAAACGTCAGCTGGTTCACAAGAAGTGGCACGTGTGACATTACAACAGTCTAAAAATATGATAGCAATCGATCAATTATTAAAAGACTTAGAGAAGCAATCAGCGGATTTAAAACAAACAATTGAACGATTTTCAATGTAAAAAGGAAGAACAGAACTCTGTTCTTCCTTTTTACATATGGAAAGGAGGAATGCTTTGTTGAAAACGAAAAACATTACAAGGGTCATATGCTGTCTTCACTTTACGCAACCTTTGAAAATTAGAGCCATAATAACTAGTTTGCCAATTTTTTATGTCGATATCGGGCCAATTGACATAGTCTCCTAGTGTGTAAGGATCTAAGCTTTCTCTTAAATCTTTAACCCAGCGTATATTTCGATTTTCTTCATCGTTGCATTTCCAAGAAGTAATATATTCTTGAGCAATAATTGCCTTACGGTGGAAATAAGCTGTTTCATTAGGCGAAATGTTTTCCACAGCACCTACGAGTGATTGGTGCCAAATACTCGCATCTTTATTTGGTGCATGAGAAAGAAAATATTGTAAGATTTGAATGCCTTTAAGAGGGATTGGTTTATATACGTAGGAACCAGAGCGTTTGAATTTTTCAGGAATATTTCCGCTATTAAAGAATTGAACAGCCTTTATATACGGGACTTCATCTATAAAGAGAGAAGGATTACCAGTTTCAAGAAGAGGAGATAATAGATGATAGAGTTCAGGAGGAGAGCCGACAAATTCACCTTTCACCTCGATTTTATTTCGTTGTTTAGAGAATAATTCAATTGATGAAGTGAGGCGTTCATCTATATAAGGTGCCCAGTTTTGCCAAGCTTGAAATGCAGCAATAAAGTCTTTCCATTCCCATGTAAGTGAGAAAATTGATACGTTTTTAATAGGGTGGACTCGAAAGGTTAAGGAAGTAACAATTCCGAAATTTCCACCACCACCGCCACGGCATGCCCAAAATAGGTTAGGGTTTTCTTGTTCATTTGCACGAATGATTTTTGCACCAAATTTTCCGCACGCTTGTACCATTTCGACTTCTACTAATTGATCACATGTTAGTCCAAATAAGCGTGAAAGCATGCCAATGCCACCGCCGAGTGTTAGCCCCACAATTCCGACACTTGCACTTGTGCCAGCTGGTATTGTAACACCGTATTTCCAAAGTTCTTTATACACAGTGCCAAGATGTGCACCCGCTTCAATTGTTGCTGTTAATTTTCCTGTACTAACCGTAATTTGCTTCATTTCACTCACATCAATAATAAGCCCGCCATTTAAAAGAGAGAAATTTTCATAGCTATGTCGTCCACTTCTTAAGCGAAATGGTATATGACGCTCACGTGCCCATTTTAAGGCGTTACACACATCATTTTTATTTTGACAAAAAACAATAATACAAGGAAATTTTGGAATGCTTAAATTTAAATTTATTCGGGCTATGTCATACCCAGGATCCGAGGGAACGATGATACGACCAGTTAATTTTGTTTGTTTCAATTTATATCTCCTTTCTGAAATAATATGAGCTCGTATTAGTATATGAAGAGTGTATTTAACACGCATGGACGAGAAGAAGAGAAGAGTTAGATTTATCCCGTTATTTGCGAGAAGTAAGACAATCGGGCTGCTCGTAAAAGCTCGATTGGTAAAGGCTAATAATCAACGGGGAATGGACACCTCCTTAACGATTAAAGTTTCACTTTATCTTTGTGAGAAATAAATAAGGCATAAGGAAACTACATAGAGTTCAATGAAAACAGTTGCAAACTATTCATATTTTGTTATGATAGTGTTACGAAAACGTTTGCATAAAAAATCCGATGGGATGCAAAAGGAGAGAATTAGTATGAATAAGACATGGTGGAAAGAAGCTGTCGCTTATCAAATTTATCCACGTAGCTTTATGGATTCAAATGGTGATGGTATTGGAGATTTACAGGGGATTATTGCAAAGCTGGATTATTTAAAAGATCTAGGTATAGATGTAATTTGGATTTGTCCAATGTATAAATCACCTAATGACGATAATGGTTATGATATTAGTGACTATCAAGATATTATGGATGAATTTGGTACGATGGAAGATTTTGATATGCTACTAGATGAAGTTCATAAGCGTGACATGAAGCTTATTATTGATTTAGTTATTAATCATACAAGTGATGAACATCCATGGTTTATTGAATCAAGTTCTTCTAAAGACAATCCGAAGCGTGATTGGTATATTTGGCAGGATGGGAAAGACGGGACGGAACCAAACAATTGGGAAAGTATTTTTAATGGTTCTGCATGGGAGTATGATGAAGTAACAGAACAATATTATTTACATTTATTCTCGCGTAAACAACCAGATTTGAACTGGGAGAATAAAGAAGTTCGTGAAGTGTTATACGATACAGTTAATTGGTGGCTTGATAAAGGGATTGATGGTTTCCGTGTTGATGCAATTAGTCATATTAAAAAAGAAGATGGCCTCAAGGATATGCCAAATCCAAAAGAATTAAAATATGTACCATCTTTTGATAAACATATGAATGTGGACGGTATTCAACCTTTATTAGAAGAGTTAAAAGAAAACACATTCTCTAAGTACGATATTATGACTGTTGGTGAAGCAAATGGCGTTAAGATTGAAGATGCTGAGCTTTGGGTTGGAGAAGAACAAGGTAAATTCAATATGGTATTCCAGTTTGAACATTTAAGCTTATGGGATGCAGAAAAGAAGAAAGACCTTGATGTTGTAGGATTGAAAAAAGTATTAACGAAATGGCAAAAAGGATTAGAAAATAAAGGATGGAACGCTTTATACATCGAGAATCACGATAAGCCACGTATCGTTTCAACGTGGGGAGATGATAAACAATATTGGCGTGAAAGTGCAACAGCTCTAGGAGCGATGTATTTCTTTATGCACGGTACACCGTTTATTTATCAAGGACAAGAAATTGGTATGACAAATGTTCAGTTACCAAATATTGAAGATTACGATGATGTAGCAATTAAAAATTTATATCGAGAGAAAATTGCAGAGGGCGTATCACATCAAGATATGATGGAAATTATATGGGCTTCTTGCCGCGATAATTCACGTACACCTATGCAGTGGAATGATGAAATGAATGCTGGCTTCACAACAAGTACACCTTGGTTTAGCATGAATCCAAATTACAAAGAAATTAATGTTGAAAAGCAAAAAAATGAAGAAAAGTCTATTTTCAATTTCTATAAGAAAATGATTGCCTTGAAAAAAGAGCACGATGTACTGAACTACGGTACGTACGATTTACTTTTAGAAGACGATCCACAAATTTATGCATATACACGTACGTTACAGGATGAAAAAGTCATTGTAATTAGTAATATCTCAAAAGAGGAAGCTGTGTATAATGCGAGTTTATTCGCATTAGAACGCAAACGTTTGCTTTTAAATAACTATAAAGTTGCGGAACATGAACAAATAACTACAATCACGTTAAAACCTTATGAAACAAGGGTTTATCGCATTTCATAATGAAAAAGGATGCTCCTTGAGCATCTTTTTTTATGAAAAAAAATAAATTTCTATTGCAATGTGAAAACGCTTTTATTAAAATAGATTTATGAAAACGGTTGCGTAAAGAGAAAAAAGTAACATAAGGAATCGTTTTCATAAGAGAAACAGAAATTATAATTTAAATCATTATGTTGTTATAAATAAAGGGGAGGAAGAACAGATGAAAATTACGTCTTTTGATTTTTGGCAAAAGTTCGGGAAAGCATTATTAGTGGTTGTAGCTGTAATGCCAGCAGCTGGTTTAATGATTTCGATCGGTAAGTTAATTGGGATGTCTGCTGGGGATATTAACGCAGTTCATACAATTGCTCGAGTAATGGAAGACATCGGTTGGGCAATTATTACAAATCTACACATCTTATTTGCAGTAGCAATTGGGGGATCTTGGGCGAAGGATCGTGCAGGTGGTGCATTTGCAGCACTGTTAGCATTCGTCTTAACAAACAGAATTACAGGAGCTATCTTTGGCGTAAACGCTCAAATGTTAGCGGATTCAAAAGCGACAGTTTCTTCATCATTAGCAGGTGATTTACTTGTAAAAGATTATTTCACTTCTGTACTTGGTGCACCAGCATTAAACATGGGAGTGTTCTTAGGGATTATTACAGGTTTCTTAGGAGCTACTTTATATAACAAATACTACAATTATAATAAACTGCCACAGGCACTAGCATTCTTTAATGGAAAACGATTCGTACCATTCGTTGTAATTGTTTGGTCTACAGTCACTGCGATTGTATTATCACTTGTATGGCCATTTATCCAAAGTGGATTAAATGAATTTGGTCGCTGGATTGCAGCATCTAAAGATAGTGCACCAGTTATTGCACCGTTTGTATATGGAACGTTAGAACGTTTATTATTACCATTTGGATTACATCATATGTTAACGATTCCGATGAACTACACAGAGCTAGGTGGAACATATACGATGTTAACTGGCTCAAAGGTTGGACAAATTGTAGCGGGACAAGATCCGTTATGGCTTGCATGGATTACAGATTTAAATAACTTATTAGCAAATGGAGATACGAAAGCATATAACGATTTATTAAATAACGTTGTACCAGCTCGTTTCAAAGCTGGACAAGTTATCGGCTCAACGGCAGCGTTAATGGGGATTGCGTTTGCGATGTTCCGTAATGTTGATAAAGAAAAACGTGCAAAATATAAACCAATGTTCTTATCAGCTGCATTAGCAGTATTCTTAACAGGTGTAACAGAACCAATTGAATTCATGTTCATGTTTATTGCACCAGTATTATATGTTGTGTATGCAATTACAACAGGACTTGCATTCGCATTAGCAGATTTAATTAATTTACGTGTTCATGCATTTGGATTTATTGAGTTAATTACACGTACACCAATGATGATCAATGCAGGTTTAACGAGAGATTTAATCAACTTTGTCATTGTTTCATTAGTGTTCTTCGGCCTTAACTTTACGTTATTCAACTTCTTAATTAAAAAATTCAATTTACCAACGCCAGGGCGTGCAGGTAACTATATTGATAATGAAGATGAGTCAACAGAAGGAACAGGAAATGTACAAGATGGTTCATTAGCAACAAAAGTTATTGATTTATTGGGCGGAAAAGATAATATTGCTGACGTGGATGCTTGTATGACACGTTTACGTATAACAGTAAAAGATTTAGATGTTGTTGCACCAGAAGCACAATGGAAACAAAATGGTGCTTTAGGACTTATTGTTAAAGATAAAGGTGTACAAGCCGTATATGGCCCGAAAGCTGACGTATTAAAGTCAGACATTCAAGATATGTTAGGTGCGTAATAATATGAATTTGCTAACTTTAAATTGTCACTCTTGGCAAGAAGAGAATCAAATTGAAAAAATAAAGTATCTTGCTAAAGCAATTCAAGAAGAAGATTATGATGTGATCGCATTGCAAGAAGTAAGTCAGTCTATACAAGCTGAAAATGTATGCGGTAACAAGAAAAAAGATAATTTTGGGCTTTTACTGCTAGAAGAGTTAAGAGCACTAAATGTAAAAGAATACAATATTATTTGGGATTTCTCTCATATTGGATATGATGTGTACGAAGAAGGATTAGCAATTATAACAAAGCACAACATTGTAAAGGAAGATACGTTCTTTGTCTCAGAAAATAAGGATACAACGTATTGGAAAACACGCAAAATTGTAAGTGCAACAATTGCTTATAATGATAAGAATATAACGCTTTATTCTTGCCATCTCGGTTGGTGGAATGATGAAGAAGAATCATTCAAAGACCAAGTTGATCGTTTAATGGAGCGTGTAAATAGCAATGAACTTTCCTTCTTAATGGGTGATTTTAATAACAATGCTCGTTTGGAAGGAGAGGGTTATGAGTATACGATGCAAAAAGGTTTATATGACACATATGAACTAGCGATAAAGAAGGATGAAGGAACAACTGTCCAAGGTGAGATTGCTGGTTGGGATGAAAATAAACAAAACTTACGAATCGACCTAATATTAAGCAATCAAAGTAAAACAGTTACTTCTTCAAAAGTCATTTTTAATGGAACAAATCGAAATGTAATTTCTGACCATTTCGGTGTAGAAGTACAATTAGATATATAATAGAAGAAACCCTCACAGATAATGAAAAGCTGGGAGGGTTTTTTGATAAATACAAGTATTCCCAAGAGAAAATACTTGTATTTTTTATGACATTTCCTATATATTTGTTATTATTGAATGTAAAACTAATTTGGTCATTTTGTATGCATACTTTTTTTACTTCGTTATATAATGAAGTAAGTGAAATATTTAATGGGAAAAATAGTATGTTTTCGTTTAATCCACGATGTAGAAAGTGATATAATTACAAAATGTATGTATCATTTTCTAAAGAAGGAAAAATATATAATTAGGTGATAACTTTTATGAAACAAATTTGGCGTATTTATAAGACAGATTTACGGAATGTAGCCAAACATTGGGCTGCAATTGTTATTGTTTTAGGGTTAATGATTTTACCATCGTTATATGCATGGTTTAACATTAAAGCTTCTTGGGATCCTTACGGAAATACGAAAGGAATCCAAATTGCAGTTTCTAACCAAGATGTTGGATCAAATTTAAGAGGGAAAGATATTAACATCGGGGAAGAAATTGTAGATTCACTTAAGAAGAACAAAAATTTCGGGTGGAAGTTTGTTGATGAAAAGCAAGCAATTTATGGAGTAGAGCGTGGAGATTATTCCGCAAGTATTACTATTCCAAAAGATTTTTCTGAAAAGATTGCAACGGTCTTGAATGAAAATCCACAGAAACCAGAACTTGATTACTATGTAAATGAAAAAGTAAATGCGATTGCACCGAAAATTACAGCTAAAGGTGCATCGGGTCTTACAGAAGAGGTTAGTAAAAACTTTGTTAAAACAGCAAACGGTGAGATTTTTAAAATCTTCAATGACCTTGGAATCGATTTAGAAACTAACTTACCGAGTATTGAGAAGGTCAAGGATCTCGTATTTAAGTTAGAAGCACAGTTCCCAGAAATGAATACACTTGTGGATAAGGCATTAGATGATGCGACTCGGGCAGAAGATGTTGTGAAAGTAGCGCAGAAAGAGTTGCCAGTTGTAGAAAGTGTTATTAATGATGGGCAAGAAGCGTTAGGGAATTTAGATAAGTTCTTTGCAAACAACGATCAAACATTGCAAAATGCACCTGGGACGATACGAAATCATTTAACAACGGCTAAAGATGTAATGGACAAAGCAAATGCTGTTACGAACTTTTTAATGAACCCAGGGGTAGACCTTTCTGGTATGAAGGGATTACCTGAGTTTCCAGCGCGTCCGGATCTTTCAAAGTTGAATGATGAAGGTTATAAAAATATTGCAAGAAATCTTAATCAAACAGTGAATAATGTTTTAAACTCGGCGCGTGCAGGAACATCATACGGGAAAAGTGTTGTAAACGGATTACAAAATGGCCAGTTCGATCCAGAAAAGGCAAAGCAAGATCTTAATGCGGTTTCTGAGAATCTTCAAGGTCGTACGGATAGTATTGTGTATCTTATTAATGTATTTACTGAACTTCAAAAATCAGCGACGACTGATTTTGGTCAAAGCTTCTTCCAAGGGCGAGTGGATCGCTTAACTAGTCTTAAAGGCAAAATGGAAAATGCAAACAACGGTATTAAAGATATTGTAAATGTTATTGGCACAGGACAAGAAGTAAAGAAAGATGTAACAGATGCAGCAAATCAAAAATTAGATGCAGCAAATGGATTAATTGATCAAGCTGAAAAAGATTATAATGAAACATTTGTAGCAGATTATAAAAAGGCAGTTAGCACAGTTGATCAAGCGAAAGCTGATGCAAATGAAACATACGATACTGTGAAAAATGAATATGATAAGGCAAAAAATACTTTTGAAGGTGTTATAGCAGACGTAAATAATAGAGGTGTTAATGGATTAGATAGCACAAAAGTAGCTTTAAACGATTTAAATGGTCAATTAAAAGCTACTAAGAATCTAATTGGTGATGCGATTCCGGTTCTAGAAAGCACAAATAAGGTATTAGCAGATGTAAATAGTGGCAAAAACCTTAATAATGGAATTGCAAAATTGAATAAAGCACAAAATACTGTTCAAAAAGGTATAGATGCAACGAATAAGGCAACTACACTAATTAACAATGGACAGAAGCCTACAAAAGAGGTTGTAGAAAGTATTAATGAAGCAACTAAAAATGCTTCAGCTCAATTAGGAGATTTCTTAGCAACATATGATTCAGAAATTGTTCCAAACTTTAACACAGCAATTGCTCGTACAAAAGAGATGTCTAAAAATACATCTCAAATTTTAGGCGAGGCAGATAAGAAGCTTCCAGATGTAAAAAAATTACTTGAAGATTCATCAAAAGGCTTAGTAGATGGTCAAAAGAAAATTGCAGACATTAAAGCTGAAATGCCGGAGACTGAGAAAAAGATTAAAGAATTAGCAGATAAAATTCGTGATTTTGAATCTGAAGAGGATATAAAAGACATCATACGCTTATTAAAGAATGATGTTGAAAAGCAAAGTGACTACTTTGCAAATCCAGTAAATTTAAAAGAGAATAAATTATTTGCAATGCCGAACTACGGTTCAGCAATGTCACCATTCTATACAGTGCTTGCATTATGGGTAGGCGCATTATTAATGGTTTCATTATTAACGGTAGAAGTACACGAAGAGGGCGCGAATTATAAGAGCCATGAAGTTTACTTCGGACGTTTATTAACATTCTTAACGATAGGTCTTTCACAAGCGTTTATCGTATCAATGGGAGATATATTCTTACTCGGTACGTACGTAGTCGATAAGTTCTGGTTTGTGTTATTTAGTTTATTTATTGGGGGAGTCTTTGTTTGTATCGTATACTCACTCGTTTCTATTTTCGGAAACGTTGGGAAATCGATGGCGATCATTTTACTTGTACTGCAAGTAGCAGGATCAGGCGGAACATTCCCAATTCAAATGACACCACCGTTCTTCCAAGCGATTTATCCGTTCTTACCATTCACATATGCAATTAGTGCAATTCGTGAAACAGTTGGCGGAATGCTTTGGGATATAGTAACTAGAGATTTACTTGTGTTAAGTGTTTTCGTAGTAGTTATGATTGTTGCTGCGTTATTACTGAAAACACCAATTAACAAATCAAGTGAAAAGTTTGTTGAGAACGCAAAAGGAAGTAAAATTATTCATTAAAAATAAAAGGTTCCTACCGATAGCGGTAGGAACCTTTTTGTTTAATCAAATTTTAATTTCTTTAAAGCTTCTGCGAACGGATTATTTAATGGTTCTTCTTCTTTGTTCTGCTGTTTCATATATTTTTGAACGTCGCGTTTATCAGCTTTGCTGCCGGATTCTTTTTTACGTCTCTCTTGGAATGTAGAAAGTTTCTCACGATAGCCACATTTACATGCGAAAATTTGGCCTGCTCCTTCACCACGAAGTTCTAGTTTCTTTTTACACTGAGGACAGCGTGCATTTGTAGTGCGGGATACATTTTTACGGTGACCACATTCGCGATCTTGGCATACAAGCATTTTACCTTTTTTACCGTTTACTTCTAACATTGGTTTACCACAGTCTGGACAAGACTTCGTTGAAATGTTGTCGTGTTTATATTTCTTATCACTCGATTTAATTTCAGCAACAATTTCTTTCGTATAGTTCTTCATTTCTGAAATGAATACTTCTTTCTTTAATTTTCCTTTAGCGATAGCTTCTAACTTTTGCTCCCATTCACCAGTTAGTGTAGGAGATTTCAGTTCTTCCGGCACTAAATCAAGTAACTGACGGCCTTTTGAAGTAATGTGAATATCTTTACCACGTTTTTCAAGCAAGAACGAATTGAATAACTTGTCGATAATATCAGCTCGTGTAGCTACAGTACCTAATCCACCAGTTGACTTTAACGTGTCAGCAAGTTGTTTGTTTTGCGTATCCATGTATTTTGTTGGGTTTTCCATCGCTGAAAGTAATGTTGCTTCATTAAAACGTGCAGGTGCTTTCGTTTGCCCTGATGTTTGGACAATTAGTTTTATGTTTAATGTATCGCCTTTTTCGATGCGAGGTAAGATTTGTTCTTTTACATCATCGCTTGCATCATCATCTTCAAATCGATTTTCATAAACCTCTTTCCAACCAGCATGTAAAATCGTTTTTCCGCGTGCGATGAACGTTTCATCACCAATTTTCGTGCGCAATGTTAGTTGTTCATATTCAAAGGCTGGGAATAAAACAGCTAAGAAACGTTTTACAACTAAGTCATAAATTTTACGTTCTTTATCTGTGAAAGCTGAGAAGTTTACATAGCTCTCTGTTGGAATAATTGCGTGATGATCGCTTACTTTACTATCATCAACAAATGATTTGTTAGATTTTACAGGTTTCTGCAATACTTTATGTGCTAAAGGACGGTATTCTCCAACTCCGCAAGCCTTCAGACGCTCTGGAAGTGTGCCGACAATATCAGATGAAATATAGCGTGAATCTGTACGAGGGTACGTTAAAACTTTATGCTGTTCATATAATTTTTGCATAATGTTTAATGTTTCTTTCGCAGAATAACCAAATATTTTATTCGCATCACGTTGTAGTTCAGTTAAATCGTAAAGACCAGGGGCGAACGATTTCTTTTGTTTTTTATCAATGTCTACAACAGTAGCATGTTGCTTACTAATTTTGTTCACGATTGCATCAGTTTTTTCTTTATTAAAGCTACGGCTATTTCCTTTTGTATCTTGCCAAGTTAGCTTTAATCTCTCAGCTGTTTGAGCTTCGATACCATAGTAAGTTTGAGCTTTGAAATGTTTGATTTCATCTTCACGGCTTGCAATCATGGCTACAGTAGGTGTTTGAACACGACCACAATTTAGTTGGGCATTAAAGCGAGTAGTTAATGCTCGAGTCGCATTAAGTCCGATATACCAGTCAGCCTCTGAACGTGCGACAGCTGAAGCGTATAGATTGTCATATGCTTTTCCTGGTTTTAAATTTGCGAAGCCATCTTTAATTGCTTTATCGGTAACAGATGAAATCCATAGACGTTTAATCGGTTTCTGCATTTTAACTTTATCGATAATCCAGCGTGCGACCAACTCCCCCTCACGACCGGCGTCAGTAGCTATAATGATTTCATTTACATCTTTTCTAAGAAGCTGACTTTTTACAGCGTTAAACTGTTTCCCTGTTTGTTTAATAACGGTTAGTTTTAAACGCTCCGGTAGCATTGGTAAATCTTCTAAATTCCACTGTTTATATTTCACATCATAGCTTTCTGGATCAGCTAATGTAACAAGGTGACCTAAAGCCCAAGTAACAATATATTTACTACCTTCAAGATAGCCGTTCCCTTTTTTATCACATTTCAGTACACGTGCGATATCACGTGCAACAGAAGGTTTTTCAGCAATTACAATACTTTTTGCCATGTTTAAAAACATCCTTTCAAATTTCCATACGTTAAATATAGCATACATCTTTGTTCTATTCAGTCTTGCTGACGGTTTGAGTTATTTGTGGTGAAATATACGTGTGAGAGTTTTACTTATATAAAGGCGAAGAATGGTTGAACCAGGAGAGTTATGATCTCTATCATTTTATAAAAGTAAAGAACTTGTTATTTTACTAGAATAAGAGTAGACTTTGAAGTAGATGAATAATAAACACATGGGAGTTTGTGGATGCAAACTGAGAGTATGACTAATCCGTCATTGACCATTTGAACCTGTTGGATAATGCCAGCGTAGGGAGAGTGTAAAAGCACATGTTCAGGCACTTTGCGTACGCGCAAAGTGCCTTTTTGTGTATCTCCCATCATTAAAGTTAGGAGATGAAAAGGATGAATATGAAAGAAATTAGTAAAGTAGTGGATTTGGTGAGAGAGTCTAATCCACTCGTGCATAATATTACAAATGCTGTTGTAACAAATTTTACAGCAAACGGTTTGTTAGCATTAGGAGCATCACCTGTAATGGCGTATGCAAAAGAAGAAGTAGCAGAAATGGCTAGCATTGCGGGAGCCCTTGTTTTAAATATGGGTACACTTCGTCCTGAAGAGGTAGAAGCGATGTTACTTGCTGGTAAATCAGCAAATACGAATGATGTACCAGTATTGTTTGATCCAGTTGGGGCAGGAGCAACTTCTTATCGAACAGAAGTCGCGAGATATATTCCAGCTGAAATCGATTTAGCTGTTATTCGCGGAAATGCAGCTGAAATAGCTAACGTTATTAATGAAAAATGGGAAATTAAAGGTGTAGATGCTGGTACTGGAAACGGTAATGTTGTAAATATTGCAAAACAGGCAGCGGATGAATTAAATACAGTTGCGGTAATTACTGGAGAAGAAGATGTTGTTACAGATGGAGAGCGAACTATTCTTATTCGAAATGGCCATCCTATTTTAACGAAAGTTACTGGAACAGGTTGTTTACTAACTTCTGTAATAGGAGCATTTGTAGCGGTAGAAAAGGATTATGTAAAGGCAGCAGTAGCCGCATTAACATTCTATGGAGTAGCAGCAGAAATAGCGGCTTCGAAAACAGTAGAGAATGGACCAGGAAGCTTTCAAATTGAATTTTTAAATCAGTTAGCGAATACAACTTCAGATGATATTGAGAAGTATGGAAAGATTGAGGTTATACAGTAAGGAGGGGAACTAGATGTCGCGCATTACAATGGATGAAATGTCTAGGTTATTACGAGTATATTTTATTATGGGAAGTAACAATTGTACGAAGGAGCGACTACAAGTATTGAGAGATGCACTTGAAGGCGGTATAACAATTTTTCAATTTCGTGAAAAGGGGGAAGGGGCTTTAACGGGAGAGAAACGTATTGATTTTGCGAAAGAACTGCAAGCGCTTTGCAAGGAGTACGATGTACCATTCATCGTAAATGATGATGTGGAACTAGCCCTCGAGTTAGATGCAGATGGCGTGCATGTTGGACAAGATGATGAAGGAATTACATCTGTTCGTAAAAAAATGGGAGATAAAATTATTGGAGTATCTACACATACAATTGAAGAAGCACGCTGGGCGATTGAAAATGGAGCCGATTATTTAGGAGTTGGTCCAATTTTTCCGACGAGTACGAAAAAAGATACAAAAGCGGTTCAAGGAACGAAAGGTCTAAAGTATTTTAGGGAACAAGAGATTACAATACCGATCGTTGGGATTGGTGGGATTACAATTGAAAATACAGCTTCTGTTATAGAAGCGGGTGCGGATGGTGTTTCAGTTATTTCAGCGATTAGCTTAGCGGAATCTGCGTATGAAAGTACGAAGAAATTAGTTGAGGAAGTAAATAAGAGTTTGTAGAAAAAGCCCATGTAATATTTTAAATGCTATATGGAGGAATAGACTGCCAAAAAAGTTTAAACAAACGTTTGATTAAAAAAGCACAAACCTTTTTAAATAAAGGTTTGTGCTTTTTCTTTAAAACATAATTGAAATTAAGAGCATTCCAATTCCAATAGAAGTAAAGGTTGCGATCAGGCCCGGAATCATAAAGCTATGATTTAAAACATATTTACCAATTCCTGTTGTACCAGTACGGTCAAAGTTAATTGCAGCAACGATTGTCCCGTAGTTTGGAATGAAGAAATATCCATTTACTGCAGGGAACATCGCAATAAGTAATGCCGGCGGAATACCAAGTGATAGTCCAAGTGGCACTAAAGCACGAACTGTTGCTGCTTGGCTATACAGTAAAATAGATAGAATGAATAGTGCAATAGCAAATAACCATGGTGTACTTGTCACTAAGTGTTGAATTGATCCTTGAATTATATTTAAGTTTCCGTTGAAGAAAGTATCTCCCATCCAAGCGATACCAAAAATAGCAACAACTGCTGTTGCGCCTGCTTTAAAGACGTTACCAGTTACAATGCTTTCCACATTTGGTTTACAGAAAATAATAATAAGAGCAGCAATGGTTAACATGACCATTTCAATTGTGTTTGGCATGGAAAGACGAGCTAATTTCCCGTCAACCATCCATCCCGGACGAAGGGCTTCAAATGAACCAAGAAGTACGACAAGGAAAGTTCCTACTAGGAAAAGGATAACTGATAATTTAGCGCCTTTTACACCCGAAAATTCTTTTTTCTCTTCAAGTTTAGGGATCATTCCCTCTTTTAATCGCTTCAAGTATTCAGGGTCTTCATTTAATTCTTTTCCCATTTTACTAGCAACGAATGCAGCTACCATACAAGCAATAAAAGTAGAAGGGATACTGACTTTTAAAATATCTAACAAGGTGATTTTATAGTCGGCTAACATTGCTAAAAGCGCAACTGTTGCAGCCGATATTGGACTAGCTGTAATTGCCTGCTGGGAAGCGATAACGGCAATTGACATTGGTCGTTCAGGTCTAATTCCTGATTCGCGAGATACTTCGGCGATAACGGGAAGTACAGAATAAGCGACATGACCAGTTCCCGCGCATAGCGTGAATAAATAAGTAACAATAGGAGCAAAAAATGTAATACGCTTTGGATTTTTTCGTAATGCTTTCTCAGCAAGGTAGACAAGGTAATCCATTCCTCCAGCAGCTTGCAAAGCACCGGCAGCTGTAATTACTGCTAAAATCATAAGCATTACATCAATAGGAGGAGCTGTAGGTTGTAAGTGGAAGACGAAAACAAGTATTGCCATACCAACGCCACCCATTACTCCTAGACCAACTCCGCCTAGGCGTGCACCGATAAAAATGCAGAGTAGTAACGTAAGAAATTGTAGCCAAAACATGATAAACTACCTCCGAAATTCGTAAGTTAAGATATATTCGAATAATTTAATTTGAATGAAAATTAAATAAACATCCGTAATAGTCCTTATTTTATATACATTTTTTATTATATAACACAAGAAATGTAACATTCACGTACTTTGTTAAATTATTTCGAAAAAATAATCCGTTAAAACTTTATATTTATATGTACAAATGGGTGGACATTTTAATTTTTATGTTGTAATCTTTGAAAGAGAATATTGTAATTCTCATAGAACTCCCATATCGTTCAACTCGTTCAGCGAGAAAGGCAAACTTATGGAAACATGAGGACGCAAAACTACAGGAGCTAAGGTCGAAAGGCTATGCTAGCCAGTTACCGGACGGATAGGGTTGGTCTTGGCCAATGTTTTTACATTGGTCTTTTTTTATTCTCGAACATATTGAGAATCATTTTCAAGCAAAATATTCTTATATTTTGTTTTTTTGCTTTTAATTTTGATAATTAAGGAAGGTGAATATTAGTGAAAAAGTATTGGCATAAGTTATCATTTCTTCAAAAGAACGTCCTATTAACTGTCTTAGTTATTTTGACGCTTGTTGGAAGTATGGGGGCATTAAGCTTCAACATGTTTCAAAATAGTATGATGTCTTTATTTGAAAGACAGTCTATTGAAACGGGAGAGATAGTGCTAAAAAAACTGGATGTAGAATTAGTTAGAGACATGACGAAAGATCCTACAGCCGAAAGAGTGAAAAAAGAAAAGTTAACAGAGCAATTAGATGAAGTGTCAAAAGAGTTGAAAAGTGTTGGACAAACGTATGTTACAGGAGCAAAAGCGAATGAAAAGCGAGAGCTACAACTCGTTGGTTTGACTACAGAGTTAACAAATGCAGTCCCTGTAAAGCCGGGAGATTATTATGAACAACCCGCTCATTGGATGAATGCATACGATAAAGTGATGGATACGAAAAAGGCTCAGATGACAGAAGTATATGAAGATGAATTAGGTTCGTGGGTGACAATATTAGAGCCAATTACAGATGGAGAAAACAATATTGTTGCAATTGTTGCGGCTGACTTAGACGCTTCTATCGTTCCTAGTACAAAGAAGAATTTTGTGCTACAGGGTATACTCTTTATTATTATTTCATTAGCAATTGCAACTATTACTCAATTCTTTATCGTACGTCACTCGTTAGCTCCATTAAAAGATTTACGAGAGGGATTACGTAAGATTGGTGAAGGTGATTTAAGTATTAAATTAAAAGAAAGACCAGATGATATTGGAATTATTAATGTATATTTCAATAATACGATTGATAAATTTAAAGGAATTATAGATAAAGTAAGGCAGACTGCTGAGCAAGTTTCTTCTTCTTCACAAGAATTGTCGGCAAGTACAGAGGAAAACAGTATGGCAGTTCAAGAGATTGCAAGTTCTATTGAAGGTTTAAGAGTAGGAGCGCAATCTCAAGAAACTTCAGTACAACAATGCCTAGGAATTGTACATGGAATGGAAAATAAGGTAGAAGAGATAACTGGGGCCGCGAAACAAGTTGCAGTTGCTTCAGAAGGTATGGAGCAACATTCAATTGAAGGTAATGAAGTCATTGGACAAATTATTAATCAAATGAGTTTAATCCAAAATGCAGTACAAGATTTATCTTCTATCATCTATTCGTTAGAAACAAGGTCAAAAGAAATTAGTGATATTGTAACTGTAATTACAGGTATTTCAAATCAAACAAATTTATTAGCCTTAAATGCTTCTATTGAAGCTTCACGTGCTGGAGCAGCTGGAAGAGGGTTTGCAGTTGTTGCTGATGAAGTGCGCAAATTAGCAGAACAAACTGAAACGTCAGCGAAAGATATAGCGAAATTAATTAGTGAAACGCAGGCTGAAACAGAAGAGGCTGTAGTTTCAATGCAGAAAGGTTCAAAAGAAGTAGAATCTGGAATTACTCTTGTTCAAAGTAGTGGTGCGTTCTTCGAGAAAATTTCAAAGTCAGCACAGTCTGTTACAGATCAAGTTAGGGCTGTTTCTAGCAACTCAGGTGATATTTTACAAAATAGCCAGAATATCGTTCTAGTCGTAAATGAATTATCACATATTGCGAATACTTATGCGAATAGCAGTAGTAATGTTGAAGAAAGTATGAAGGAGCAAGAAATATCAGTACAAGATATTGCAGAATTGGCGACTTCTTTAAGTTGGCTTTCTCAGGAATTACAAGAGCTAATTGGTGAGTTTAAAAGTGAATAAGGAGAAAGTGAAATTCTAATCAGGGGTTGGTTTATCCAGCCCTCTGATTATGAATTGAACCAATCTGCCTGTAAATACGGGATGAAAAAAGGTGTGGATTTTCACACCTTTATTATATTTAGGAAAGGAATTTACATAAATATGAAATTAACGATTTCTTATAATGAGATGGTAAAAGAATTTTTAGGAAAAGTAGAAGGAAGTATTAAAATACCTAAAGATGCGCAGGAGATGGAGTTTAGAATAAAAGGAAAAACTATGCCATTCCCAAAACTGACTCATATTGTAGATTTAATAGGAGCAACTGCAACGTGGTTATATCATATTTCTAAAGAAAAGCACATTATCGTGCTCTATCATACAAGAGGAAGTTTATTTCCTATTACTATTGAAGTTTCTAATTATCTCTCCTATGAAAGTTTGAATTTGCAGATTGTAGAGCAAGTGGAACAAATCCAAGAAATGAATGAGGAAGAAATAGGAGAGTTTCAAAACAGTAATAATTCATCTGAAATTTCACCTATTATTATTGGTGAAACGTATTATGATTTACAAGACAAGAATACGTTACAATTTGTATTGAATAAAAATATGCAAAGTGTAGAAGTGATATTTAATAGTGTTAATTGGAAAGAGACAACAATTATTCGTTATGCACAACAAATAAATGGTGTTTTAATTGATGCATTACAAAATACAAGTAAGTATATAAAGCATTTTAATATTATTACAGAGGCCGAGATGGCACTTTATAATCTAGTGAATGACACGACAGCAGTATACCCTGAGAAAAGTATTGTCGATATGTTCTACAAAACTGTTACTCAATTTCCGAATTGTACAGCTTTATCTTCAAAAGAGGGTACTTTAACATATGAGGAACTAAATAAAAAAAGTAATCAAATAGCCCATCTGTTAATTAAGAACGGTGTGCAGTTAGGCGACTATGTTGGAATATTTATGAAACGTAGCATAGACACAGTAGTAAGTATGGTGGCCATATTGAAAGCTGGTGCAGCGTATGTTCCAATTGATCCAGATTATCCAGAAGATAGAATTCAGTACATTATTCAAGATAGCCAAGCGAAAGTTATTTTAATGAAAGAAACACCTATAACATGTGATGAGGTTCAAACTGTCTCAATTTATGATAGTGAAACTTGTGAGGCTACAGATGTAAAGTTGTCTATTCATTGTGATGATGTAGCATATATGATCTATACATCTGGTTCAACAGGAAATCCAAAGGGAACGATGTTAGCACATAGAGGTGTTATTAACCTGTACACTTGGATGCAAAGGCAATATGAATTGACAGAAGAAGATGTATTTGCACAATTTCCTTCCTTTAGCTTTGATGCTTCTGTATGGGAGTCATTCGCTTCTTTATTTTGCGGAGGAAACTTGTATGTATTATTAGAGGAAGAGCGATTGTCTGTAGAAGCATTTGCAACTGCAATCCATAAAGTAAAAGCGAATTCAATCTTGGCGTTGCCGACAATTTTTGTTCGACAAGTAGCAACTTATTTAGCAAAAGAAGATGTATATAAGCTAGCTTCCTTAAAAAGAATTGCTATTGGCGGTGAAATGTTGCCTGTAGAGGTTATTAAAATGTGGAGAGAAAGAATAGGTACAAATGTTGAAATTCATAATGTATACGGACCAACAGAATGTACTGTAGTGACGACAACCTATCAAATACCTAGTCAGTTGAATGAGGATGATGCGAGTATCCCAATTGGTAAGCCATGTGCTAATTATCAAGTTATAATTTTGGATGAGAATATGAATCTTTGTCCAATTGGTGTACCTGGTGAATTGTATATAGATTCAGTAGGATTAGCAAAGGGGTATTTTAATAAGCCTGAAAAAACAGTTGAAGCTTTTATTCCAAACCCTTTTAATCCTATAGTCAATATATATAAAACAGGTGATATTGTTAAACTATTAGAAGATGGAAATATAGAGTTTTTACATCGGAAAGATGATCAAGTAAAGATTAGAGGACATCGTATTGAATTAGGAGAAATTCAAAGTAAAATTTCTCAAGATCATAATATAAAAGAAAATGCTGTTTTTGCTAAGAAGAGTAAGGAAGGTAGCCAATATTTAATTGCATTCTATACAACTTTAAACAAAAAGGAAATACCAGAATTAGTTTATCAGCTACAAGAGCAGTTACCGGATTATATGGTGCCATCTAAACTAATTTATATTAATGAACTACCACTTACACCAAATAAAAAGATTGATGTTAAGAAGTTAGCCCAGTTAGAAGAAAAGTACGAGCCGATTCGTCTACAAGAATATGTTGCGCCTTCTACTAAAGCAGAAAAACAGATAGCGAACGCTTGGGCGGAGGTATTAGGGGTTTCAAAAATTGGAGTGCATGATGATTTCTTTACAATTGGTGGACATTCATTGAAGGTATTACGAGTCTTAACATTGTTAAAAGAAGATTTTTCACACTTAACAATTCAGGATTTCTTTAAAGAAAGAACGATATATGGATTAGCTAGAATTGAGAGAGAAGTAAAAGTAGAGACAGAAGAAGTATTCCGTGAATATAAGGTGATTCATGAACCGGATACCATTACTTATTCAAATGCTTTGGAAGACATCCACATTTCAAATGTCTTTTTAACAGGAGCTACTGGTTATTTGGGGTCGCACATATTATATGAATTACTGAGAGATACATCTGCTACTATTTATTGTTTAGTAAGGCCGACAAAAGATGTGCAGCAAAGAATTATCGATACATTAGCAAGTTACTTTAATGATATATGTGAAGAGTGGTTACAGCGTATACAGGCTGTACCTGGTGATCTCGGAGAAGAGTATCTTGGGATGAGCGAAGAGGAATTCACTTTAATTAGTTCCAAGATTGATACGGTAATTCATTGTGGTGCAGATGTAAGACATTTTGGAGATGTAAAACAATTTGAAAATGTGAATGTCCAAGGCACGGGCCGTATGCTAGCATTAGCTGAGAATGGTGCTACATTCCACTTTATTTCTACAATTGGTATTCCAATAGATTTAGCGGTAGAGCAATGGGATACATATATGGAAACAGGTGATTTCAATTATAATGTAGAGTTAGAGAATGTGTATTCCGATAGTAAACTACAGGCGGAAAATCTTGTTCGTGAAGCTTTGAAGAGCGGCATACAAGGGAATATTTATCGTGCAGGTAACCTAGCATGTCATTCAGAAACGGGTTCGTTCCAACAAAACATTGAAGGAAATGCATTTTATCGTCTTATTAAAACGATGCTTCTAATTGGAAAGGCACCAAATGTGAAGTGGAAGGTTGATTTTACACCAATTGACTTTGCCAGTAAGTCGATTGTATCGTATTTACAAGATCAAAAAATTGTAGGAGAGACGTTACATATTTGTCATCCACATCAAATTGAATTTGAACATTTTATAAAGCTAATTGAGGAATGTGGATACAATCTTGAAATGGTTCCACTCTCGCAATATATAAATAGGGGGCTTATATTAGCGAAGGAAGATGAAGTAATAGCAGAGCTAATTGCTTCTCAAGTTGCAGGAGATGGAGCACAGCAATCTGAAATTGTAATGGGTACTCGTAGAACGAATGAATGGATTAAGAAAAAAGAACTGGTAGTGCCAGCGATTAATAAAGAATTTATTCAGCAATTATTAGCTCATGGTGAAGAAGTTGGATATTTTCCGAAAATAATGAAATGATATGTACGCTTTTGTTTGTTCAATAAAATAAATCATGCTACAATGAAAACGAATTAAGAACCGGGGAGCCAATTGGCTGAGAGGATGTAAGTATACATCGACCCTCAACCTGATCTGGATAATGCCAGCGTAGGGAGTTACTTTAAAGTGATGTAGCATAAGTTATTATAGAATAACTTGTATACAAGGCTTTCCTACATGGTAGGAAAGCCTTTTCTTTTTTTTGAAACCATATTTTGTAAGGGGGATTTTATTATGTCACAACAAGTTACAATTTCATTTTCAGTAGTACCACAAGCGAAGAACAAAGATGTGTATTCCGTTGTTGATAAAGCAATTGAAGTTGTACAACAGTCGGGAGTTCGTTATGAAGTAGGGGCAATGGAAACAACGTTGGAAGGAGAATTAGATGTACTTCTTGACGTCATTAAACGCGCGCAACAAGCTTGCGTCGATGCTGGAGCAGAAGAAGTAATCACTTCTATTAAAATTCACTATCGTCCAAGTACAGGCGTAACGATTGACGAAAAAGTTTGGAAGTACCGTGATGAATATGCAAAACCAGAAGCGATCTAAAATAATCACAACAATTTGGCTTATCCTTCTCATTGCTATATGGGAAGGATCTGTTTCACTATTTAAAATTGAGCCGTGGATTTTACCGAAGCCCTCTGCAATTGTGCAAGAGTTAATTGGAATGAAAGATTTACTATTACCGAATACAGTGCAAACGTTACAGGAAGTAATAATTGGGTTGTTTTTTGCAATTTTACTTGGGACGAGCATTGCTATCATTATGGATGTCATCCCTTTATTTCGGATTTTAATGAATCCGTTGCTCGTTATTTCGCAAACAATTCCAATCGTTGTGCTCGCACCATTATTTATTATTTGGTTTGGATACGGAATGTTGCCAAAAGTAATGGTTGTTATTCTTGTTTGTTTCTTCCCAATTGCGCTTAGCATTTTAGAAGGTTTCCAAACGGTAGATAAAAATATGCTGAAACTGTTACAAACAATGAAGGCAACGAAAGGGCAAGTTTACCAGAAAGTAAAGTTTCCAGCAGTACTCCCATACTTTTTCTCAGGTTTAAAAATTGCTGTTACATATAGTGTGATGGGGGCGATTATTGGGGAATGGCTTGGTGCCAGTGAAGGATTAGGAGTTATGCTTACAAGAGCAACAAAATCCTTTTTAACGGCTCGAGTATTTGGTGTTGCAGCGATTATCGTCATGGTGACATTATGTCTGTACTTTATTGTTGAATTTATGGCAAGAATAACAGCACCATGGATATACAGAAAGGGCGGCAGAAAATGAAAAAAGGTTTAAAAATTATGTTAGCTGCATTATTAGCAGTAACTGTTGCCGGATGTAATCCGGCGAAGAAAGAAGAAAGTTCAAGTAAAGATAAAAAAGTAAAAGTCGTTTTAGATTGGTTTCCAAATACGAATCATACTGGCTTATATGTAGCGCAAACGAAAGATTATTACAAAAAGCAAGGGCTTGATGTAGAAATTATCCAGCCTGGTGATAATGTAACGGCAGAGCAGATGATTGCTTCTGGGAAAGCAGACTTTGCGATAAGCGCACAAGAAAATGTAACATTAGCTCGTGTTGAAGGAATCCCAGTTGTTTCTGTTGGTGCAATTATTCAGCATAATACCTCTGCTTTTGCATCTCTAAAAAAAGATAATATGACGTCACCAAAAGATTTTGAAGGTAAACGTTACGGCGGCTGGGGGGGACCAGCAGAAGAAGCGACGTTAAAGACGATTATGGAGAAACATCAAGCTGATTTTAATAAAGTTGAAAAAATTATTCTTGGACAAACAGATTTCTTTAAATCAATTGGTCGTGATGCAGACTTTGAATGGATTTATTATGGATGGGATGGAATTGAAGCGAAGCGTCAAGGAAAAGAGTTAAATACAATTATGGTAAAAGACTTAGATCCAGCGCTTGATTTCTATAGTCCTGTTATTATTACAAGTGAAAAACATACGAAGCAAGATAAAGATTTTGTGAAAAAATTTATGACGGCAACGACAGAAGGTTATGATTTTGCAATTAAAGAACCGAAAGAAGCTGCGGATATTTTAATTAAAGCTGTTCCAGATGTGAATAAAGAATTAGTACAAGAAAGCCAAAAGTGGTTAAGTACAAAGTATCAAGATGATGCAAAAGCGTGGGGAGTACAGAAGGAAGAGATTTGGACAAATTACATGAATTTCTTATATGACAACAAAGTTATTAAAAAGAAAATCGATGTAAAAGATGCCTTTACAAATGAATTCCTTCCAAGTGAAAAATGAGTGGATTACAAATAAAAGATATTGTAAAAGCTTTCGATGGAAAGAATGTATTAGCAAATATTAGTGCTTCTATACAAGAGGGAGAGTTTGTCTCTTTTGTAGGTCCGAGTGGTTGTGGAAAAAGTACATTATTAAATATGATTGCAAGTGTTGAAGAGCCAACGAGCGGAGAAGTGTTTTATAACGAAGAGTATGTAAAAAAACAAGATGTTGTTAGTTATATGCCGCAACAAGATTTATTACTACCGTGGCGATCGGCTTTGCAAAATATCGTTCTTCCATTGGAAATTGAAGGGAAGCCTAAAAAACAAAGGCTGACAGAAGGAATGGAAGCATTAAAGCAGTTTGAGCTAGATGAATATGCGGACCATTATCCAGATGAGTTATCAGGTGGAATGCGTCAAAGAATTAGTTTCCTTCGCACATATTTATGTGAAAAGCCAATTATGCTACTTGATGAGCCTTTTGGAAAATTAGATGCATTTACAAAAATGGAAGTACATAGTTGGCTCTTAAATTCTTGGCATCAAGAAAAGCAAACAATTGTTATGGTTACACATGACTTAGATGAGGCAATTTTACTTTCTGATCGCGTATTTATTTTATCTCAAAGACCAGCATCAATAGTTGGCGAGGTCCAAGTGGAATTACCTAGGCCGCGAACGATGGATATGTTAACATCTCTTGAGTTAAAGAAGGATAAGGAAGAAATTTTAAGAGTATTGGCTCCTTACATGAAAAAATAGAAAAAAGTCTTTTAACAGTTTTTTGTATAATTGCTGTTAAGAGGCTTTTTTCTATTGAAGGAGAAAGATGAAATCTATAGGGGAAATAGTGGGTTCATTAACATCGGATAAATTGGAAGAAGGAACAAAAGAAAAAGTAGAGAATAGAATATAACAGAGTAGTTTATACTCTTAATATAACAAATGTTAAAGGAGTGAAAGGATAAAATGACTTTATCAACTGTTCTTCAAATGGTTTTAGCTTGATACGGGAGAAGTCTGCCCATTTTTAACAAATAAGCTAAATTGAAGACAGCAGGTAAAGAACCTTAATCCTTTTTTACGATAATATGTAATGGGTAAGGTGTATTCACCTTACCCATTTTTATATGTATAACTAAATAAGGCTTTATACTGTTGTTCTCTCTATTTAGCTTATGGATCATAAGAAAAGGAGAGAAAAAAGATGAGTATATTAACAGTAGAAAATGTAAGTCATTCATATGGTGAGAAAACCATTTTATATAATGCGTGCTTTCGATTATTAAAGGGCGAACATGTTGGGCTAGTAGGGAAAAATGGAATTGGAAAATCCACATTATTACGCTTGTTAACAGGAGAACTTATACATGATGATGGCAACATTGAATGGTTTTCACATGTGAAGATTGGCTTTTTACAACAGCATATAGATTTACAAGAAGGCATAACAATTGAAGAATACTTGCAAAGTGCGTTTTCTAACCTGTATGAGTTGGAACGTGACATGTTAAAACTTACAGAAGAGATGGCTGGAGCAGGAGAAGTAGGAAAATTGTTAGTAAGGTATGGAGAGTTACAAACTATATTGGAGAATTCTAATTTTTATCAAATTCATACAGAAATTGAGGAAGTAGCAACCGGCTTAGGCTTGTTTGAAATAGGATTGGAAAAGGATGTTTCAAAGTTAAGTGGTGGTCAGCGGACAAAGTTGTTACTTGGGAAACTCCTTTTAGAAAAAGCGGATGTTTTATTATTAGATGAGCCAACTAACTATTTAGATACAGCTCATATAGAATGGTTGCAATCGTATTTACAAATGTATGAAAAAGCTTATATTATCATTTCGCATGATGAAATATTTTTGAACAATATTACGAATGTTATTTATCATCTAGAAGAACGAAAGGTTAAGCGCTATGTAGGAGATTATGAAACCTTTTTGCAAAGTTATCAATTACAAAGGAAACAATTACAAGCGGCGTATGCGAAACAACAAAAAGAAATTGCACATTTAGAGGGTTTTATTCAAAAAAATAAAATTCGTAAAGCGAAACAAGCGAAAAGTCGTGAAAAAGTATTAGAGAAAATGAAAAAGGTTGAAAAGGTTAACGATGTACCTCGCGCCCGTTTTGATTTTAATGTTTATACTGAGCCAGTGAGTCGTATATTACAGGTAGAGAAACTGAAAATTGGTTATGGTGAACCGTTATTTCCGGAATTGGATTTTCAAGTGAAAAAAGGGGAAAAGATTGCGATTATTGGTCATAATGGGATTGGAAAAACAACAATGTTAAAAACATTACTAGGACAAATAAAACCGTTAGGCGGCTCAGTTTCTGTTGGGGAACGAGTAAAACCCGCTTATTTTGCACAAGAGGAATTTTCCTCAGAAATAACTGCACTAGAAAGAGTATGGGCAGGGAGACCAGATATGACAAGAAAAGAAATCCGACAAGCATTAGCAAAGTGCGGATTGAAAGAAGAACATGTATTAAAATCTATCCAGTTATTAAGTGGAGGAGAACAAACAAAAGTACGATTATGCGAACTTATCGTAACTAAAAGCAATGTTTTAATTTTAGATGAACCAACTAACCATTTGGATACAGAGACTAAGAAGGCTTTACAGAAAGCGTTAAAACAATATAAAGGTACAGTTTTAATTGTTTCACATGAGCCATCTTTCTATGAAGCATGGATAACGAAAATATGGAATATCGAAAAATGGAACGTTTAACAATACTCACAAAGAAAAGGCATTAGCTTTTATGAGCTAATGCCTTTTCTTTGTGAGTAACATGATTTTCAAGAACTCTTACGTGAGAATTTTAAGAAAAAGAACTCTTATGGTGCGCTTATAAGCGCACCATAAGAGTTCTTTTTCTTTGGTTATATTTATAATAATACTAGATGCCTTTCCCTAATAGGCCACTATCTTTGTATCTATATATAGATAGTTTGAAACGGAATGGAAATGATTCCTATATGTAAAGGATAATGTGATTAGTATGGGAAGACAATAGAACTTAAAGGGAATTCATGTGAAATTCAGATGAACTTCACATAAACTTCATATTAGAAATTAAATATAATTATAATAGGTTATTATAATATAAATTGTGATTTTTCATAAAATTAAAAGTTTGAATTTAGGATAGAGCACTCAAACCTAAATTCAAACTTTAGTGAAATAATTAATGGAGGTTACGTTTAGTTTTCATTAATGGATGCATTTACAAGTTCGGCGGGATTACCTGTTCCTGCCCCTCCGATTGTAACTGATCCACCAGGAGGAATTTCACCATTCCATCCTGCATTCGTAATTACGTAATGATTATTTATTTTACTACTAATTTTAGAATCCCAAACTTGTGTTAAATTGCCGTTATAATCAAATTCTAATTTCCAGTTTTTAATAGGGGTCGTTCCGCTATTTTTAAGTATAATTGAGAAGTTGTAACCACTTCCCCAATTTGAAGTGACTGAAAAGGTAGCATTGCCATTTCCACCAGGAGGTGTTGTGTTAGCATCATCTGTTTTTATAAGAATAGAAGTAGGTTGTGATTTGTTACCAGCAGCATCTTTTGCTAATACTGAAAATGTGTATTCTGTATTAGGTTTCAAGTTTTTAATTGTAATGCTATTTGTTGTTGTACTCCATTTCTCTTCTCCGGCAGTAATTTCATATTCAGTAACGCCTACGTTATCAGTAGATGCAGTCCAGTTTAATTGAACTGAGTTTGAATTTTTATTTGTAACAGTAATATTTTTTACGTTTGTTGGTGGTTCAGTATCTTTTTGAGTAATAGGTCCACCAAGTAATTCTTTTACTAGCGTATCAAGTAATTTTGGTCCACTACAACTATATTTTGGGCTTGTACGGCAATCCCCGCTTAGTTCCCAAAACATTGCGCCACTTAAACCCTTTGTCTTTATATAGTCTGTTTTATATTTCATAGATTCATTGTCATCATAGCTAATAAAGGTTCCTGTAGTCGCATTATATAAATAAGGTACTTTCGCTACATCGTTCCATCCGCGAACAAAACCATTTTTATTCACATAATTAGATGCTAAATCACCATAATCGTACACACCTGTGTCACCGGTAGAATAATCATCCCAAGTGCCTTTAGAAGCGAGCTTTCCGTCACTACCTGGTTTACAAGGTTGGTATTGCCCATTATTTTCTTTTCCGCAACTTTTCCATCCACGTCCGTAAAAAGGTACACCTAATACGAGTTTATCCGCTGGAACCCCTTCATTTGTATAAATGTCTATCGCACCATCTACGTAAAATTTCGTATCCGCTGCGGGGTCATTTGGATCTTTGTATAGTGCAGCATTATGGTTAGAAGTAGCTTCCCACCCACCGTGGAAATCGTATGTCATAATATTAATCCAATCCAGTATTTGAGAAATCTTCTTTAGCTCTGTATGATCCGCATAACGTTGGCTTGCACCTGACGCGATTGTTAGTAAATATTGTTTACCATCTTCTGCACCAGCTTTCGTTAATGCATTTCGAACATCTTGAAGCAGAAGGGTGAAGTTTTGTTTATCTTCAGGACGATAACTACCACCAGGAATCGTTTCAACACCCGGGTATTCCCAGTCTAAATCAACGCCGTCAAATCCATATTCGCGAAGAAAAGCTATTGTAGATTCAGCGAATACTTTTCTTGTTTTTTCATCAGCGGCCATATCAGAAAAGCGGTTAGACCAAGTCCAGCCACCAACTGAAATAATTGTTTTTAAGTGAGGATACTTAGCTTTTAATCGTTTCAGTTCTCCGAAATTTCCACAGCGGGCATATTTATCACAATCTTCCCAAGTTGTACCCGATCCCGGATAAGATTTTGTGACATCAGCCCATGGTTCACCGAGTACGAGAGTGCCATTAGGGACCTCTTTATTTTGCAGTGGTACACCAGATTCTTTACAGTTCCACGTTTGTTTATTTGGATTATCGGGGTGAGTAGAAGGGTTTCCGTGTTTTCCATTCCAGCAAATATCAGCGAAAGCATAGTTTAAATGAGTTAGCTTTGATGCATCAATGTCTGCAACTTGATAATTACGTCCGTAAACGCCCCATGAAGGAAAATACCCAACAATTTTTTGACCTTGCTTTGGTGAATCTGCTAATGCGAAATTTGGAGTAATAAAGTTTGTGAGAAAAAGAGGTAAGAAAAGTAGTAGGGATAGTAATAGTAGCGTGAATTTTTTTGATCTCATAGTCATTTCTCCTTTCAAAATAAAAGATATATTTAAAGGCATGCGCCAATAAACCAAAGTGAATCTAGACGTATGAAACGTCTAGATAAAGTGAAACTTTAATCAGTGGGGGGCTTCATCCCCCACTGATTATTAGTTGAACCAATCGGACTTTAATGGGCAGTTGATCCCCCACCTAACTTCTTTGCTTTCGCTAAATTTTGAGGTGGGGGTCTTACTGCCCATTAAAGCGGGATAAAAATGATCAGACATCACGAAGTCTATACAAGGGAGCTGAGGGTGATTAAATCGTAGCAAATGCAAGATTTGGTGTAAACGCTTTATTTGATTCGCAAAGATTTTCTCAATATTAAATGGCTCTAATACAGACTACACATGAAAATAAAATATTGATTAGGGAGGAAAAGGCTCCTTGTAATTAAATTTGAGAAAAAATTGTATAAAGTCAATTTGTAATAGCGTAGCAAGATGAGAAAATATCATGTAAAATAATAGTAAAAATATGTAAAGGAGCGAATGGTGTGGATGTCTTTTTGAACATTGCTGAAGAAAAAATTCGACAAGCAATACGGAATGGTGATCTCGATCATATTCCGGGGAAAGGAAAACCACTACAATTAGAAGACCTTTCAATGGTACCTCCAGAACTTAGAATGAGTTATAAAATCTTGAAAAATGCAGGTATGATTCCACCAGAAATGGAACTACAAAAAGATATATTAAAAATAGAAGACTTAATTGCGTGCTGTTATGATGAAGTAGAGAGAAAAGAATTACAAGAAGAGTTAACAGCAAAAACGCTGCGTTTTCAGCAAGTAATGGAAAAGAGAAAGATTAAAGATAGTTCAGCTTTTCGTATGTATCAGGATAAAGTATTTCGTAAATTACGCTAAGAGGGATAAGATGAATACATTTGAAACGATAGAAGAATTAGCGACATATATTGAAGGACAACAATTAGTACTGCTGTTTATTAAAACGGAAAATTGTAGTGTTTGTGATGTTATGTTAAAAAAAGTAAATTGCGTATTAGAGAATTATGATTACGTAGAGAAAGTAGAAATATTACTGCAAGACATGCAAGAGATTGCAGGGCGATATGCGGTATTTACAGGGCCGACAATTTTATTATTTCATAATGGAAAAGAGATCCTTCGTGAATCGCGCTTTATTTCGCTTGAAAATATTGAGAGAGTACTTCAGTTGGTAAAAAAATAAGGGAGGTTTTTATATGGGGTTTGTTATAGCAGCATTACTATTTTGTGCTTTAATTTGGATGATTGCAGCATCAGTTAAATCAAATAATCGAAGAGTAAACCTTACTAAAAAGAGTAATACACATAGTACGTCTAACACCTCCTCACCATCATTTTTCTTTGCTGGATCTGATAGTAATAGTTCACATGATGGCGGGCATTCACATGATTGCGGAGGGTCTTTTGGCGGAGATAGTGGAGGTAGCTGTGGTGGAGGCGGCGGTGATTGATGAGAATACGCCCTATAGGGGGCGTATTTCTTTTTAAACAAACGTTTAATTAGTTGGCTTACATATGCATAAAAACAGTTAAACAAACGTTTGATTAAATATTTTTAACATGCTAGGGGAAATGAAAAGGGAACCGTATCTCTTACTAAATTAGGATTTAAATTTGGAATAATACATATGATTCGAATGTGGTTTGAAAGTACGTTTTCTTAAATAAGGAGTATAGCCTCTTGCGATAGGCCCGGTTTTACGTATGCAAATAAAGAAAGAAGATATTGTGAATCGAGAGGAAATGACGAATTGATTAGTTTCGAAATAGCTATTGTAAGGGAGCAGAATTGCTCCCTTTTCTTGCGGCAATCTTTTGACAATGACATGTACCAACTATATACTGATGATGTAAAAACGATTTTACAGGTTAGGAGAAACGGTGTGAAAAATCAAATCTATGAATTGCGCACTGCAAATAGTATTTCACAAGGTGCATTAGCGGATAAGTGTAACGTATCAAGACAGACGATAAATGCAATTGAGAATAATAAATATGATCCAAGCTTAGCACTAGCATTCCGGTTAGCAGAAGTATTAGGAACAACTGTCGATAAACTATTTTTGTACAAGCTTTAGAGTTTTTAATTGTAGGGCGTTATCGTTAAAAATATAAGAGAAAGATCCCCTTCTTGTGTGAAGGGGATCTTTCTCTTATATTGTTTTAGTTTTCGGATTAGGTGGTGTAACGGACGTATTATTTTCGGGTACTCTAGTTAATAAGAATCCACCGATAATAAATAAGACAATAATACTAAGGACACCAGCGTTTGTTTTTCCTGTTAATTGGGTTGTGACACCAACTAATACCGGACCCATAATTGCCGCGAATTTACCAAAGATATTATAAAATCCGAAGAATTCATTTGCAGATTCTTTCGGTACTAGTTTTGCGAAATAAGAACGGCTAAGTGCTTGAATTCCGCCCTGAGAAGTAGCAACTAACATTGCTAAAATCCAGAAATCAAACGTCGTTTTTAAGAAATAAGCATATGTGCAAATAATGATATAAATGATAATGCCGACATATAGCATTTTTTTACCGGTAAATGTTTCCGATAGTTTTCCATATAATAAAGCAAATGGACAAGCGACAATTTGTGTTACAAATAAGATGATTAATAGATTGGTTGCACTAATACCGAGATCTGTTCCGTAAGCAGTAGACATAGTGATAATTGTATCTACCCCATCAATGTAGAAAAAGTAAGCTATTAGGAACATAAATACAGTTTTATATTCTTTAATATTTTTAAACGTATTAGCAAGGCGCTTGAAGCTCATTGCAATTGGTCTTGGATGACGTTCAATATAGTGTGTTTGCTCTACATTTTTTAGCATTGGTATCGTAAATAGTCCCCACCAAAGAGCTGTTATTGCAAAGGAAATTTGACTAGCAATTCCGACTGATAAGGGGATAGTTCCTTTTTGAGCAAGAATAATAAGAGCAATACAACCGATAAAAGGAATTGTGCTCCCAATGTAACCTAATGCAAAACCTCGCGTAGAAATTCGGTCCATTCTATCTCCAGAGGTAACATCTACTAGAAATGCATCATAAAAAATATTTGCTCCAGCAAAGCCAACTAATGCGAGCATATAGCATCCTAGTAATAAGTACCACTGAGATGTTGGAACAACTGCTAGCATACTTGTAAATACGATACCGAGTCCAAAGAAGAATGTGAAAAATCGTTTTTTAAATCCCTTATAATCAGCAACCGTGCCGAGAATAGGAGCGAGTATAGAAATTAAAAGTGTAGCGAACGAGTTTGCATATCCCCAATAGGCTGTTGAAGTTGCACCAGATAGTCCAGCTTCTTTTGCAGCTGCTTTAAAGTAAATTGGAAATAATGCAGTTGTAATGACGAGCGAATATACCGAGTTCGCCCAATCATATAATATCCAGCTTTTTTCTTGTCTGGACATTTTTTTCATATAATGTTCCCCCTTAAATTTGTTCTACTAACAGTGTACAAAAATAAAAATTGTAAAAAGAGAAACAGTGATGATTTTTACATAACTTTTACATATATACACAGTTCTTTACAATTGAAGTAAATCCTCTACAATTGCTCCGTCTGTTTCACCTAAGTGTAAACCGAGTAACCTAGCAATAGTGGGACCTTCATCAATCAGTCTCATATACGGGATTGTAACGCCACTTTGAATGCCTTTCCCAGCAGCCATAAAAATTGTTTCATAGTTAGGTTTTGTTGGGGAATATCCATGTGTTCCAAATGTATATTTCTTACTAGAAGTAACATCTTTTTTAGTAATTTCTTTTATGAAATCACCTGTATAATTTTCAATGAAGTAATAACCTTCCATGGCTTCTAGCATAAATAAGCAATTACCATCAGCACCACGTTCTTTTGCATCTTCATCGTGCAGAATAAATTCAATTCCATTTTGTTTATCCTGAAGAAGTCCTTCAAGAAGAAGTTGAATCTCTTTAATCGTTTCAGTATCATTTTTATCTCTTACATGTACGTAGGCAGATCCATCACAGCTTTGGCAATAAGCTTTCCAATCTAGTAACTTGCCACTTTTATTTACGGATATAAGTCCTTTTTGACGAAATAGGACATTTAATTGGATTGCTTTGTTTTCACTTAAAGCGCTATGATCGCCAAGTGCAATAATTGTACTTTCTTCGTATATCCCGCTTTCTTTTAATGCATGAATAATTTTTCCAAGGCGTTCGTCGTGTCTATGGATTGCAGCTACTGTTTCCTCGGACTCGAAGCCATGGTAATGTCTTTGCGTATCTAAATCAGTAAAATGTACAAACATAACATTAGGCTTTTTCGTCTGGATTGTATGTACGGCAGAAGCAAGGACGAAATCATCAAGCTCAGGCTGTGACAATCCATTTCGTATATGGCCGAAACGACGATTTAAATCTAATTGATATAGCGGGCTACCGCTAAATAATGAAACTAAAATTTGATTTTGCCACGCTCTATTTGGAAAAATTTCTGGTAAATTGTAATTGATATTTGCTCTTCCAGTAACAGGCCATAGAAGGGCTGCTGTCGTTAAATTTGCTTTGCGTGCTTCATCATATAAAGTTGTTCCTTTAATGGACTTTCGATACCAATGCCAATCTGGTGAATCACGTCCTGGTTGAAGTAATGTATTGCTGACAACGCCATGCTTATTAGGATAATTACCGGTTACGATTGTTGAGTGGCTTGGATATGTTACAGAAGGATAAATTGGCTCCACTTTTTTCGCAATCGCGCCCCTGTTTATTAAAGTTTGGAAATTAGGTAGTTTTTGTAATATAGGAAAATCTAAAGCTGATAAGCAGTCGAAAGATAAAATAATGACGCGATTTGTTAATGCTTTATCCATAAAGTTTCCCTCCTGATTATATAAAACCTATTTTTATATATTACTATTAATACCTGGTAATAAAAATATATTTTTGAATGAAATTTTGTTATTTATTTTCAGAAAAATTAAACATATAATAAGTATAAGGGAATGAATGGAAGGAGGGAATACTATGGATTGGCTAGATGGATTTGGTATCTTTTACATCATTGGTGGAGTCACCGTTCTCCTTGTATTTTTTATGTCATATTTACTAAAGAAACGTTTTCCAGACAAACAGTTTGATATTATATTTGCACTTAGTTTAGTACTTCTTTGTTTAGCTCTCTTTCCTGTAACAATGATCGCTATTGGTGGTTGGGAAGGAATGGGATACGGATTTATTTGTTTCTTCGTTTTAATTGGTACACTAATTGGTATGGTTGCTCATCAACTTGTAAAAATAGTTCGGAAAAGTTACGTATAAAACAGTGATAATTGAAAATAATGTATAAAAATAAGAAAATTGGCTCTTGTTTTGAAATAAAATTTATATTATGATATTCAACAAATTTATTTTGTTATAACGATGAAAAAGGAATAGTACATGTCTTACCTTTTTGCAGAGAGAGAATCCTTTTGGCTGGAAGATTCTTAAAGAGGCGATATGGAACCTACCTTTGAGTTCTGCATATGCAGCGGGAAATTCCCGTTATCAAAAAGAGAGCATACTCAATTTTTTTGTGTATGAATCAGGGTGGTAACGCCGACAAAGCTCGGTCCCTATTTGGGGACGCGGGCTTTTTCTATTTTCTAAAGGAGGAAGAATAACTATGGTAAAAGAACAAGTACAAGCCATTACGAAAATGGAAGAAGACTTTGCTCAGTGGTATACCGATATTGTAAAAAAAGCGGAGCTTGTTGATTATTCAAGTGTGAAAGGTTGTATGATTTTACGTCCATACGGTTATGCATTATGGGAAAATATGCAGAAAGTGATGGATGAAAAATTAAAAGAATCTGGTCATGAAAATGTGTACATGCCAATGTTTATTCCAGAGAGTTTATTACAAAAAGAGAAAGATCATGTTGAAGGATTTGCTCCTGAAGTAGCGTGGGTTACTCATGGCGGAGATGAGAAATTGGCGGAAAGACTTTGTATACGCCCTACATCTGAAACTCTATTCTGTGAGCATTTTTCAAAAATTGTTCAATCATATAATGATTTACCAAAGTTATATAACCAGTGGTGTTCAGTAGTTCGTTGGGAGAAGACGACGAGACCATTCCTTCGTACAACTGAATTTTTATGGCAAGAAGGTCATACGATTCATGAAACGGCAGAAGAATCTCAAATTGAAACATTAAATATTTTAAATCTATATGCTGCTTTTTGTGAAGAGTATTTAGCGATTCCGGTTATTAAAGGGCAAAAAACAGAAAAAGAAAAGTTTGCAGGAGCGAAGGCAACTTATACGATTGAAAGTTTAATGCATGATGGAAAAGCACTTCAAACAGGAACATCTCATAACTTTGGAACGAATTTCTCTGAAGCATTTGATATTAAGTTTTTAGACCGTAACGGTAAATGGCAATACGTACATCAAACATCTTGGGGTGTATCAACAAGAATGATAGGTGGACTTATTATGGTTCATAGCGATAATAACGGACTTGTAATGCCACCGAAAGTCGCTCCAGTACAAGTTGTTATCGTTCCGATTGCTCAGCACAAAGAAGGTGTGTTAGAAAAAGCAACAGAGTTGCAAGGACGTATTCAGAAGGTTGCACGTGTAAAAATAGATGCTAGCAATAAAACACCTGGCTGGAAATTTAATGAGTATGAAATGAAGGGTGTTCCAATTAGATTAGAAGTTGGTCCAAAGGATATTGAAAAGAATCAAGTTGTACTTGTAAGGCGAGATACGAAAGAAAAAGAATTTATATCAATGGATCAATTAGAAGAACGCATTCCAGCACTACTTGAGGAAATTCACCATTCTTTATTTAGCAAAGCAAAAGTATTTCGCGATGAGAATACGTATAGTGTGACGAATTTCGAAGAGATGAAAAAAGCGGCTGATGAAAAGCAAGGTTTTATTAAAGCGATGTGGTGTGGAGAACTAGCTTGTGAAGAAAAATTAAAAGAAGAAGTTGGAGTATCTTCACGTTGTATTCCGTTCGAACAAGAAAGTTTAGCTGACGAATGTATTTGCTGTAGTAAAAAAGCGAAGCAGATGGTGTATTGGGGAAAAGCGTATTAATACTTTTTCTACTAGATGACAAAAAGGACTTTGATTGCATAATAAAATGCAATCAAAGTCCTTTTTAGTTTTATCCCGCTATTTGCCAGGCAGTAAAACTCCCACTTCAAAATTCGGCTGGAGCTAAGAAGTTAGGTGGGAGCCCTGCTGCCCGTAAAAGCCCGATTGGTGAAGGCTAATAATCAGTGGGGGATGAACAAAATCCCCACTGATTAAAGTTTCATTTTATAATCTGTTTCATGTATTTTTAGATGGAAGGATGATTTTTTTATTTTGCGTTTTTACGACGAATAAATAGTAACACACCAATTAGGAATGTCGAAAGACCAATTAAAATAGATGCAGGATAATGCGTTGCAGTATTAGGCAGCTTATTGCCTTGTTTTGTTGCATTATCTTTTGCGTTACCGCTTTGAGAGCCGCTATCGCCTTTAACACGGTTGCCACCCTGAGAGCCATTACCACCTTGAGAACTACTGTCGCCTTTAACACGGTTGCCACCCTGAGAACCACTGCCACCAGAACCATTGCTACCGGAGCCACTGCCACCAGAACCATTGCCACCAGAGCCATTGTCACCAGAACCACTGCCACCAGAACCGTTGCCACCAGAACCGTTGCCACCGGAGCCACTGCCGCCAGAACCGTTGCCACCAGAACCATTGCCACCAGAACCGTTGCCACCAGAACCATTGCCACCAGAGCCATTGTCACCAGAACCACTGCCACCAGAACCGTTACCACCAGAACCGTTGCCACCGGAGCCACTGCCACCAGAACCACTGCCGCCAGAACCGTTGCCACCAGAGCCATTGTCACCAGAACCACTGCCACCAGAGCCGTTACCGCCAGAACCGTTGCCACCAGAGCCATTGCCACCAGAACCGTTGCCACCAGAACCGTTGCCACCAGAACCATTGTCACCAGAACCACTGCCACCAGAACCATTGCCACCAGAACCATTACCGCCAGAACCGTTGCCACCAGAACCATTACCGCCAGAACCGTTGCCACCAGAACCATTGCCGCCAGAACCGTTGCCACCAGAACCACTGCCACCAGAACCGTTGCCGTCAGAACCACTGCCGCCAGAACCGTTGCCACCAGAACCACTGCCACCAGAACCGTTGCCGTCAGAACCATTGCCGCCAGAACCACTGCCACCAGAGCCGTTGCCGTCAGAACCACTATCGTCCTGAGAGCCATTGTTTCCTGGAGGTTTATTATTATCTTTTGAATTACCTTCTGCTAAATTATCGTTATTTTGTACAATAGCGTTTGTTATTGGATTGAAGTTTTCAGTTGCAGCATTACCAATATTTAAGCCACTAAAAAAGGATAAAGAAAGTGTTGATGCTAAAATGAATATTTTTGTCATTGTTTTCCTCCTGAAGAAAAAATTATTGTTCCATCTAAAATACACCCCTTTGTAATATTTCATAGGAAAAAGAGTTTTATGCAAAAAAAACTATATATAGAAAAAGGTGGTGTATTTCTAAAGGGAGAAAAGAGTTAATGTAAATTCCTTGCAAACAGTAGAGTGATGGAGAATTTACACTCATAACAGTAGAGGAAGTGGCAACGGATGAAAGAATATATTGCATTTGATATTGGTGGTACGCAAATTAAATATGGAATTGTTTCAGAAATAGGTGTAGTACTAATACATAAAAAGGCCCCGACAGAAATTCACTTGGGCGGGGAACAAATTGTTCAAAAGCTTATATATTTATCAAAAAAGTTAATGACTGAATATACTATTTCCGGAATTGGTATTAGTACAGCGGGAATTGTTGATATTGATAAAGGAGTTATAACGGGAGGTGTGGATCATATTCCGCGTTATGCTAATATTTCTATTGTTGAGAGATTACAAGAAGTATTAAAAGTTCCTGTATCTATTGAAAATGATGTTAATTGTGCAGCCTTAGGAGAGAAATGGAAAGGTACAGGAAGGGGAGAAAGCGATTTTATTATGCTTACGCTTGGAACTGGCATTGGTGGAGCAATTGTTATAAATGGAGAGTTATACCGTGGACATTTGTTTGGCGCTGGGGAATGGGGGAACATGTTAATAGAAGGGAAAACTTTTGAGGAGGTTGCCTCAATTTCGGGATTAATTCATCTTGTACGAAGATATAAAGGTAAAAAGGAGTGGGATGGTAAAATAATTTTCGAATTATATGATAAGGGTGATAGCGGTGTTACTCAAGCCGTGAAGATTTTCTTTAAACATTTGGCGATTGGTATTAGCAATCTTGCTTATATTTTTAATCCGAAAATGATTATTATTGGTGGGGGAATTACTGAAAGAGGCGATGATTTCTTAAATGAAGTGAAGGAAGAGATAGGAACATACTTAAATCAAGAGATTTATAGTAATTGTGAGATTAAACTTGCGCAAAGCGGTAATTGTGCAGGAATGATTGGCTCTATTTACCACTTATTACATCAGTATAAATAAATATAGTATCTGTTTTCATATAATTGAGAATTTATCCTTTTTCTCATTAGATAAATAATGCTACAATATAAGAGAAGAATACAATGTTTTCCGAGTTGGAAAATGCTTTGTAGAAAGGAAGAAACTTCATGCCTATTATTTTAGAAAAAGGACAAAAGATTGATTTAACGAAAGGACAACCTAGAGTAGCGAAAATGCAGGTTGGCTTAGGCTGGGATCCAATTGGGCAATCAGGTGGATTTCTGTCTTCATTATTTGGAAGTAAACCAAATGTAGATTGTGATGCATCAGTTGTTATGTTAGAAGGGGATCGTTTTTTAAACAAAAATGATTTAGTTTACTTCGGCAACAAACTTTCTACTTGTGGTAGTATCATTCATTCAGGAGATAATTTAACAGGTGAAGGCGCTGGTGACGACGAAACAATTTTCGTAGAATTACATAAAGTTCCGAGCCGTATTAATCGTCTAGTATTCGTTGTAAATATTTATGACTGTGTAAATCGTCGTCAAGATTTTGGGATGATTCGCAATGCATATATTCGTATTCAAAACCCACAAACAGGTGAAGAATTAGCGCGTTATAACTTGTCAGATAATTATGCTGGCAAAATGACTTTAATTGCAGGTGAAATGTACCGACATGGAAACGAATGGAAGTTTTCAGCAGTGGGAGAAGGAACACAAGATAAAAACTTAAGTGAGATTGTATCACGTTACCAATAAAATAAACCAAGGAGGAATAGTATAATATGGCATCTATTTCATTGAAAAAAGGACAAAAGGTAGACTTAACAAAAACAAATCCAGGTCTTTCGAAAGTTCTTGTAGGACTTGGTTGGGATACGAATCGTTATGATGGACAAAACGATTTCGATTTAGATGTTAGTATCTTCTTAGTAGGTGCTAACGGTAAAGTTTCAGGAGCAGAGGATTTCGTCTTTTATAATAATCCAAAAGGTGCGAATGGTGCTGTAGAGCATTTAGGAGATAACCGTACAGGCGAAGGTGAAGGCGACGATGAAACAATTAAAATAGACTTAAAAAATGTTCCTGCTAACATTGAGCGTATTTGTTTCACAATTACAATTTATGATGGAGAAGGCCGCAGCCAAAACTTCGGACAAGTTTCTAATTCTTTCGTACGTATTATGGATGAAGAAAAGAATGCAGAATTAATTCGTTACGATTTAGGAGAAGATTTCTCTATTGAAACAGCTGTAGTAGTAAGCGAATTATACCGTCACGCAGGTGAATGGAAATTCAATGCAATCGGAAGTGGATTCCAAGGTGGATTAGGTTCTCTATGTAATAACTTTGGTTTAGATGTAGAGTAATAGATTTATATATCCATCAGTGAAACGCGTATTTACTGATGGATATATTTTTGAAAATTAAAATATAGAGGTGAATATATATGGTTATTCAATTGCAAAAAGGACAGAAAATAGATTTAGCTAAAACAAGCCCAGGTTTATCAAGAGCAGTAATTGGTCTTGGATGGGATATTAAATCTTATGATGGTGGATCTGATTTCGATTTAGATGCATCTGCCTTTTTATTAGATGCGAACGGGAAATGTACGAAGGAAACTGATTTTATTTTCTATAATAATTTACAGTCTCCTTGTGAATCAGTTTTACATACAGGAGATAACCGTACAGGTGCAGGTGACGGTGATGATGAGCAACTTGTTGTCGATTTGAAAAAGGTTCCAGCAGATGTTCATAAAATTGCTATTACAGTTACAATTTATGATGGTGAAGGTCGTAATCAAAACTTTGGACAGGTTGCAAATGCATTCGTTCGTTTAGCAAATGAAGAAACAAATGAAGAAGTTCTTCGTTTTGATTTAGGGGAAGATTTCTCCATTGAAACAGCAGTTGTCTTTTGTGAATTATATCGTCATAATGGACAGTGGAAGTTTAGTGCAGTAGGAAGCGGATTCCAAGGTGGATTAGGTGCGCTTGTAAAAGCGTATGGCTTGGATGCATAAGAAGGGAAACGACATTCGTTTCCTTTTTTTGACCTTTCTATAAATCTAGCAAAGAATAGGGGATAAAGGTAAGATGAGTATTTTGCAAGGAATCCTTGATACGTATGCTCAGTTTTTCGACTTGGACATGTGGATTAAAGTGTTACAAGATCCAGTATCTTGGGGGTTAATAGGTACACTTGTTGTACTTGAAGGCTTATTATCTGCCGATAATGCACTCGTATTAGCAGTAATGGTAAAACATCTTCCAGAAGAAAAACGAAAAAAAGCATTATTCTATGGACTGATTGGAGCTTATGTATTCCGTTTTATTGCAATTGGAATCGGAATGTTCTTAATTAAATTGGCCTGGGTAAAAGTGTTAGGTGCGCTTTACTTAGCTTGGCTATCAATTAAATATTTCATTGATAAAAGAAAAGGCAATTCAGAAGAAGCGGAAGCCCATGGTATGAACCAAAACAGTATTCTCTTCAGAATGTTCGGTGTTTTCTGGGGGACGGTTGCGATGGTTGAATTAATGGATATCGCATTCTCTGTAGATAGTGTACTTGCTGCATTTGGTGTATCGAATGAAGTTTGGATTTTACTATTAGGTGGAATGCTCGGTATTTTAATGATGCGTGGTATCGCTGGCGTATTCTTAAAATTGTTAGAGCGTATTCCAGAACTTGAAACGACAGCATATATTTTAATTTTAATTATTGCAGCAAAAATGCTACTGTCTGTCATTCATATTGAAGTAAGTCATACGCTGTTCTTTATTATTTTAGTTATAGCGTTTGGAGCAACGTTTATACTTCACTACATGAAGAATTCTGGACAAGCTAAAGAAGAAGTTGCAGCTACTAAAAGTGAACATAAATAATTGAAATGGGTTTGCTCGTTATGCGAGCGCCCATTTTTTATAACTAAAAATAGTTTATAATAGAAGAGAAACTTTAGAAAAAACGTAAATGTTTTTGGAGGTGAACTGTTGTGTTTTCACGTTTTACACTTCAACCATGTGCATTAAAAGAAGAATCAGATTTAAAGCAATTTGAAGCGCTTTTAGAAAAACGTCCACAATATGAACTGACAGAGAATGAGATGAAATTTAGTTACATAGCAAGTCGCATTCTTGGTGTACCTAATGATGTAGATGAATATTTCAACGGGCTATTTGATTATAGTGAAGCAAAAGGGATCGAGGTTTTGCATGAACAAAATTTAAATAAGGTGATTGATCCCGAAAAACTGCGCCATATTCAAGAAGTTTTTGCATTACATCAAGAAGCGCCGAATGGACTTACCGTCAATAGGCTTGTAGCACATTTGTCTGGAAAACAACTATTACCACAAGTAGACAATCCTGATTTACAGCATTATATACATACGACGTTTATTTCTGCATTGAAATTGTATGAGAAACAACATAATCAATCTTTAAAAACAGAAGGATTCCGGCGTTTCTTAATCGATATGATTAAATTAAGTGAAAATTACGTAGCAAAGTGGTTTTCTACAATTAATTATAAGAAGCAAATGCCACGTATCGTTTGGTACGGTGATGCGACGGAGAGTCGTATATATTTCTTATACTTTCTTATTATGCTCGGCTGTGATGTGCTTTATTATCACCCAGAAGGAAAAGATGGATTTGAGAGTGTAGATGAGGAAGGAAAGACCTTTGTCGTATCTCATTCAGGACGTATTTCATTGGAACCATTTCCTGATCGGCGTCGTGAACGCGTCGCAACAGTAGCTTATCAAGCTTCAAAAGAAATCGAGCAAGTACTTCACCATGATAATTCATTATTATACAAACCGTGGCAATTCCGTTCGTATACACCTGTAGCCCGTACGCTCAAAACGACGTACGATGAACTCTTTTTAATTACGAAAGAAAAGGCATTTGTACGTCCAACATTCTTTGTTGAAAATAAGCATATTTATATTCCTTCTTTATTTGCAAAAATATCAGGCGTTTCAAAGAATGATAAAGAATATTTTCAGCGATTAAAGGCTATTACATCATTTGATAACAGTTTATTAATTAATACATTCCCGTTTACGAAAGAACAAAAAGCGAATTTCCAATATCATTATCGAGATGCATTGGACCGCGGGGGAAAGTTACATCCGGATTTAATTATGAACAGCCATTGGTGGCCGCATAAGCGTTTACCAGAAGGATTACAACATGGTATTGCAGAAGCAATGATCCATACGTGTGAAAGTGAAATGTGTAAACCAATTGCGAAAGAGACGAAACAAGATGTAGCGCTGTATGTTTTCGCACAACTCTCTCAAATACCACCGAACATTTTAGAGCAGCTTGAGAAATTTGATTATTCGCAAGAAGTACCGAAAATTGTTATATTTAATAATGAGAAGAGCGGAGAATTAAGTCGTTCTGATGCTGTGTTATTACTATTTTTAAATCAAATTGGAGTAGATGTATTCCACTTTAATCCAACGGGGAGAAACGATATTGAACCGTATATTCAATCAGGAGCATTTGATTCACATTGGCTTGAAGAAGTTAATTTCGATCTTGAATTTCATGGTTCATCAGCCTATAAAAATTTATCACAAACAATAAAAGGACTATTTCGTCCATTTTTATAAGGAAAGGGAGAATACCATATGAATAACCCAGTCGTACTAGATTCGAAAACAGAATTGAATGAGCAAACCGCACAAGATGTTCGCTTGCAACTTAGACAAGATGCAGAAGTGCAACGTATTTATAATGCAGTAGACATTAAAGATCAATTAGAATTAATTGAACTCGGAAAAGAACCTTCTATGGAAATTTCACGTTTCGCTGATCAAATTTTACATACAATGTCTTTATCGAAAGTAGAAGACTCTGGTGAATTATTAAAGCAGCTCGGTAAAATTATGGACAGATTTGATAGTAAAGACTTTGCGGAAGAGAAAAGTGGTTTCTTCTCACGTATGTTCAAAAAAGCAGATAAAATGATTGAACAAATCTTTAGTAAGTATCAGACGATGGGTCGCGAAATGGATAAAGTATACGTAGAAATTACGAAGTATCAAGATGAAATGAAAAAATCAATTGGTACGTTAGATGGTTTATATGAGCAAAACTTAAAGTATTATTTAGACTTAGAAAAATACGTAGTAGCAGGGGAAATGTTATTAGAGCGTTTAAATACAGAGTTAGTTCCGATGTACGAAGAGCGCATACGTAATAATGATCAGTTAGCGGGTATTGAATTAGAATCGCTTAAAAACTCTGTTGAAATTTTAGAACAGCGTATTGATGATTTAGAAAAAGCACGTATGGTTGCTCTATTAACAGCACCACAAATTCGTATGATTCAACGCGGTAACAATAAATTAATCGGTAAAATCAATACAGCATTTATTACAACGATTCCTATCTTTAAAAATGGTATCATTCAAGCGGTAAATGCGAAACGTCAAAAGCTTGTTGCGGACTCTATGGCGGAACTTGATCGCCGTACAAATGAATTACTTAAGAAAAATGCACAAAATATCGCAACTCAAAGTGTGGAAGTAGCGAGATTATCAGGTTCTTCTAGTATTAAGATGGAAACACTTGAGGAAACTTGGAACATTATTTCAAGAGGTATGCAAGAAACACAACAAATTGAAGAGCAAAATAAACGTGAGCGTGAAGAAAGTCGTAAGCGTATGGCTACATTAACAGAGAATATCAAAAAAGAATTACAAGGATAAAGTGAAACTTTAATCAGTGGGGGATGTTCATCTCCCGCCTAACTTCTTTGCTCTAGCCGAATTTTGAGGTGGGAGTCTTACTGCACGGCAAATAGCAGGATAAACAAAAGGGCAATGAGGAATATTCCTCATTGCCTTTTATTTTCTCTTAAATAATTTAATGATTTCATTCACAACAAGCGGAATGATACTTAACAAGAGAACAAATCCCCAATCTCGCATTGTTAATGCATGCACACCGAATATATTGGCAAGAGGTGGGATGGAAATGATACAAACTTGCATAAGAACACCGATAAGAAGGGAGAAAACTAAATATTTATTTGTAAATATCCCAATTGAAAAAATTGATTTCGTTCTTGAACGTAAGTTAAATGAATGAACGAGTTGAGAAAAACTAAGAACGACAAATGCCATCGTTTGAGCGTGTAATAGAGCGTCTTCATCAATTTGATCTGGGAAGAGAGGAAATAAATTTGTATCTCCTGTATAGAGCTTTGCCCCAACGATAAAGGCTGTTAAAGTAAGAAGTCCAATTACAACCCCATTGAAAATAAGAAAAGGAACGCTGCCGCTAAATAAGCTTTCTTTCGCATGTCGTGGTTTTTCCTTCATCACATCTGGATCTTCAGGATCAACACCGAGTGATAATGCAGGCAGTGTATCTGTAATTAAATTTACCCACAAAATGTGAATAGGGCGTAGTGGTGTTGCCCAGCCGAGTAAAATAGCTAAAAAGAGAGCTATAATTTCGCCGAAGTTACAAGAGAGTAGGAAGAGAATAGACTTTTTAATATTACGATAAATATTTCTTCCTTCTTCAACAGCTTTCACAATAGATGAGAAGTTATCGTCTGTTAAAACTACATCTGCTGCGCCTTTTGCGACATCTGTTCCTGTAATTCCCATTGCTACTCCAACGTCTGCTTGTTTTAAAGATGGAGCATCATTTACACCGTCACCAGTCATGGAAACGATATTTCCTTTAGCACGTAATGCTTTTATAATCTTCACTTTATGTTCTGGAGAGACCCTAGCGAATACATTTAAGTGATTAATTTTACTTGCTAGTTCTGTATCTGGAATGGTATCTAATTCAGTTCCAAGCATAATTTCAGATTTTTCTTCAGCGATACCAAGTTCTTTGGCAATTGCAAAGGCGGTATCCTTATGATCGCCAGTAATCATAACTGTACGAATACCAGCTTTTTTACACTCTGTAATGGAATCTTTTACTTCTGTACGTGGTGGATCAATCATACCGACAAGACCGATAAAGATGAGATCTTCTTCGAGATGATTTATATCCACATCGCTTGAATTGTATTGTTTAAATGCGAATGAAAGTACTCTTAAAGCTTCTTGAGACATTGACCCGGCAGCGTCTAATATTTGATTTTTATCAGAATCTGTTAGGACCTCGATTTTGTTATTTATAAAGATATGGGTGCAGTGAGGTAAGAGTTTATCAATAGCACCTTTCGTCATGCTATAGTAGCTTTCATCGTATGTATGCACGGTTGACATCATTTTACGATCTGAATCGAAAGGGAGCTCGTTAACGCGTTCATGTGCATTTTCTAACTGATCTTTTTGAATGTTAAAAGAGCTTCCGGCAACAAGAAGGGCAATTTCTGTAGGATCCCCTGTTTGTGAGTCGGCACCGTAAGAGGCATCGTTGCATAAAACCATATTTTCTAATAATAGACGGTGTGCATCATTATTTACATTCAAATTTTCTAGCTGGTCGTATGTGCGATCACTATAAAAGTGAGTAACGGTCATTTTATTTTGAGTTAATGTACCTGTTTTATCTGAACAAATAATTGTGACAGAACCGAGAGCTTCAACAGCTGGTAGTTTACGAATGATAACGTTTTGTTTAATCATACGCTGAACACCAATTGCAAGAACGATGGAAACGATAGCTGGTAAGCCTTCTGGAATGGCTGCAACAGCTAAACTAATTGCGGTCATAAACATTTCTAACGTATCCCGGCCCTGTAAAAAACCGATGAGAAACATAGTAGTGCAAATAGCTACAGCGACAAATCCTAAATATTTTCCTACTTGTGCTAAGCTTTTTTGAAGTGGTGTCATATCATCGTCTGCTTCATGTAAAAGGGTAGCAATCTTACCAATTTGTGAGTGCATCCCAGTTTCAACAGCAACGCCGACGCCACGTCCGTATGTTACTAGCGTCGACATAAAAGCCATGTTTTTTTGATCGCCTAACGGTACTTGTTCATCACTTTGCATGGAAGGATGGTAGACTGCATCTTTATCAACGGGGACAGATTCACCAGTTAGAGCAGATTCTTCAACCTTTAAATTAGCAGTTTCGATAAGCCGTAAATCACATGGTATATATCGTCCGGCATCAAGCATAACGATATCACCTGGAACGACGTGCTCAGATGGAATCTCTTTTAGTTCACCATCTCGCTTTACGATAGCTTTAGGTGTTGCCATCTTTTTCAATGCTTCTAAAGCCTGTTCCGCTTTCGATTCTTGGATTACACCAATAACAGCATTTAAAACTACAACGAGCGCGATAATACTTGCATCGGCCCATTCACCTACAAAGGCGGAAATAAGGGAAGCGATAATAAGGACATATACGAGGACGTCATTAATTTGGGCGAAAACGCGCTGCCATAAAGTACGTTTTTGCTTGGTAGCTAATTCATTAGAACCATATTGCTTTAAACGTTCATTTACGATTTTATCTGTTAAACCGTGTTGTTCATTTGTTTCTAGGTCGATTAATGTTTGATTTTTCGTCTTACTGTACCAATTGCTCATAAGTAAGCACCTCCAGTAAAAACAGTTAGCAATGGTAGTGTGGCAATTTTTTTAGAGTAGTATGTATGGAGAAAAAATCTAAGGTGAGGTTCTACTTTCATTGTACAGTAATTTAGAATGTGAGGAGGAAAAGAGAAGAGTTGTCATGAATTTGTTGAAATTAAAAGAGCCTCGAATACGTGAGGCTCTTTGTCATTTTTTAATTAATGTACCTAATTCCTCAGTAATAGCTTGCATTTCACTAATACTGAATGTTTCACGTTTCATAACGTGCTCATAAATGTCACGTAAGTCCTCGTACATTTCTTCGTTAAAACTAGCAGCTCTCATTGCTCCAGCATTAACCATGCGTAATTTTTCTTTAATAGCTTCTACCATATATTCAACGTTTACTTCTGATTTTACGGATAAATCCACCGAAGTGTCCCCCTTTAAAATAACATAAGGCTATCTTAACATTTTTTTATCATTTTCGTTAATGAAACTTTTCAATCCTATTAAATTAGTAGGGATTTCCTTTATAATTAATAATTGGTTGTTTATACTATAGATATATATTAAGAAATGCACCAAGAAGGGAAGAGACAAAAATATGGTCCGAGTATTGTTTGTTTGTCTTGGTAATATTTGTCGTTCTCCAATGGCAGAAGCAATTTTTCGAGATTTTGTCGTAAAAGAGGGACTCGAAGAGAAAATTGTCATTGATTCTGCAGGAACTGGAGATTGGCATATTGGTCATCCACCACATAAAGGAACAAAAAAAATTTTAAAAGAAAATGAAGTCTCTTTTGAAGGAATTAAAGCACGGCAAGTAGAAAAAGAAGACTTAACAAAGTTTGATTATATTATTGCCATGGACAACAAGAATATAGCGGATTTAAAAAGTTTTGGTAAAACTGGAGGCTATATTGGTAGACTGTCCGATTTTGTTCCAGACGGTGGCTGGACAGACGTTCCTGACCCTTACTTTACAGGGAACTTCCAAGAAGTGTATGACCTTGTAACAGAAGGGTGTGCAAAGCTAGTAGCTTTCATTCGAAATGAACAAGGAATATGAGGAAGCTTAGAAAGTAATACTTTCTAATATAAGAAATGAAAGGGTGAAGGAATATGGCAAAGAAAAATAATATTGCTCGAAACATTGCGCTTGGTGTAGCTGCAGGTGTAGCTGTATCTATGTTGAAGAAAGAAAACCGTGAAAAAGTAAAAAACACTGCTGAAAAAGCAAAAACAAAGATGATTGAAATTGGTGAAAATGCGAAGATAAAAGAAAAAGTGCAAACTGTTACAGATAAAGGACGCGAACTTGCTGATTTCAATGTAGTGAAAGCGAAAGTAGCAGAAATTAAAAAATTGACGCCGTCTGTTGTAGAAACGTTAAAAGAAACGAAAGAAATTTTTAGTAAGAAAAAAATCGTGCCAGTAGAAAAGCCGGAAACGATTGAAATTCAAGCTGTATCTCCAAAGGTAGATGAGCTTAAAGCAGAAGAAGAGCCAGTGGTAGCTGAAGATGGTGGTATGAAAGAAGCGCGTGAATTATTTATGAAAGACTCAAATGCAGAGGAAAAAAAAACTGAAGCATACATTGAGCTAAAGCAAAATAAAGAAGAGAAGAAAAGCGTCTAAAAAATATGAGGAAATTTCTAGAAAAAGCAAAAAGAAATCGCACTTTTTCGTTTGGGAAAGATTTATATGACCGGACGATGCGCGATGATGTAGCGGGCTTAGCAGCACAGCTCGCTTATTTCTTCTTGCTTGCGATTTTCCCTGGGCTTGTTTTCTTAATTACGCTTCTTGGCTTTATTGACCTTCAAACAGAAAGTGTGCTCAATTTATTAGAACCGTACGTACCAGAAGATGCGATGAACTTAATTGAAGTAAACGTAGATAAAGTTGTAAACGAACAAAATGGTGGTTTATTATCATTCGGTTTACTATCGATGTTATGGTTTGCTTCAAACGGGGTGAATGCGGTTATGAACGCTTTTAACCGTGCTTATGATGTAACAGAAACCCGTTCTTTTATTAAAACAAGAGCTTTATCTATCGTGTTCACGTTAGCGATAATTTTTATGATTGTGTTTGCACTAATCGTTCCAGTATTTGGACAAGTGATTGGGGCAGCCGTGTTTAAAGCAATTGGTTTATCGGATAGTTTTTCTTATGTTTGGAGTATTACGCGTTTAGTAGCAAGTTTCTTTGTCTTAATCGCTTTGTTTAGCTTTTTATATACATTTGCGCCTGATCGGAAATTAAAGCGAAGAGAAGTCATATCGGGAGCAATATTTGCTACTGTAGGATGGATTGTGGTATCGTACTCATTTGCCTATTATGTAGATAAATTTGCAAATTACGCTAATACATATGGTGGTCTCGGTGGTATCATTATTTTAATGTTATGGTTTTACTTAACTGCGTGGGTAATTTTACTTGGCGGTGAAATTAATGGTTTACTCCATCATTATAGAACGGGTGACAATAATTCCCGTAATGAAAAATGAGCTCTTGTTCCATAATAAAAGGGAACAGGGGGGATATTTCATGAGTAATAATAAAAAGAACCACAATAATAAAAGTAATAATAAACAAAAGAGCAGTTCGCATCCAAAGCATAAAACGAGCAGTAGTGCGAACGGTCACAATAGCTACCATTAAAAAAAACGGGTCCTTTATCAGGGACCCGTTACTTATTTCCTTTTAATAATCGTAAGCCATTCAAGATTACAAGAATGGTACTTCCTTCATGTCCAATAACACCGAATGGAAGAGCTAAAAACTGCAAGAAATTAGAACAAATCAGCATTGCAATGACAGCTAAAGAGAAGATAACGTTTTGCCTCACAATACGGTTCATTCGTTTTGATAAACGGATTGCTTGAGAGAGACGAGATAATTCGTTTTTCATAAGAACAACGTCTGCAGTCTCTAATGCTACGTCTGTTCCTTCACCCATTGCAACACCAATACTAGAAGTAGCGAGTGCAGGTGCATCGTTTATACCATCTCCAACCATGGCGACTATGCCGTACTTTTCTTTTAACTGCTTTATCGTTTCAACTTTTGTTTCCGGTAAACATGATGCGTAATATTCTTTTATATTACTTTCATTGGCAATTGCTTTTGCTGTTTCTTCATTATCACCAGTAATCATGATTGCTTCGACACCAATGCTTTGCAAATCACGAATAGCCGCTATCGTTTCTTGGCGAAGGGTATCTTTTAAAGCGATCAGTCCAAGAATACCATCCTCATCACTAATATAAACGACAGTTTTCCCCTCTTTTTCAAGTGAAGCAGAAATGCCATTATGAAATGTCTTTGTTTCTTCTCCAATAAAATCAGCTTTACCAATTTTATAAGATTTGTTTTCTAATATTCCTTTTAATCCAAAACCAGTTACATCTTCAACGTTTTCTGGTTTTTTTATCGTAATGTCGTAAGCATGTTTTGCATATTTAACAATCGCTTCTGCTAAAGGATGTGTAGAGTGACTTTCAATCGCTGCTGTAATAGAAAGTACTTCACTTTCTGCTATGCCTTCTCGAACATATACATCTGTTACAGTAGGTTTTCCTTGTGTTAATGTTCCTGTTTTATCAAAGGCAATCGCCTTTACTGAAGCTAGACGTTCTAAATGAATACCACCTTTAAAGAGAATACCGTTTCTCGCTCCGTTTGAAATTGCTGATAAAGTTGCCGGTGTAATGGCTGCAACTAGCGCACAAGGAGAAGCGACTACAAGTAAGATCATCGCGCGGTAAAACGTTTCATTCCAACTCCAATCAAGTAAGAAATGAGGAACAAACATCATAAGCGCAACAACAAGTAGTACACCTTTTACGTATGTTCCTTCAAATTTTTCGATGAATAGTTGTGATGGGGATTTTTCGCTTTGTGCACTTTGAACGAGACGAATAATCTTTTGGAATAATGTTTGATCGCTCGGCTTCGTAATTTTAACTTCAATAGCACCACGTAAATTTACAGTGCCGGCAAATACTTCATCGCCGAATTTTTTCTCATTCGGAATGGGTTCTCCTGTAATAGCAGCTTCATCAATATTTGTTTCACCAGTATGAATTGTGCCATCAGCAGGAACACGCTCACCTGGCTTAATTAAAATAATATCGTTAATTTGTAATTGTTCAACTGGAACACGTTCCGGAGTTCCGTTTGAAATACGTAATGCTTCTTCAGGTTGTAGATCAAGAAGCGCTGAAATTTCTTTTTGGCTTTTACTTAATGTATAAGATTCCATTGCTCCGCTTAATGCAAAGATGAAGATTAAAATAGCACCCTCTGCCCAGTAACCAATAACTGCGGCACCGATAGCTGCAAAAATCATGAGCATTTCAACATTTAGCTCTTTCTCTTCAATTGTGTCTTCAATACCTTCTTTTGCTTTTGCAAATCCTCCAACTACATAAGCAAGGATATATAAAGTAATACCTGCACTTATTGCATCATTTTTTGTGAATAACCAACCAGCTAAAATAAAAATACCAGATGCGATTGCAAATATAAGTTCATAATGTTTCTTTAATGTATCCCATAAAGAGGGATGAGAAATATCTTTTTGTGCTTGTAATGTTTTTACTTCTGAGTTCATTAATACTCGCTCCTTCCGAATTCTTATTGAGAAAAAGAATCAAAATCGAAACCCCTATAAAACGACGAAAGCTGCCATCCATAATGGATAGCAGCATTTCTGTTGAATCTGGTTTTAATAGTTATTATATTGTAATTATTCTATAGTATAGCATATGTTTTTCTTAGATGATATGTTTTTGTTTTAGTATAAAGTGAAACTTTAATTAGTGGGGGTTTTGTTCATCTCCCGCTGATTATTAGCCCTCGCCAATCGGGCTTTTACGGGCAGCAGGGCTCCCAGCTAACGTCTTTGCCCCAGCCGAATTTGGAGGTGGGAGTTTTACTGCCCGGCGAATAGCGGGATAAACTGAAAACTTGTGTTTTCGTATTTCCTTTGGTATATATGAATATTGTTCATAAAAAGGTCGGAAAGGAAGACATCAAGTTGAAGACAGAGAAATTTTTCACCCATCCGATTGGTGTGTTTATTGCTGCAATAGTAGCAACATTTTTATGGGGAAGCGCATTTCCCTTTATTAAATTAAGCTATGCTGAACTTGGAATTCAGCCACAAGAAGTCGGGGAACAAATATTATTTGCTGGCTATCGCTTTTTCTTATCTGGTGTAATGCTCTTATTATTTTTTAAAGCGTTAGGAAAAGATATGAAGTTCAAAAAAGGAACAGGAAAGCAGTTAGTTCAAATTGGCTTGTTTCAAACTTTTCTTCAATATATATGTTTTTATATTGGAATGAGTTACAGCTCAGGAATTGAAGGAGCGATTATTTCAGGAACATCATCATTCTTTCAAATTTTACTCGCACACTTTTTATATAAAGATGATGCTCTAAATAGGCGAAAAGTAATTGGAGTAGCTATTGGTTTTTGCGGTGTGATTTTAGTGAATGTACCGAGTGATGGAAGTTTATCATTTCATTTTGGAATAGGTAGCTTATTACTTCTTGGGGCAGCCATGATGTATTCGTATGGAAACATATTAGCGAAAGAAGGTAGTAAAACATTAGATATTGGGTATATGACAGCATATCAGATGATTTTCGGATCAATGGGGCTGCTATGTATAGGTGCATTTCAAGTTGGAATGATGCCATTCATATTTAATCTACATGCAATACTTATGCTCATATATTTATCGTTCTTATCAGCAGCCGGATTCTGTATATGGAATACAATTATGAAGTATAACAAAGTAGGGAAAGTCTCAATGTATATGTTCTTTATACCAGTTTTTGGTGTACTACTATCAAGTCTAATTTTAGGGGAAGCAATCCATTCCTTTGTACTATTTGGTTTAGCGTGTGTCGCAGCTGGAATTATTGTAGTAAATCGTAACCCGGTTAAAAAGAAAGTTGAGCAAGAAAAACAAGTAGCATAGAGAACAGAAAAACGATTAAAATGGAAGAACAGTATTGTTCTTCTTTTTTTACATAGAAAAAGGAGAATGTGATATATGTAACGAAAAAAGATAGAATAAAGCATTTATTGAGGAGAACATATTATGAATGTACTTTACATTGTGTTAGTCGGGCAAATTATTCTTTTTTTAATGGGAGCAATTTATGCAATAGGACAGACGAAGAGAACGAGAAATAATATGCCGTTACCTTTAGCCGTTCGTCTTATTCTTAGTTTTTCTTTAACAGGAAGTGCAATTTGGATATGGTTACAAGATCCATCGGCTGAGTACAGTACGTGGGTTGCACTCGGTATGACTTTATCAACTGTAGGGGATTTATTTATGGCAGGATTAATTCCAATTGGTCATCGATTAATTGGAGGAATGGTTACTTTCGCTCTTGCACATTGTTTCTATGTGAAAGCATTTTTACAAACAGGTATTTCATGGAATGGTTTTTGGATCGGTTTACTCGTATACGGACTCTTTCTAATTATAGGGTGGTTTTTCTTTATTCGAAATGAAAAACAAGACAAACTTTTTACAATAGGCGCTCTAATTTACGGTTTGTGGGTTGGAGGAATGGCATGTTTTGCATTCGCCTTATATTACGAGAATATAGGAATATGGTGGATACCAGCACTTGGTGGTTTACTGTTTGTGATTTCTGATTTTATTATCGGCGTGACAGATATCGGAGGGCGCAAACTGAAGTATGAACCGCTTTGGATTTGGTTTACATATGTCGCAGCGCAGATGTGTATTGTATATGTAGGATTATAAAAAGATACTCTCAAAAATAGTTGATAGACTATTTTGAGAGTATCTTTTTTATTGCTATGTTATTATATTTGTTTGTTTAATTTGTGTAGTAATTTATACTTTCTAAGCATAAATTTCATAGGAAAAGTCCTGTTTGATAGATGGAAAACATAGTATATAAAAATAGTGAATTTATAGGGAATGTTATTTTTATATTTGTAATATTCTAATGTTACAATTCAGAATTTTGTAGAAATTAACTAGTCGGAGTACTTATAATAAAAATAAAAAGATGATGAGATGGTGGAATGATGCAAAAGAAAAAACATTTGCGTGAATTCTTTGAAATAATTGCAATTGCATGTTTATTAGTGTTTTTGGCAAAAATCTTTTTGTTTTTCCCTACGACTGTAAAAGGAGCATCGATGAGGCCGACGTTACAAGATGGAGATAAAGTAATTATTAATAAACTTGCAAAGAGATTTGAAAGTTATGAGAGAGAGGATATTATTGTCGTGAAGACAGATAATTTCTACGTGAAGAGAGTTATTGGATTGCCAGGAGATGTAATTGAGATGAAGAATGATCAATTATATGTTAATCATCAAGTGAAAAATGAAGAGTATTTAAAGAATAATAAAAAACAGGCAGAAAAATTACTTATCAATTTAACTGAAGATTTTGGACCGATTACAATTCCTAAAAATAAAATTTTTGTGATGGGAGATAATCGTTTAGTTAGTAGGGATAGTAGGAACGGCTTAGGGCTCATTGATAGAACAGAAGTATTAGGAAAGTTCATGGCGATATATTATCCATTTGAACATGTGAAAATTGTAGATTAAAAATAAGAAAAACCAAGCGAGTTAGTTGCTTGGTTTTTCTTATTTAAACAGTTGGTGTTTTATTTATCCCGCATTAACGGGCAGTAAAACTCCCACCTCAAAATTCAGGTGGAGCAAAGAAGCTAGGTGGGAGTGGGGCTGCCCGTAAACGCCCGATTGGTGAAGGCTAATAATCAGTGGGGGATGAACAAAACCCCCACTGATTATAGTTTCACTTTATTGTTTCTTGTGAAGCAATATGTTCATTATTTTGGTCGATATTTAACATGAATTTTCGTTGTAACAATTGCAATTTAAAGAGTGTTAAAGGATCATGATAAGTTTCTGGGTTCGTTCTTAGCTTTGTTAATGTTTGCTCATCTTCTTGTATTTCAAGTTGGGCCGCTTCTACGGTTTGTTTCAATATGCTAAGAGGGTCTTTAAAGAACATCATGATATCCCGTTCTAGCGCACCTTCAAACACTTCAAATTGTAGGAAGAATTGTTTTGAAATCATCTGAGCAACTTCTGTATAATCTTCTGTTTCAATATATTGTTTATATTTATTTGATAGCATAGATTGATTTTTTTGCATATTACCGAATAACTTTCCTGCACTTTTTAAGAAAAATTGTGTCGGTGTAAAGCGTAATAAAATATTGATGTTAGCTACTGTAATTCTATTCGTCATTCTTGCAACATCTCTATCCCAGTCATCTAGTAATTTGAAATCACAAGGAAGTTTAATACGCTCTTCCTCATAGAGCTTATTAAAGGTATCGCTCATTTCATCTAAATAAGCCTGAGCTTGAATGAATTCATTATGAGCAGTTTCAATCCATTCTTGAATAGACCCAGTAAACTTAGGAAGGAGCACTTGCTGTACATGTTTTTGAATTCTTTCATTCATTGCTACATTTAGTTCTTCATGAACCAGTTTGAAATCACTATCTTCTTGAACGAGGTCAGAGCAACTCTGCAACAATTCAGGAATTTGAGAATGTATATCCTGCGTAATCTCTTCTTTCGTTAAGAGATAAGATTCTGTAATAGAACGAATTTTATCTTTTTGAATGGCAGTAAGATTATTAATAAAACCATCAAGTTTTACTAAAATATGTTTATTCCAGCGAACGGATTTCACTAACGTATTTTCTAATTCCACACGTTCATTTACAAGGTATGCAATTGTTTTTTGGATAAACCATAATAATTTTTCAATGCGTTCTTTTTCCACGTTACGCTGAGTAAGGTTAGAAAGAATAGAGTCTGTTACGTTACCTAGCTGTTCACTACTCTCTTGTGAAGGAGAGTAAGGGAAAAAGTGTGCTTCTGGGAAATGTACGAGTATTTTCTTTTTAATGCTGTTCGTGATATTTTCACTAGTATTCGTATCAATTGTTTGTAAGACGAATTTAATTTGTAAATTTGGTACTTGCTCACGAATATATAATAATGTATCGAGCTCTTCATCATGTAATGGTGAAGCTGAATTTAGTACATAGATGAGACTATCTGCTGCCTGTAAGTATTCAAAGTGAGAGCTGTTTTTGTCAAGTTGTCCATGCACAGTAGGTGTGACAAGGAATGAAAACTTATTTTTTCGTAAAAATCTACTTGGTAATTTAACTTCAATACATTTTCTTTCTAGTTTTGACTGAGAAGGTACCGCTAGTATGTTATGAAGTTCGTCAAAGTTTGGTATATTTCGTATATCTAGTTCTGTAAGCTCAGTTATTTCAGTTTGACTATCATCTTTAAATGTAATTGAAGTTGTTATAGCCTCATTTAATATATTTTCTCCTAGTATAGAGTTAATAAAGGCTGATTTATCATAATCGCTAGCTCCTGCTACTAGAAGTTGTGTAACAGTTAAATCGTATAACTCACGAACAAGTAGTGTGAATTGATGACCTAAATCTACATCATTCTTCTCAGCCCATACAGCAATCGTTTCAAATAATGCTGATACGTCTGCCATATCAACATTTGCATGAGCTGATGCATTTGAAAGTAAGGCAAATGCGCTTTTTACGAGTAATGATTCTAGAGTTGTCGGTGAAACTTCATTCCATGCTAATACTGCTGCGGAGACAAGTAAAGAATCTTCCGCTTTCGTTAAACTAAACCAATTTGTTAATAAATCTGGTACAAGTCCTTGTAATTCGTGCATGAAATGTTGTCCAGTAATCAATTCGAAGTACGTCTCTTGATAGCGAGTAGAAATTTCATTCCAATCATCATTAGCATCTACTTCAATATGTAAGAATAGGTGATTTATTGTTTGAATCCAAGGTAGGTGGAATGATTCATTTTCATAGCTGTTCCAAAGTGAAATAACAAGTTCTTTAAACTGAACTTGATCAATAGTATATAAGGCTTTTAAAGATTCATAGAAATACTCAGGTTTTATCTTGTTAGTAAAGCCTCTGTTTACATAATTGATTAAAGTATCAAACCAGTGTAAAGATTTAGTTCGAATTCCTTCTTGAACCGCTAGTTCAATAGCATTATTCCAATCTTCTTGTTTTTCATAGAACGATCGAGCGATTGCAGTAATATTTGGATAGTCCGGTTGAAACGCAACAGCGTCACTAATCGTCTTAAATGCTAGACCTAAACGATTTTGCTCGATATAAAGAGAAAGAAGTTGTAGGGAAACTTCCATCGTAAGAGTTGTATCTTCTGTTTGGATAGATTTATAAATTTCTTCTGCTTTTGGTAAGAAATCTAATTCGAAATAAGCATCTGCAATATTCTTCATAGCCCAGAGAGCAAGTTCATTATTTACTTTCTCCCATTTGAATATAGCGGCTTCAAAGTCGTTAGTTTGGAAATAAACTTCACCTTGTGCAAAGCGAATATTAGATATGTTGGAGAATTCATTTTTTGATTCATTTATATATGCTTCACCGAGTACTTCCGCTACCGGAATGGAAGAGTCTTCTGTTAAAAATGTTTTATAGTAAATCTTTTGGATAAATTGTTTTTCAATGGTCATGTTCGTTCCCCCTGTATAATTTAGAAAAATGATGTTGTATGTAAAAGGGTGCATGTTACTCTAATAGGTAGAAGTTGCATTATATAGACCAAACTATGTTTTTGCTAGATATATCATTTTTCTTGAGAGTTAAACCGTTGCAAAAAGTAACTTCCCTTTATTGTAACAAAAAAATAAGCCTATGAATTTTTATTTTTTTATCTCGCTATTTATAGGCAGTAAGACTCCTACACCAAAATTTAGCGAATGCAGGGAAGCTAAGTAGGAGCCCTGCTGCCCGTAAAATCCCGATTGGTTCAGGCTAATAATCAGTTGGGATGGATAAAAAAACCCACTGATTAAATCTCTGTTTAAGGAATGGAATAGAAGTAGAGTTCATTATAAAAACAATGTATAGTGAATATGTATACCATGTTTGTCTTAAAGATAGAATGGGCACAATATGGAATAACGATCGTGTATAGGATGTGTCTTCCGAATGGAACAACATATTGGCGAGTTAATCGCACATTATGGATATTTTGGAATTATTATAGCTTTAGCTGGCGGGATTGTTGGATTACCTATACCGGATGAGTTTTTATTGACTTTTATCGGATATAACATTTCAAAAGGAGTTATGTCAGGAACAGCTGCTTTTTTAAGTGGAATGGCAGGTGCAATGCTTGGCATTACATTAAGTTACATATTAGGTTTAAAACTTGGGCTCCCTGTTTTAAAAAAATATGGTCCGAAAGTTAGAATTAAGGAACATCATATTGAAAAAACACATATTTTATTTGAAAAATACGGTCCATTTCTTTTAATGATTGGCTACTTTATACCGGGAGTACGTCATTTAACAGCATATTTTGCTGGAGTTTCAAATTTAACATTGTGGCGGTTTTGTTTGTATGCTTACGGTGGTGCACTAATTTGGATAAGTGTTTTTATTGGATTAGGTTGGAAACTGGGAGAGAAGTGGCGCTTTGTTGAATATAGTTTCCATCATTATGGAATATGGATTTTATTAGTTTCGGCAATTGTAACATTTATTGTGTGGATTTACATAAGGAAAAGAAAAAACCGCTAATAATAGCGGTTTTTTAGCTGAAAGCAACAAATAATACACCAGCTGTAATAAAGACTACACCAATACCAGTCATAAAGTTTAACTTTTCACCTAATATAATCATCGCGAGAATAATGGAAAATACTACGCTTAATTTATCGATAGGTGCTACTTGTGAAACTTTTCCTGTTTTTAATGCAAGAAAATAAAATAGCCATGACGAAGCACCAGCGATTCCACTTAATGTGATAAATAGCAGTGCTTTTTTATTTAGGAGGACATCACCGATATTTTGAAATTTACCTTGTATAATAATAACTCCTACCATAAATAATGCCATAATAATAGAGCGAATCGTTGTTGCAACGTTGGCATCGATTCCATCTAAGCCAATCTTTCCAAAAATAGATACGAGGGCAGCAGCAATTGCTGATAATAGTGCGAATAATAGCCATGAACTCATAGTGAAATTCCTCCAATCTTACATTATTATACATGAAAATCATTCTCATGTATAAAAAACGAAATAAACCCCCGCCCTATATTTTTAATAAGGTGGGGGTTTATTATACTACTCTGCTATTTCTTCATATAAAAAGTACGTTACATTATAAATATGCTCTACTTCATCGTCTGTCATAAATAATAATTCGTCACGTTCAATCCCTTTTTTCTTTTCAATAAACTCAATCATGTTTTTTCGTTCTTCTCTTTTCATCAATTTTTATTTCTCCCCTCAATCTGTTTTAATACAGTTTATTTAAGTTACTGCTATTATATAACAGGATCTTTAGAAAGTTCCACCTATTTTATTGTTTTTTTCAGAAGAACCTTTCGACAAAACAAGCCCACCTAAGGTGGGCTTATTTTTATTTTATAGTCGTAAAAACTCGGGCTCGGTCGCACCAGCACTATCGATGTAATAAATTGTATCAGGATTGATTTTTATTAGTACGTAATTAGGATCTTCCGAACCGAGTAACCAGCGTTTTAAGCTATTAGTCCAAAATTTATTTTTTAATGTTTGATCTTCTTCGATGGAAGCGATACCTTCAACTTCAATGTAATCTTCATCTAATTTCTTTCCCTCTCGTCCAAGTAGTACGTGCACATTTGGATTCTTCTCGATATCTGTTATCTTTTTTGAATTTCGATCTGTTGCAACATATAGTACAAAATCTTCGTGGAAAAACATCATAAAGGCACCATGTGGCTTATCGTTACGTACAGTAGATAATATACCTGTTCGTTGACCTTGAATAATAGTTGCGATTTTTTCTTTTAAGTGCATGCTTTTAACCTCTTTTCAATTTTTAATTCTTTCTGTCTAAACAAGACAATTTAAATATCTTTCATACTGTTTTCTTCAATTCGATTTTTTAAACGTAATTGTGATGAAATCGGACAAGTTAGGAGAAGAATAATAATAATATTGAGGAGAAATACAGAAGATGGAAGGATGGAAAGCATGTTTAATAAAATATTTCTTATAGTAGCGCTTATAGGTGTACCACTTTCTGTACTCGGAAAAACATTGCATTGGCCTCAAACAATTATGTTTGCTGTATATTGCATTACGATTATCGCATTAGCGGGGTTTATGGGGAGAGCAACAGAAAGTTTAGCAATTGTTTCTGGACCTCGGATAGGTGGATTATTAAATGCTACTTTTGGTAATGCGGTTGAACTTATCATTTCAATTTTCGCACTTCAAGCAGGATTAATTGAAGTAGTGCTAGCATCTTTAACTGGTTCTGTACTTGGAAACTTACTATTAGTAGGAGGGCTATCCTTCTTTATAGGAGGCCTTAAATATAAAAGACAAAGCTTTAATGTTTACGATGCAAGGCATAATTCAGCTTTATTAATATTTGCTGTTGTCGTAGCTTTTGTTATTCCAGAGATTTTTTCAATGAAAATGGATGCTGGAAAGACGTATCAATTAAGTATTGGTGTTTCTATTATTATGATCATTATGTACCTTGCTGCATTGCTATTTAAGTTAGTTACACACCGCGGTGTATATCAACATAAGAGCGATGAAGAAGTACATGAGGAGGAGCCTGAGTGGTCGAAAGGTAAAGCGCTACTCGTTTTAGCGATAGCAACAATTGCGGTAGCTTATGTTTCAGAGGCACTCGTACATACTTTTGAAACGGTTGCAAAGTCATTTGGCTGGTCAGAGTTATTTATAGGGGTTATCATCGTTGCGATTGTTGGTAATGCAGCAGAACATGCATCTGCAATTATTATGGCGTATAAAAATAAAGTGAATATCGCCGTTGAAATTGCAGTAGGTTCTACATTACAAATCGCCATGTTTGTTGCTCCTGTGTTAGTACTTCTTTCGATGTTTTTTGCACAAAAGATGCCGTTAGTATTTACAATACCAGAGCTTGTTTCCATGATTACAGCTGTTTTCTTAACTATTGCTATTTCAAATGATGGGGATACAAACTGGTTTGAAGGAGGCACTTTATTAGCTGCGTATGTCATTATGGGAATTGGTTTTTATTTATTATGAAAAATAGGGATAACAATGTGTTTGAGGGAAAACAATAAATACAGTAATTTATATACCTTTACGTAGGAAGGAGCCTGACAGGTGAAACGAGTGTACAGCATATGTCTTTCAACTATGGTCTCGTTTATTTTATTATTTCCTAACAGTAGTTTTGCAAAGACGACAGTAGAAGTAAAAATGCCTTCATCTGTTTTAAATATTTCAAAAGATAATACATTTCCAAATGATGCACAAGATTTACCACGTTTACAGCCGAGTAAGTTTGCTCAAGAATTATTGAAAACAACAAATATTAAAATTGAAAACCCAGATTTAATTCGAATGTTTAATGAAACGACAATTTCGAATGCACCGCTTGCAGTAGGGTACCGAGCGAAAATTTATTTAGGGCAATGGGCATTAAATTATGAGTCAATAGACACATCGATTAATTGGGAATATAAGCAAGTAAATCGAAATGTATATGATAATCGCGGAGGGGATCGCTTATACCCACTTCGCTATAAGCAAGAAACCCAAAAGACAATCGAAGGTGATTTAACAGCAGATATGAAAGATACTACAGATGTGAAAAAAATGATGCTTCTAAAAGCGCTTGAAAAAGTACAATTGCCACTTTCATTTAAAACAACCATTGGTTATGGTACCGGACATGAGCGTGTTTATAATATTAGTCCAAGTCAACTTGGATATTTATATGCGTATACACCAGCAGTAAATGAAAAAGGAAAAGTAACATTTGGAGAAGTCTACCTTGTGTTAAAAGGGAATCAAAAAAAGCTTGTCGTGAAAAATATTACATCTCAAGGAATCGGAGCTGCAATTCCAATTCATGATCATTTATTTTTTAAATTTGTTTCTTCATCGCATGCACAATGAAATAAAAAACGTCAGCCTATAAGCTGACGTTTTTTATTTATAACATAATGTTTGATGTTTTTGATAAGAAATCTTCTTTTGGATAGTAGCTATTTTTTACAAGAACATTCGGTCCAAGGCATTTCACAGCAGGACAATGGCAACTTAATGATTTTGCTGTTTTTGAGTCACACCATTTGTCGTAAGCTTCTTGTAGTGTATTTGTTTGTACATTACCTAGAAGCGGGACATCACCGAAGTCGGTCACGATAATATTTCCATCGAAAATATTTACGTTCAAACGAGAACGACCATCTGGATCATTGCGGACAGTTACATTTTTACTTTCATGTAATTTCTTTAGTGTAGCTAAATCGTGTTCATTATCACTACATGCATAGAAAGGTAATGTTCCGAATAACATCCACACATTTTCATCACGGATCTCTAATAAATGTTCAACTGCATTTCGAATTTCTTCTTTTGTTAAAATTTCAAGTGTGCTAGCGAAGTCACTCGGATACATCGGGTGCACTTCATGACGTTTACAGCCCATTTCTTCAACGATTTGACGGTGAATATGTTCAATATGTGGTAGAGTTCGTTTGTTTAACATAGTTTCGGCTGATACGAGTACACCTGCCTCTGATAGAGCTTTACTATTTGTAATCATTCTTTCAAATAATTTAGCGCGCTGTTCATAAGTAGGCTTACGCTCCATCATTGCAAATCCGCCTTCAACGAAGTCATCGATTGTTCCCCAATTATGTGAAATGTGCAATACATCTAAGTAGGGAATAATTTGTTCGTAACGTGCTAAATCTATAGTTAAGTTTGAGTTGATTTGAGTGCGAACGCCTCGTTCATGGGCGTATTTTAAGAGTGGTGTTACATAGTTGTCGACGGATTTTTTTGAAAGCATAGGTTCTCCGCCTGTAATACTTAAAGAACGTAAATGAGGAATCTCATCTAATCGTTTTAATAAAAGCTCCATCGGAAGCGGGTTTGGATCTTTCGGCTGTAATGTGTAACCAACAGCGCAATGCTCGCAACGCATATTGCATAACGTCGTCGTTGTAAACTCAACGTTTGTTAATAGTAGTTTGCCGTACTCTTCAAGGTCCATATACGCTTCCCATGGATCGTAAGAAGGAGTAATCGGCTTCATTATTTGTGATATCGTCATATGAAATACTCCTTTGACTATTGAAATAACAATTTGTCCATTCTCTATAATAGAAGAATATGTGCTTTTTATAAAGTGAAACTTTTTTGTGAAAAAAGAGAGAGGGCTTACATTATAATGAATTACTGCGACAAAATTGATGAAATTACATGCCCATAGCAATCATTTTTGCGGTATAATAAAAGCAACTCGAATTAAAAGGAGAGTGCCTTCATGGGAAAAGCAATTCAAGGTAAAGATTCACAACTAGTATATTTGAAAGAACGTTTAAATATGTTCATTGAAGTAATTGATACGATTGAACCAGAAGAGGTAGAATTAGAAGATGTAGATCGTCTTCTTGCAATGTTAGATGAATTAGAACTGAAATGTGAGCAATTTAAAAAAGACGAATAATATATTAAAAAGGCTGCCACTACAAAATTGGCAGCCTTTTTCTGTACGGATAATAGAAGGAATATAGAAAAAAAGGTATAATCAAGTTGTGAAAAATTTCATTTAACCTTTAATGGCGTGAAATAAAGTGAAACTTTACTCAGTGGGGAGTTCATTCCCCACTGAGTATTAGCCTTCACCAATCGGGCGTTTACGGGCAGTTGATCTCCAACCTAACTTCTTTGCTCCACCTGAATTTTGAGGTGGGAGTCTTACTGCCCGCAAATAGCGGGATAAATAAACAGCTGAAGAGTATAACAATGGAATTTTCATTTCATAACGTTTTGGTAGCGTTCACAATTGAGGGGGAAGTAACAATGGAAAAGCTTCAAGAAAGCATGTATCAACTAATTGTTGAAACGTCAACGAACTTACCGAAAGATGTTCGTCGCGCAATTCAACAAGCGAAAGAACGAGAAAATGCAGGGACTCGTTCAGCGATGGCACTTGGCACAATTACAAATAACATTAAAATGGCAGATGATAATATCTCGCCAATTTGCCAAGATACAGGGATGCCAACGTTTAAAATTTATACACCAGTTGGTGTGAATCAATTAAAACTGAAGGAAGCTATCTATAGTGCGCTTGAGCGGGCGACAAAAGATGGTAAACTTCGTCCAAACTCTGTTGATTCTCTTTTTGGAGACAATAGCGGAAACAATTTAGGACCAGGTACACCTGTTATTAAGTTTGAACAATGGGAAAAAGATTACATTGATGCACGTTTAATTTTAAAGGGCGGCGGTTGTGAAAATAAAAATATTCAATATAGCCTGCCTTGTGAAATAGAAGGACTTGGACGAGCTGGGCGTGATTTAGAAGGAATTCGTAAATGCCTTCTTCATGCAGTATATCAAGCGCAAGGTCAAGGGTGTAGCGCAGGAGTAATCGGCGTCGGTATCGGGGGAGACCGCACATCAGGTTACGAATTAGCAAAAAATCAATTATTCCGTACATTAGATGATGTAAATCCAGTTCCAGAATTACACAAGCTTGAAGAGTATGTATTAGAGAATGCAAATAAGCTTGGCATTGGTACGATGGGATTTGGCGGAGAAACAACTTTATTAGGTTGCAAAGTTGGAGTATATAATCGTTTGCCAGCAAGCTTCTACGTATCTGTTGCGTATAATTGTTGGGCATATCGTCGTCTTGGCGTAACAATTCATCCTGAAACAGGTGAAATTATGGATTGGTTATACCAAGAAGGTGAAGATACACTTCAACAAGACGCTGCGCAAGAACAAACAGAGCAGCGTGAAATCGTATTACAAGCTCCAATTACAGAAGAGCAAATTCGTGAACTTCGTGTTGGTGATGTTGTTACAATTAACGGCATGATGTATACAGGACGTGATGCGATTCATAAACATTTAATGGATAACGATTGTCCAGTAGATTTAAAGGGACAAATTATTTATCATTGTGGTCCAGTTGTAGTGAAAGATGAAAATGATAATTGGCAAATTAAAGCGGCAGGTCCAACGACAAGTATTCGTGAAGAGCCATATCAAGGCGATATTATGAAAAAGTTCGGTATTCGTGCTGTAATTGGTAAAGGCGGTATGGGTGCTAAAACATTAGCAGCTTTAGAAGAACACGGTGGTGTGTACTTAAATGCAATTGGTGGTGCAGCGCAATATTATGCTGAATGTATTAAAGAAGTGAAAGATGTTGATTTCTTACAATTCGGTATCCCAGAGGCAATGTGGCATTTACGTATCAATGGTTTTAAAGCAGTTGTAACGATGGATTCTCATGGTAAAAGTTTACATGCTGATGTTGATAAAACATCACTTGAAAAATTGGCGAGCTTTAAAGAACCTGTATTTAAGTAAAGAGAAGTGCATCTCGAATTATTCGAGGTGCATTTTTTGGTATATATAGAAAAACATGTTCAGCATGAAAGAAAGCAGGGAAACAGAAACTACAGGTACGATTATATATGGAAAGGAGACTATTTATGAAATATAAATGGTTATATATAGGTCTCATTTTTTCAATTATGATGGCACTTGTTCCAGTTTCAACATTTGCTTATACGAATACATCACATAGCTGGGGAATCCCACGCCCTAAAAATGAAACGGTGCCAGATGCAGGGAAACTATATACAGAATTACTACAAAAAAATGGTGGGTTTTATTTAGGAGATACGAAGAAAAAAGATATTTATTTAACATTTGATAATGGATACGAAAATGGATATACAGGAAAGATTTTAGATGTATTAAAGGAGAAAAAAGTACCAGCAACTTTCTTTGTGACGGGACATTATATAAAAACACAAAAAGATTTATTATTAAGAATGAAAAATGAAGGACATATTATTGGTAATCATTCTTGGAGTCATCCAGATTTTACAACAGTAAATGATGCAAAACTTCGTGAAGAATTAACGAGCGTAACGGAAGAGATTAAAAAAGTAACAGGGCAAAAAGAAGTGAAATATGTACGCCCTCCGCGAGGTGTATTTAGCGAAAGAACGTTAGCTCTTACGAAAGAAATGGGATATCATAACGTGTTTTGGTCGCTGGCATTTCTTGATTGGAAAGTAGATCAGCAAAGAGGATGGCAATACGCTCATAATAATGTAATGACTATGATTCATCCAGGATCTGTTTTGTTACTTCATGCAATATCAAAAGATAATGCAGAAGCACTTGCGAAAATCATTGATGATTTGCGCGAGAAAGGGTATCATTTTAAAAGCCTAGATGATTTAGTAAAAAGCAATCAACCGTAAGCATGTATGCTTGCGGTTTTCTCATGCTATAATGATGTGTAAAAAGGATGGGGAAACGTATGTGGAGCGAACATGTTACGTTAGAATATCCGTACCATTTTGAGGAAGTACTAAAGCGTTTATCTTTCGACCCGTTAAACGTTATTCAATTAGACGAGAAAGTAATTTATGTCCCGCTTTTTATAGACGAAGAACAGATTGTTGTTCGTTTGCAAGGAATTGGTACTATTCAAAATCCACAGTTTTGGATCTCTAGTCAGGCAGGAGATCAAGAGAAAGTAATGAAACGAATGAAATCCATTTTTCACTGGAATGAACCGTTTCAAAATATACAAAATCATTTTTTAAACACATCATTACGTCCACTATTTGAAACATATGCTTATACTCCAATTATTTTAGAATTTGATTATTTCGCTTGTCTTCTTCGCTGTATTATTCATCAACAAATAAATTTGAAATTTGCTACTGTGCTAACAGATCAATTTGTAAAACGATATGGGACAGAGAAGAACGGCGTTTTCTTTTTCCCAACACCAGAAAGAGTAGCAAACATTTCAATAGAAGAATTGAGAGAGCAGAAGTTTAGTCAGCGAAAAGCCGAATATATAGTAGGATTAGCAAAACATGTTGTAGGCGGTACATTAGATTTAGCAAGGATAGAAAACGAAACAGAAGAAGAAGTATCAGCACAATTGTTACCAATAAGGGGTATTGGAGCATGGACAGTGCAAAACTTTTTAATGTTTGGGCTTGGTCTGAAAAATATGTTTCCAAAAGCAGACATTGGAATTCAGCGCGCAGTACAAGGTGTATTTCAATTAGATAATAAGCCTGATGATGCATTTTTAGAAAAAGTGAAACAAGAGTGTGAACCATATTGCAGTTATGCAGCGTTATATTTATGGAAAAGTATAGAGTAGAGGTGTAATAATGATACAAGAGCAACAAGAGAGTAAGTTGGAAGTTGGTCAAACGTTTCCTGTGACAATTAAACGTCTTGGGATTAACGGAGAAGGCGTTGGTTATTTTAAGAGACAAGTTGTTTTCATTCCAGGGGCATTACCAGGAGAAGAAGTTGTTGCTGAAGCAACGAAAATTCAGCGTGGCTTCGCTGAAGCGAAAGTGAAAAAAGTTCGTAAATCATCACCACATCGTGTGAAAGCACCATGTTCAGTATATGAGGAGTGTGGTGGCTGTCAATTGCAGCATCTAGATTATAAAGAACAATTAAATCAAAAGCGTGATATCGTTGTACAAGCATTCGAGAAGTATATGAATGACAGTCTAGAAGAGAAAATTCGCCCGACGCTTGGTATGGAAAATCCATGGCATTATCGTAATAAAAGTCAATTGCAAGTGGGGCGTAAAGACGAAAAGGTTATTACAGGGTTATATAAGCAAAACTCACATCAGTTAATTGATATTTCTCATTGCATGATTCAACATAAAGCAACGAATGAAGCGACAAAAGTTGTAAGACGTATATTAGAAAAATTAAATGTCTCTATTTACAATGAGAAAAAACAAAAAGGTTTAGTACGCACAATTGTGACACGTACTGCAGTTCAAACAGGGGAAGTGCAAGTCACACTTATTACAACAAAAGAAGAATTACCAAATAAAGATCAATTTATCGCAGAAGTACAAAAACAAATGCCAAGTGTTAAATCAATTATGCAAAACGTAAACTGGCGTAAAACATCTGTTATTTTCGGTGATAAAACATTTAAATTAGCTGGAAAAGAAGTAATTCAAGAAACACTAGGTGATTTATCATTTGAATTATCAGCACGCGCATTCTTCCAATTAAATCCAGAACAAACGGTTGTTTTATACGATGAAGCGAAAAAAGCAGCTGCTTTAACAGGAAACGAGAAGATTGTGGATGCGTATTGCGGTGTCGGTACGATTGGACTTTGGCTTGCGAATGATGCAGCGGAAGTACGTGGTATGGATGTAATTCCAGAAGCGATTGAAGATGCAAAGAAAAATGCAAAACGCCACGGATTCACAAATGCAAAGTATGAAGCTGGTAAAGCGGAACAATGGTTACCAAAATGGGTGAAAGAAGGCTGGAGTCCAGATGTCATTGTTGTCGATCCACCGCGTACAGGTTGCGATGATAAATTACTTGAAACGATTTTAAAAGTGAAACCGAAACAAGTTGTTTACGTGTCTTGTAATCCATCCTCATTAGCACGTGATGTGCAAACATTAATGAAGAGTTATGAAGTGGAGTATGTGCAACCAGTTGATATGTTCCCACATACAGCTCATGTAGAAAATGTAGTGAAACTTGTTAGAAAGTAACATTCAATAAGGATATGTCCCTCACAAAGCAGGAGCTATGTGAGGGTATATTTTATTTAGCGAATGGAAGTAAGGAGAATACGATGAACAATTATAAATTGACGATTCAATATGACGGTGCGCGTTATAAAGGGTGGCAACGTCTTGGGAATAATGACAATACGATTCAAGGGAAAATCGAAAGTATAATATCTGAAATGGTCGGAAAAGAAACTGAAATTATCGGCTGTAGTAGAACGGATGCTGGTGTACACGCTTTGAACCAAGTAGCTAACTTTCAAAGTGATGAGAAGTTAGTAGAACATAAAGTGAAAAAGTATTTAAATCAATATTTACCAAATGATATTAGTATTACGAGTGTAGAAGAAGTACCAGATCGTTTCCATGCTCGTTACAATTCTAAAGCAAAAACATATCTTTATAAAATTTGGAATGAAGAGCATACGAACCCATTTATGCGTAAATACAGCATGCACGTGAATAAACAATTAAATGTGAAAAGCATGAAAGAAGCTGCGAAACATTTAATTGGTTCACATGACTTCACTGCTTTTTCAAATGCAAAGTCTAAGAAAAAATCTATGGTTCGAGAAGTGTATACACTTGATGTTTCCGAAGAATCAGGATTTGTACAAATTAGAGTAAGTGGTAACGGATTCCTTCATAACATGGTGCGGAAAATTGTTGGAGCATTAATTGAAGTTGGATTAGGACAATTAGAGGCGGACGCAATTCCAAACATTTTAGAGGAAAAACAACGTAATCAAATTAATTGTCTTGCTGAGGCGAGTGGATTGTACTTGGAGAAGATTGAGTTTTAGAAAAGATATGAATAAGAAAAAAGCACTCATTTGAGTGCTTCTTCTTTTATGCTGATGCAGTAGTCTTATCTTTTCGGAAAATCCCCATTAATCCGCCGATTAATAATAAAACACCTGGTAATAAGTAAACAATAGAAATACAAATAAATCCACCAATGGCAGCGATAGTCATCATAATGCCACCTACTTTAGCTTTGCTCTTAACCATAACACATCCAACAATCCCCAATATTGAAAGAGCTACAGCAGCCCAGCCTAATCCAATAATTTGATTAGCTCCGTCAGCTTCAACTGCTGCTCCTATGCCTCCGATAAATAAAGCAATGAATGCACATAAAATCCCGAATATACCACCAATTAATCCTAATACAAATTCTGCTGTTCTTTTCATAGTAACCACCTTTTAGAAAATATTTATTAGCTTTTTCATCCAACTCACAATTTGTTAGTTCAACAAAATGAACTACATGTTATTAACATAAGTGAAGTTTATATAAACAATCTTCAAAGATGTTGAAATGTCAGATTTAGAACTTACATGATAACAAATATAATGAAAACAGAATGTCGAAATTTGTCGATTTTACTAAAGTACATTTTTTCAGTATATAACTAATTTTGAGTTAAATTTCAAATCATTGAGATAAAGAGAGTAGAATGAAAAAACACGAGAGCGGTAACCGTCTCGTGTTTTTTTATGATAATTAACTTTGTTCGTTTAAGAAGATTTTTCTCTTTTCATACGTAGCTTCAAATTCCAAAAAGCAGCAAGCATAATAGCTGCAAAGGAGCCGCTAATTGTGGCTAATAGCTTTGCATAAGGAAAGCTGTTCATATCAATATTAATGAATAACATCATACATAGAACGGCAGGAAGAAGGTATAAGTATTGTAATAACTTTAATTTTTTATCATTACTCATATATATCGCCCCTTTCTATCATGTCACATGTAAATTATAACATATTTTTCCAAATAGTTACTTGTACTTGGAGAAATATTCATTTCATATGTGTAAGTGCAATTTTTTAATTCGATATTGTAAGTTTTGTCTGCTCAATCCTAAAAACTTTGCGGCTTGTGAGATATTACCTTTATTTTCTTTAAGAATTTGATGGATATATTTCTTTTCCATTTCTTCGATTATACGTTTTAAATTTTGTGGCGTATCAGTATTGTGACTAGTTAGTGGAGTCTGCATATTGAGTTCCTTTTTTGCTAGTTCACGAAAGTGCGTTGGCATATGGAACGCTGTAATGATATCTTCATCTTCTATTAAGTTCATGGATCCTTCAATTATATGTTCTAGTTCTCTCACATTACCAGGCCAATCGTATTTATAGAAGAAGTTATTTACGCTTAAATCTACATCTTTTACGCTAAGATCAAATTGGATATTGTATTTTTCAATAAAGTGTTGAACAAGATATGCAATATCTTCTTTTCGTTCCCGTAAAGGTGGAAGACATAAAGTAACAACGCTTAATCGGTAATATAAGTCTTGCCTTAATCGATTGTACGCTATGGCTTCAAGAGGGTCTTCATTAATAGTTGCTATAATACGAACATCAATTTCTTTTTCTTGCGCGCCCCCAATTCTTCGTATTGTTTTTTCTTGTATAGCACGCAATAGTTTAGCTTGAAGTGCTGGGCTTAATGAGTTGATTTCATCTAATAATAAAGTTCCCCCATTTGCCTCTTCAAATAAACCAGGTTTATCTATTGCTCCTGTAAAAGCACCTCGATTCGTACCAAATAGTAGGCTTTCCATTAAGGTTTCTGGTATGGCGGCACAGTTTTGCGAAATAAATGTCTTTGTTGAACGCTGGCTTTCATTATGGATGCTTTGCGCAAATAGCTCTTTACCAGTCCCTGTTTCTCCGACAATAAGTATGGAGGAGGATGTACGTATTACTCTCTTTGCTTCTGCAATGACCGATTGAATAGCTCTAGAATCACCAATTATGTGATCAAAGGTAAACTTAGTATTTTGTTTTCGAGAAAGGTTCGTTTTCATTGTTTGCTTTAAATGACTAATCTCTTTTGAAATTTCAATAGCGCCTTTAATTTTTCCATTTTCTATTATAGGAAAAGTATCGTTAATCGTCGTAATTTCTTGTCCTTTATTGTTAAAATAAGTTTGTTTTATATTTTTGTTTGTTTTTCCAAGTTTTAACGCCTCTATAAGAGTACTATTTTTATTTTCTTCGAATGCAAATACTTCTAAAGGATTTTTATCTAGCACATCTAAGCGGTCCATTGATTCAATTTCCATCATTTTGCGGTTATAGATAATCGTTTTACTTTCCTCATTAATAATATGAATCCCGATATCGAGTTCATTGAGTAAAGTTTCATATAGCATATTCATTTCAATAATCTTTTTAAAATTGATTTCTTCTGTATGCATGCATTATCTTCTCCTCGTTATACCCTAATGAAGACTGACTTTTTATAATTTTATTAAAATTCATATAAAATCGCAAAATTTTTTTGCTATTTTCTGCTTAAAACTTTTCAAATGATAGAAAAATTTTGCGGTTATGCCGATTTTTTTTGTGCGAAATCCTAATTTTACATAGATATTGAGGTTGGTACGTATCTTGCATGAATAGTAGTTGAAATCTCTAAATTTAAAGAGTAGGGGGATTATGAATCTTTATAGGTTATGCAACGTTTCAGTGCCAATTAATAAAAGGGGGAGTTTATAAAGTGAAGACGGTTATAGAAGGCGTGTATAGTCCTTGTTACGGGAAAGTAGAGAAATTATTTGTTACTGAAAGTTCTTACGTATATGAGTGGGAAAAATTAGCGTTAATTGAAACGATAGATAAACAGAAAGTAGAAATTAAAGTGGGAATCAGTGGTTATATTGAATCATTAGAAGTGGTAGAAGGACAAGCTATCGCTGATCAAAAATTATTAATAACAGTGAGGGATGACCTTTTAATAACAGGTAGTGATTAATAGTAGTAATATGTATTTTGCACTTTTTAATAATTATTTTTACTATGAAGGGTTTTAAAAACGCTTACATTAAAAGGGTTTACTAAGTGAAAAGGGGGGATTTATATGATGGATCAAAACCAGGGATTAAAAAGGGAATTGAAAAGTCGGCACATATTTATGATTGCACTCGGAGGGGTTATTGGTACTGGGCTTTTTTTAGGATCCAGTTATACAATTCATGAAGCTGGACCTGGAGGAGCGATTGTAGCGTATCTTGTCGGTGGATTTGTTATGTATTTAACGATGCTCTGTCTTGGGGAGTTAGCAGTCGCGATGCCGGATGCAGGATCGTATCAAACATATGCTACAAAACATATTTCACCTGCAGCGGGTTATGTAGTGGGATGGATGTCGTGGCTAAACTGGACGGCTACGATAGGCATTGAACTAATTGCAGTTAGTATTTTGATGAAACGATGGTTTCCTGATGTACCGTCATGGATTTGGTGTGTAGTGTTCGCAGTGTTGCTCTTTGCTATTAATGCATTATCTTCAAGAAGTTTTGCGGAAGTTGAATTCTGGTTTGCAAGTATTAAAGTAATTACAATCATTGCATTTATTATTTTGGGCGGGGCAGCAATGTTTGGTTTTCTAGATATGAAAGGAAATGAACCAGCGCCGATGTTTTCTAGCTTTACTGATTATGGTGGATTGTTCCCAAATGGATTATCAGCCATTTTAATTACGATGATTGCAGTTAATTTTTCCTTCCAAGGAACAGAACTAGTTGGTATTGCAGCTGGTGAGAGTGAAAATCCAGAGAAAACTATCCCGAAGGCAATTAATAATACAGTTTGGCGCATACTTATTTTCTTTGTACTATCTATTTTTATTCTTGCGGGACTATTTCCTTGGCAGCAAGCAGGAGTTATAGAAAGTCCATTCGTAGTTGTATTTGATAAAATTGGTATTCCTTATGCGGCTGATATTATAAATTTCGTTATTATTACAGCGGTACTATCAGTTGCGAATTCAGGATTATATGCAACTTCCCGTATGCTATGGTCTATGTCTAATCAAGGAATGATTAGCCCGATTTTTGGTAAGTTATCTAAAAACGGTGTTCCTATTTATGCATTGATTGTAAGTACGTTTGTAGGGTGTCTCTCATTACTATCAGGTATTTATGCGGAAGATACAGTTTATTTATGGCTTCTTTCTATTGCTGGGTTTGGAGCGATATTAGTTTGGGCATCTATTGCTTTATCTAACCTATTAGCTAGAAGGAAATACGTGAAGCAAGGGGGAGCTATTAAGGATTTGAAATTTAAAACACCACTGTATCCATTTGTTCCAATTCTTGCTTTAGTATTAAATTTAACAGTAATTGTAGCTATGGCTTTTATTCCAGAACAAAGAATGGCATTATATTGTGGTATTCCATTTATGATCGTTTGTTTACTGTTTTACCGTGCTACAAGAAGTAAGAAAAGTAAAATAGAACATATCGAAAAGATGAATACAACAGAATTAGAAAGTTTATAGTTGAAATTTAATTTATAATAACAAGGAATTTAGAGACTGTAGAATTGTAAACAGTCTCTTTTTTTGTAAAAATAAAGCTGGAAACATACTACGTATGCAAAGGGGAATTAGCAATGAATCAAGAAGTTTCACAGCTATTAAAACAGATTGATTTACGAAAAGACGAGCTACTAGAACTTACAAAAGCTTTAATTCGCTTTGAAACACCAGCACCACCAGCAAGAAATACAAATGAGGCGCAAGAATTTGTGGCAGAGTTTCTAAAAAAACGAAATTTTAGTATTGATAAGTGGGATGTATATCCGAATGATCCGAATGTTGTTGGAGTGAAAAAAGGGATAGCAAGTGAGTCACATAAAAGTCTCATTATTAATGGACATATAGATGTTGCAGAAGTATCAAAGGACGAACCGTGGGAAACAAAGCCGTTTGAGCCGTTTATAAAAGATGGTTGGTTAGTTGGGAGAGGCGCGGCAGATATGAAAGGTGGACTAGCTGGAGCCTTATTTGCTATTCAGCTTTTAGAAGAAGTGGGGATTGAATTACCTGGAGATTTAATTTTTCAATCGGTAATTGGCGAAGAAGTAGGGGAAGCAGGGACACTTCAATGTTGTAAGCGTGGTTATGATGCTGATTTTGCAGTAGTAGTTGATACAAGTAATTTACATATGCAAGGGCAGGGAGGCGTAATTACTGGATGGATTACAGTGAAAAGCCCGCAAACGTTTCATGATGCAACACGTAGACAAATGATTCATGCTGGAGGCCGTTTGTTTGGCGCAAGTGCGATTGAGAAAATGATGAAGATTGTCCAAAGCTTACAAGAATTAGAGCGTCATTGGGCAGTCATGAAAACATATGAAGGCTATCCATCTGGAACAACAACAATTAATCCAGCTGTTATTGAAGGAGGACGTCATGCGGCATTTATTGCGGATGAGTGCCGATTGTGGGTTACGGTTCACTTTTATCCAAATGAAACGCATGAACAAATAATAGAAGAAATAGAAGAGTATTTAGGAAAAGTGGCAGCAGCAGATCCATGGTTAAGCGAGAACCCACCACAATTTAAGTGGGGCGGAGAATCAATGATTGTGGATCGTGGCGAAATTTTTCCTTCTTTAGAAGTAGATAGCGAACATGTTGCTGTAAAAACGCTAAGTTCAGTACATGAATCTATTTTATCTAAAAATACAATTTTAAATATGTCAGCAACGGTAACTGATGGCGGATGGTTTAGTGAGTTTAACATTCCAGCTGTTATTTACGGACCAGGTACATTAGAAGAAGCTCATTCAATAAATGAGAAAGTTGAAGTTGAGCAGTTAATTGAATTTACAAAAGTAATAACAGCGTTCATATATGAATGGTGTCATACAAAAAAATAGATTAGTATATTGAAATTGTACAGGTATGTACTTGTACGCTTTTTTAGTGAACTATTTCAGAGTTGAACATAAACAACTGAAATAGTTCTTTATTTTTCTATGTTTTTCGTTTTATTTCAATTAATTTCTCTTTAGCTAATTCAACGGCAATCGCATCATCTAAATAGCCGATTGGAAAAAGATAATCGGGGATAATATCTGTTGATAAAATGAAATATAGTAAGGCACCCCCAATAATTGCACGCTCTTCGGTTGAAATGGTTTCTGTACAAAATTGTTGGTACATATTTGTTAATTGCTCAATGAAAGGACCAGCACTATCAATTTGTTCTATTTTACTTTTGAAACTCTCGTGAATACGTTTTTCGCCTTCAGTAGTTTGAGCATAGCGCTCGTAATTTTCAAGTTCTTGTTTCACACGAGTTGTTGTGTATTCGAAGTCGAATAGGTTAGAGGATTGTAATGTTTGCTGAATTGTATCGAGAGATGTGTACATATCTGCTTTTTCCTTATTTATGTGTGGAGAGTCAGGGTACATTTCATCAAGTAATAATTGCGGTGGAACTTGTAGACAGTTTGCGAATTTTTGTAAATGGTTTTGCTTCGGTTGTTGTTTGCCATTAATTATTCTTGAAATTGTTGCAGGATCAATATTTGTAAGTGTTCCTAGTTGGCGCATAGATAGAGCGCGCTCCTTTAACAGTTTCTTTATTAATTTACCGAGCCGCTCATTTGGATTTTCATTGGGCATAATGTAGGCACTCCTTTTCTATTGTCTATCGTTGAAAAAATGTTGAGCATTTATTACAAGTATATGAAACAGACAGGCACAGTTGCTCAACATTTTCATAATATGCAATGAAAAGTGAGAAAAGGGGTGACTGCATGATGAGTACGGCAGGTTTATTTTCAATTTTTTTAATCGGGATTGCGTCTAATTTAGATAATGCAGGTGTTGGGATTGCATATGGCATTCGTAAAATTCGAATTTCGTGGCTTAACAATTTTATCATCGCATTTTTTGGATTTTTATTTACTTTACTAGCTGGATTTTTTGGGAATTGGATCGCATTATTTATTTCAGAGTTCACAGCAAACATTATTGGAGCAATCGTTTTAGGAATAATCGGGGTGTTTATTTTATGTCAGCCTTTCTTGAGTCAAAAAGATACCGTAGAATCTAAAGATAGTAGTGTACTTATGGGGGTTTTACGTGATCCAGAAAAAGCAGATTTTGATGGTTCTAAAACAATTAGTTTTTCTGAAGCAATTGTTTTAGGAGTTGCATTGTCCATAAACAATATTGCAGGTGGATTTGATGCTGGAGTAACAAATTTAAATCTTTGGCTTACGGCATGTATTTCTGGAGTTTTTAGTTTTATTTGTATTAGTGGTTTTACGTATGTTGGTAAAAGATTTTTAGCTGAATACTTAGGGAAATGGGCAACTATAATTGCAGGTGTGTTATTAATTCTTATTGGAATTGATCAATTGTTGTAAGAATGATAGGGAAAACAGTATTCGAGTATTTCCTTGGAAATACACTAAGAAATTGCATATATCGACGTGAAATCTTTTCACGGTAATGAAAGATTGTAAGTATTATACAAATCTTTGTGTGTAAAAAGGTTTAAAAAAGTAAAAGCACCTGCATAGGTGCTTTTTAGCGTATATCTTCAATTAGTTGTGCACATTCATCATCATGCATACTGTACTCACTTAAAACTTGAATACAAAGCCATTTCAGTTCTTCGATACTATGCTCAAGTTCTTCGGGAAGTACATGGTAAATGTCTTCAAGTCCCATTCCGAAATGAATAAGTTCTAGTACTTGATCATCGATGTTCCGATCCATTAATAGTTCAAGCACTTCTAAATTGAATATGTATCGGTGAGCTTCATCGAGTGAAACAACTTTTAGTTTCAAACTTTCTACAATACTCAATATGAAAAGAAGAATTGTTTTTTCGAGAACAGGTTGTTTCTCCATTTGAAATATGAGTTTCATCTTTTACACCTCCACATACAGCGCTAGGTTGTACTATATTATTCAGGAGGGGGGAGCAAATATGCATAATAAAGAGAACTTTTATTACTGTTTTTTGAAGTGTGTTGATGCCTAGTAGAACGGATTTTTGTGAAATAAAAAATCCTGCCAATATAGCAGGATAACTTCTAAATTAAAACATACTCCAACCTTCTTGGGCAGAAAGTAATTCAAGAATTTTAAAACCAGCGATACTATTTCCGTTTGCATCTAAAGCTGGTCCGAAAATACCGATGCCCATTTCGCCTTTTACGCAGCCGAAAATCCCGCCCGCTACACCACTTTTTGCAGGGATTCCAACACGAATTGCAAATTCACCAGATTCATTATACATCCCGCAAGTAACCATAAATGTTTTACAAATTTTCGTAATATGTTTAGGGATGATCTGTTTCTTTTTATAAGGATCATATCCATCCATTGCAAAGATTAGACCAATACGTGCTAGGTCGATACAGTTAACCTCAATTGCACATTGACGCGTATATAAATCCATAAGTTCTTCAATATCGTTATCGATGATGCCATTTTGTTTCATATAGTAACAAAGTGAACGGTTTAAGTAAGCTGTTTCTAATTCAGAAGTGGCAACTTTAGAAGAATAACTAATAGTAGGATTGTCTGTTATATCACGCACAAATTGAAGAATGCGTTCCATCTTCTCCTCGTTATCATTACCAGCTAGCATACTTGTAATAGCTAATGCACCCGCATTAATCATTGGATTAAGAGGTTTGGAAGAACTTGTCGTTTCAAGCTTAATAATAGAATTAAATGGGTCACCAGTTGGTTCCATTCCAACTTTAGAAAATACATATTCTTCACCACGGTCTAAAAGGGCAAGAGCAAGTGTAATTACTTTAGAAATACTTTGAAGAGTAAATAGTGTTTGTGAGTTACCAGCATGGATATATTCTGTTTCTTTATGAAAAATAGCAATCCCTAGATCATCTGGATTTGCATTTCCTAGTTCGGGGATATAAGTAGCAAGTTTTCCTTTTTTCGTATATGGTTTTACTTGTTCTAACAACTGCTGTAAGTTGTTTGTTTCAATGCACTGCATAGTACCAACGCTCCTATTTCGAATTAACTAAGTTTACTTTTCCCGATATGCTCGGAAATAAATAATAACATGAAAAAGTGGAATGATAAAACGAAAATTGAATGTTCTATAGTGAGTCTTCAGTTTCGATTATTCCGTGTTATAAAAGGAAAATTTCCCTTTTATATAACAGTTTGGAAATAGGAGATTTATCCATAAAAAGTTCAGAAATAAAAACTACACATCTATACAACTATATGTTATTATGGTTATGTAATAGAAAGCGTTTTCTAAAGCGTACTTATAATGATAACGATTTCATAAATTGAATTAGGGGGAATTAAAATGTTGCAGTTTTTACAACGTATTGGTAAAGCGTTAATGCTTCCAATCGCAGTGCTACCAGCAGCAGGATTATTGCTTCGTCTAGGACAAGAAGACGTACTAAACATTCCTGTTATGGCACAGGCCGGTGCAGCAATTTTTGATAATTTAGCACTTATTTTTGCAATCGGTGTTGCAATCGGTTTATCTGTTGACGGTAGTGGTGCAGCTGGTCTTGCAGGTGCAATTGGTTATTTAGTTATGAAGAATACAACTAATGCTTTAAGTGTTACTTACTCAACAACAGAACTAAACGATAAATTAAAAAGTGTTCAAGATTTAGTCGGTTCAGTAGATCCAACAAAATTAGCGGATACAATGAATAAAATTTCAAAAGCAGCAGCGTTGACGCCAAAAATAAATATGGCCATACTCGGTGGTATTATTGCTGGGGTTATCGCTGGATTACTATACAACAAATTCCATAAGATTAAACTACCAGAATGGTTAGGATTCTTCGCTGGAAAACGTTTCGTACCAATCATTACGTCTGTTGTAATGCTTCTTTTAGGATTAGTATTCGGTCAAATTTGGCCAACAATCCAAACTGGTATTGATGCAGTATCACATGGTATCGTAAACTTAGGTTCAATCGGTGCAGGGTTATTCGGATTATTAAACCGTTTATTAATTCCAATCGGTTTACACCACGTAATGAACACATACTTCTGGTTCGTACTTGGTGACTTTACAAATGCAGCTGGTGATATTGTTCATGGTGATATCGCTCGTTTCTTTGCAAAAGATCCATCAGCAGGTATGTTTATGACTGGTTTCTTCCCAGTTATGATGTTCGGTTTACCAGCAGCATGTTTCGCAATGATTGCGGCTGCGAAACCAGAAAAACGTAAAATGGTTACAGGTATGTTAGGTGGTCTAGCATTAACTTCATTCTTAACTGGTATTACAGAGCCAATCGAATTCTCATTCATGTTCTTATCACCAGTATTATATGGTGTGCATGCAGTATTAACAGGATTTTCTTTATTCATAACAACGTCACTTGGCATTCATGATGGTTTCACATTTAGTGCTGGTGCTATTGATTATGTTATCAACTTTGGTATTGCAACAAAACCTGTATTATTAGCAGGTATCGGTTTAATTTATGCAGCAATTTACTTTGCGGTATTCTACTTCTTAATTAAGAAGTTCAACTTGAAAACTCCAGGTCGTGAAGATGACGATGAGTTAGTTGAAGATGGTGATGCACCAGTTGCAGGTTCAATTGGTGAAACTTACGTAGCGGCTTTAGGCGGAAAAGACAACTTAACAGTTATTGATAACTGTGCAACACGTCTACGCTTACAAGTGAAAGATGCTAGTCAAGTAAACGAAGCGGCATTAAAACGCGCAGGTGCAAAAGGCGTTATGAAATTAAGTAACACAAGTGTACAAGTTATCGTAGGTACAAATGTTGAATCTGTTGCCGATGATATGAAAAAACACGTATAAATAGTTAGATAAGAGGATATCCAAAAAGATTGATAACACCAGTCTTTTACAGGATATCCTCTTTTATTATGTTGAAATTTTAAAGGGAATCTTACTTTTGTAAATTTTCTTTTTCTTTTTTATACATATAGGTTGGTAATATGTTCAGCGCGTGATAAAGTAGGGATGACATAGAATGGAATGTCTATAATCTATTGAAATGATTTGGAGAAAGTCTTGTGTAGATGAATTAAATTATCGGTAAATAAGGGGAAAAAGGTAATCATGGATCAGGAAAAAAATACTGTTAATGGGAAAGTACGTCGTCCGATTGTATACATAAAAAGAACAATCATTCTCGTCCTACTACTTTCACTTGTATATTTCATGTATACAAAAATTGTTGCGCATAATAAAAAAGAGGAAACTTTAAAAGCAGCAGCAGAAATGAAGAAGCAAGAAGAGATAAAAAAGATAGAAGAAGTGAAAAGGCAAGAAGCTGAAAAACAAAGAAAACAAAAAGAACAGGAAGAACAGATAAAACAGGCGCAAGTTATAGAGAAACCTGCTGAGGGACCGCCTCAAGAAATTAATGAAAACGCTCAATTGGATCAATATTTACAGAGCATGGGATTTAGTGGGACAGCTGTTATTGTGAAGAATGGGAAAGTTCTTGTGAATAAAGGATACGGCATGGCTAATAAAGAGAAGCAAGTACCGAATAATTCAGAAACAACTTTTTATATTGGCTCTATTTCGAAGGCGTTTGTATCGACTGCTATTATGCAATTGAAAGATCAAAATAAATTACAAGTAGAGGATACGGTAGCGAAGTATATTCCGGATTTTCCTCAAGGTAATAACATTCAGCTAAAACATTTATTAACACATACATCAGGGATTCCAGAATACGAGCAGGGAAAAGATGATATTTCTCATGAGGAATTGATAAAGCGAATAGGAAACCAAAAGCGTATTGGGGCTCCAGGAGAGAAATGGAAGTATTCAGATTCGAACTACTCTATACTTGCCTACATTGCTGAGAAGGTAAGTGGACAGTCACTCGAAGAATATATAAAACAACATATTTTTGCGACTGCGGGTATGAAACATTCTGGTTTCGGTACAGCGTTGGAACAAACAAGATTCCCATCAACGGGTTATAAAATAGTGAATAACAATATGACAACACCTAATATTCCGAGCATGTCACAACTATATGGTTGTGGTGATATATATACGAGCGCGCATGATTTATATTTATTTAATGAAGCACTCTTTTCTGGAAAATTAATTTCAAAAGAGAGTTATAATCAAATGTTTACAGCCGTGAAAAAGGATTATGGATTTGGCTGGTATGTAGATCCAGGAAGCTATTCAAATCACGGTGTAATGCCAGGTTGGAATTGCTTAAATGGTTTTAGTAAAAATGGTAGTGTATATGTGGTTTTATTATCTAACATTCAAAATAACATTAAATCATTTGGTAAAGTGAATAACGACATTTATACGATGTTGCGGAATATTGAAGTGTAAGAGGCTATCCTTTTGGATAGTCTTTTTTGTATTGAGGAAATATATGTGCGGTTCGATAATGAAATAAATGGAAAATGGGAGGTTTATGAGTATACATTAGCATCATGCACGCAATGCGAAACGAATTTTGTGTATTACGGCGTAGCTGCCATTGTGACAATTGAAAATTAATATATATATAAAGATAGATGGGAAACCATCTATCTTTTTTTATGCTCTGAAACAATTATTTCTTTTAGAAAATGTATGTCTTACCTATCACAAAAAAAGCCTGCTTTGTATAGATTAAGATGTATGGATGTAAATTTTTATACTTTAAAAATAATAGGAGGAGAAGCATATGTGTCTGTTCAGAAAATATTGGCATAAATTATCCAGACTGTTTAATAGACAATTAGGCTATTTTTTAGATGACAAGTTACTGCCTGCTGTGGAACGACTTTTATTTTCGCAAAACTTTGCAAAGTTTATTCAAAGAAATTCTAAGCAAGCTACGGAAGAGTTTATAGAATCAAGTCAATTTCAATCTATTATTTGTAACATTTTAAAAGAATGCAATACATCACCATTTAAAGAAATTGCAAAGCAATATTTAGGTAAAAACGTAGAAATTACTGTGACAGTTGGACAGTTAACAGGTGTTATTGTAGCCGTTGGTGACGATTTCTTAACGCTGCAAGAAGGAATAGGAACAGAAGTTTTATTACCATTTACAAGTATTATATCAATGAAAGAAGCGTAAGAAAGGAGACTTATATATGTTATTTACTGATGAATTGCGTAACCATGTTGGTGAATTAGTGCAAGTTGTGACAGCTGTAGAAATTGTTGCAGGCATTCTTTTATCTGTGACGGACGGGGCAGTAAGTGTTCGTACAGCTCCTTCTTATGGACCACCTGAAGATGTACTTGTGCGTATTCCTATTATTTCTTATGTTCGCTTGGAAGGGTAAGAGTGATACAAGTATGAGAATATCAGTTGTTATTCCAGCACATAATGAAGCAAGTACTTTATCTCAAGTTTTAGTAGAAGTGAAGAAGCTGAAGCCATATGAAATTATCGTAGTGGATAACGGATCAACAGATGGGACGAAAGAAATAGCATTACAACATCATTGCCACGTGATTTATTATAAGCATTCTCTTGGCAATGATGTTGGACGGGCAATTGGAGCTAGGGAAGCAAAAGGTGACATCGTATTATTTTTAGATGGTGATATTGTCATTGATAATGTAGAGCTACAACGTTTCGTGAAAGGAATTCAGCAGGGTCATCAAATCGTTGTGAATAATTTAACATGGTCTGTGTATTTAAAGATGAGACCACATTATACAACAGTTGGAAAATGTATGTTGAATCGTTATTTGAATAAAAAAGAGCTTGTTGTTGGTTCTTTAATCGCAATTCCACATGCGATGAGTAGGGAAGTTATTCAGAAGCTTGGGTGGTGGAACTTAGCAGATCCAGCACTATTTCAAGCGATGGCGATGTCTAGAGGAGTAGATATTGTCGATATGGCTTCGGTTGATGTAATTCATACAAATAAAGTTCGTCCTGTGCATACTGGTACATCACCTGGTTCTCCTTATCCGAAAGCGACTAGTCGCATTATGGGTGATCATTTACGTGCTTTGCAATACGTAATCGAAACATATGGTAAACGTGGTGGTTTTTCGGAGGGAAACAGGGATAGAGAGTTTATAGGGAAGTATAAGCCAGTTTTATTACAAAAGGAAAAAGCGAAATACAGTGCTATTATACCCGTATCAGAAGAAAAAATGACTATAAGATCTGTCATACAGGAAGTGAAAAAAGCAGGTGTAGATGAAATTATAGTTGTTGCGAATGGAGCAGATGCCGAGACAATTAAACAAGCAAAGCTAGAGAATGTTATTGTAGTTGAATTCGCGAAGGCACTTGGACATAATGTAGCACGAGCGATAGGGGCTATGCATGCTACGGCAGATATTTGTTTATTTGTTGATGGCGATTTTGTTATTCCGGCAAAAAAGCTAATTCCATTTTTGCATGCTATTGAAGACGGAAATGATGTGGCGTTAAATGATTTGCAATGTTTGTTAGATATGTTTCACCCGGCAGATCCAATTAGTATGGGTAAATATTTCGTGAATTTGGTAGCGAAACGACCAGATTTATGGAACAACTCATTGACGGCAGTGCCACATGCTATGCATAAAAAGGTAATAGAGAAAATTGGATATGATTCTCTTATCATTCCACCACTAGCTCAAATGAAAGCTATTTTAGAAGAATGTTCTATTACAACAGTGGAATTCGTAGATGTTATAAAAACAAATCGAGTACGTCCAGAGCAGCATGGGTTTGTAAATGGACGAATTCCTGCATTCGATCGTATTTTCGGTGATCAGCTTGAGGCGATTGCTTATTTATTACAACATACGAATGGGCGCGGGAGTTTTACAGACGGAGAAAGGGATAGAGATATAATACTACAATTGAGAAGGGAAGAAGAGAATATAGATGAATGCTAGTAGTAAAGTAACCATTATTGGATTAGGATATGTTGGCCTTCCTTTAGCGGTCCTTTTTGCAGAAAGAGGACATGCTGTACTGGGATTAGATAAAGATACTAGGAAGATAGAATCAATAATTAAAGGAGAAAGTTATATTCCTGATGTTTCTTCTAAAGTATTACAAGGCTTAATAAACGAAAGAAGATTAATAGTGAATACACCAGATAAAGGTGTTGCGGATTTTAAGCGTAGCGATTATGTTATTGTGACCGTGCCAACCCCAATTAATGAGCAGAAAGAACCAGATTTAAGTGCCCTCATTTCAGCCTCCCATTATATACAACAAAACCTTCAAAAAGGACAAACCTTCATTTTTGAAAGCTCCACATATCCAGGTACACTGGAGGAAGTTATCATTCCGATTATTTCTCAAACAGGTAAAAAGGTAGGAGAAGATTATTATATTGGCTATTCACCAGAGCGAATTGACCCAGCGAATAGCCAGTATTCAGTCGAAACAATTCCAAAAGTTATTAGTGGACAAACCGAGCAGTGTAAACAAAAAGTACAGGATTTGTATAGCACTATATTTGATGTAATCGTTCCAGTTAGCTCCCCGAAAGTAGCCGAGATGTGTAAGCTATTTGAAAATATTCAGCGCTTAGTTAATATTTCATTAGTAAATGAGCTAAATATACTTTGTGAAAGTTTGAATATTAATTTTTATGAGGCACTTGAAGCAGCATCTACAAAACCATTTGGATTTACTCCGTATTGGCCAGGACCAGGAATAGGGGGACATTGTATACCGGTAGACCCTTTATATTTTCAATGGAGAATAAAAAAGAATGGAGCAATTAGCCGATTAATTGAGGCGGCACATGTAATTAATGAAGAAATGCCAGAGAAAATAGTCCGGAAAGTAAAAGACATGGTGCAATCACCCGCAACGGTTTTAATAGTAGGGATTGCATATAAGAAAGACGTAAATGATTTGAGAGAATCACCGGCGTTGCCAATTATTCAATTATTAATAAAAGAAGGATACAAGATAGAATATCATGATCCGTATATTTCTACAGCGAAAATTGGAGATACACTATATCAATCTGTTCCATTAGATGAACAAAGAATTAAACAAGCAGATTGTATTTTAATTGTAACGGATCACTCTAGTATCGATTGGAATCTTTTTAAAGGGATTGAGCGATTAATAGATACACGTGGAATCGTAAAGAAGGTGAGTGTATGAGTGAAAAATGTTTGATTACAGGTGGAGCAGGATTTATTGGTTCGCATTTAGCTGAAGAGTTGGTGAAAAGAGGTTATGAAGTTACTATTGTGGATAACTTCTATAAAGGAAAAAATAAATATCATAATGAGTTAATGAAAGAGCTCCGGGTTATTCCAATAAGCGTTTTAGATAAAAATTCAATTTATGAATTAGTGAATCAACATGATGTGGTGTTTCATTTAGCGGCAATTTTGGGAGTCAAAACTACAATGGAAAAAAGTGTAGAGCTTATTGAAACAAATTTCGATGGAACGAGAAATATTTTACAAGCAGCGTTAAAAGGGAAGAAGAAAGTAGTATTTGCATCTACTTCTGAAGTATATGGAAAGGGAGAGCCACCATTCTCTGAAGAAGGAGATCGTTTATACGGTGCAACTTCCAAAATACGTTGGAGTTATGCAATTTGTAAAACGTTAGAGGAAACATTATGTTTAGGGTACACATTAGAAGGTTTACCTGTAACGATTGTTCGGTATTTTAATATTTATGGTCCAAGAGCGAAAGATGGTCCGTACGCAGGAGTAATTCCACGATTTATTCGTGCGGCTTTGCAAGGTGACGATATTCTCGTGTATGGAGATGGAAAGCAGACACGCTGCTTTACGTATGTAAGTGATGCGGTCGAGGCAACAATTCGTGCAATGGATGAGAAGGTAAATGGTGAAATTATTAATATAGGTTCTGAGAATGAAAAAAATATAAGGGTAGTAGCGGAAGATATAAAAAAATTAACGAAGTCTATTTCCAAAATTGTGCACGTTCCATTTGAGGAAGTATATCCACATGGATTTGAAGAGATTCCAAATAGAAGACCAGACGTAACGAAATTAAGAGAACTTGTTCAGTTTCAAGCGAAAGTAACGTGGGAACAAGGATTGAAAGAAACTATTAAATGGTTTCGTGAAGAAAACAATGGCTAAGTCGTTATCAGTTATTATTCCCGTATGTAATGAAGTGGATACGATTTCAGATGTGGTTCAATCGGTAAAACCATTGAATCCAGTAGAGATTATTGTAGTAGCAAATGGTTGTAATGATGGTACAGAAGCGATTGCTGAGAGCTTAGGATGTACAGTAATCCAGCATAAAGAGTCACTTGGTAACGACGTTGGACGCGCAGTTGGTGCAAAACATGCGATAGGTGATGTATTACTGTTTGTAGATGGAGATTTTGCTATTCAAACTTCAAAATTACAATTATTCCTTAATCCGATTTTACATGATCAGGCGGACATCGTTTTAAATAATTTGGACGCATTATTTTTAAAGAAACAAAAACCGCACTCCGTGACAGTATGGCGCCAAATATTAAATGCAATGTTAGAGCGTGAAGAATTAAAAATTGATTCTTTATTATCTGTACCTCATGCGCTGACGAAGGAAGTTGTGCAAAGTATTGGAGACGAATGTTTTGTTAATCCTATTGTGGCTCATCTACGCCTAGCACAAAGTAAATGGAGAATTAGTCGTCATTGTGCAATTGACGTTATTACGCCAAATAAATTTCGTCCATTCGAGCATGCTGCATATGGCACGGATCTTTCTCAATCTGAAAAACGAATGATAGGTGATCATATAGAAGCTGTAGCAGAGCGGATATTAGGCAGCGATGGGCGCGGAGGATATTATGATGGAAATAGGAAAAGAGAGAGTGTCTATCATACTCTAAATTTTGAAGATTTTTATCAAGGATGGGGCGTTACATCTAATTTGTATAAAGGAGAGCAATTATCGGTAATTATTCCTGTGCAAAATGAAGAGAAAACAATTGGAAACGTTATAGAAGAGCTTCGCAAAATTGAACCTTTTGAAATCATCGTTGTTGTAAATGGTTCGTCCGATAAAACGGCAACAATTGCAAAAGACAAGGGAGCAACAACAATTGTGTATAAAGAAGCACTTGGAAACGATGTGGGGCGTTCGCTTGGAACTTATTTTGCAAAAGGAGAAATTGTTTTATTTATAGACGGTGATTTTGTTATTCCAGCTAGTGAGCTATATCCCTTTGCAAAAGCTATTGCAGATGGAACGGATGTCGCATTAAATGATTTAAATCATTATTTAGATTTGAGAGTACCACTTCATCTTGTAACAGCATTTAAATATGCATTAAATTTAGCTTGTGATAGAAAAGATTTAGGAGTAGGCTCTCTTATTGCTGTACCTAATGCGTTTAGCCGTACATGTTTGCAAGCAATTGGGTATAGATCTTTACTGTCACCTTGCGTAGCGCAAGTGAAAGCTATTCTTTCAGGATTCGAAATCGCATGTGTAAGTCGTGTTGAGGTCGATAAGATGAACCGTATTCGTCCCAGTGAACATTTTGCAAAAATAGGTCATCCTCCAGCTGTCCTTCGAATTATAGGTGATCATATAGAAGGGTTAGAGCAATTAATTGTATTGGAAGGTAGTCGTGGTGGATTCTATGATGGGAATAGAAAAAGAGATGTTTTAGAGTAGTAACAAAAAAAGTGTACAACGTATGTACACTTTTTTGCTCTGTTATAAAAACTATAACAGATTAGGAGATAAGAGTATTACAGATCTACAATGGGTATCGTTCTTATATTACAAAATAGGACTCGTATATAAGAATACCAAAAAAATACAATTAAAGAAAGGGTTAATTCTAAAGAGTTTTATATGAAGTTAACACTATGTATACAGTGGTTTGCTCAATGTTTCACAAACATGTCACAACTATTTCGTTCACTTTCGAAAAAAAGTAGTATTCTAAGTGTGTAAGCTGTTATATAAAAAAACGTAGTCCTGTACTAATCAAAAATGGAGGAGATTAGGATGACTCAAGTATTAGAAAATGTAAAAAACGCGTGGGAAAACTTTAAAGGTGAAAAATGGAAAGCAGAGATTGATGTTCGCGATTTCATTTTAAATAATGTAAACGTTTACGAGGGAGAAGACTCTTTCTTAGCGGAAGCAACTGAAGAAACGAAAAAACTTTGGGATCAAGTAATGGATTTAACAACAAAGGAACGTGAAAACGGTGGCGTTCTTGATATGGATACAAAAATTGTTTCTTCTATTACATCACATGAGCCAGGATATTTAAATAAAGATATTGAAAAAGTGGTCGGTTTCCAAACTGATAAACCATTTAAACGTTCTTTACAACCATATGGTGGTATTCGTATGGCGGAACAAGCGTGTGAAGCGTATGGATATGAAATGGATAAAGAACTTAGCAGTATTTTCAGAGACTGGCGTAAAACTCATAATCAAGGTGTATTTGATGCATACACACCAGAAATGAAAGCGGCTCGTAAATCAGGTGTTATTACCGGTCTTCCAGATGCATATGGACGTGGACGTATTATCGGTGACTATCGCCGCGTAGCGCTATATGGTATAGATCATTTAATTGAAGCGAAAAAAGCTGATTATAATTTAACTGGTGGTGTAATGAGCGAAGATACAATGCGTTTACGCGAAGAATTATCTGAGCAAATGCGTGCACTTCAAGAGTTAAAACAGATGGCTGCTTCTCATGGATTCGATATTTCTAAGCCAGCTACAAATGCACAAGAGGCTTTCCAATGGTTATACTTTGCTTATCTTGCAGCAATTAAAGAGCAAAACGGGGCAGCAATGAGCCTTGGACGTACCTCTACATTCTTAGATGTTTACATTGAAAGAGATTTAGCAAATGGTACTTTAACAGAAGAAGCAGCACAAGAAATTGTGGATCACTTCATTATGAAATTACGTCTTGTGAAATTTGCAAGAACACCTGATTACAATGAACTATTCTCTGGAGATCCAACTTGGGTAACTGAATCTATCGGTGGTATGGCGTTAGATGGTCGTCCGTTAGTAACAAAAAACTCATTCCGTTTCTTGCATACATTAGATAATTTAGGACCAGCTCCAGAACCAAACTTAACAGTTCTTTGGTCTAAACAATTACCAGAGAACTTTAAAAACTACTGTGCGAAAATGTCTATTAAAACATCGGCAATTCAATACGAAAATGATGACATTATGCGTCCTGACTACGGTGATGACTACGGTATTGCTTGTTGTGTATCAGCAATGAGAATCGGTAAACAAATGCAGTTCTTCGGAGCACGTGCAAACTTAGCGAAAGCATTACTATATGCGGTTAACGGTGGTAAAGATGAAAAGTCAAAAGCACAAGTTGGTCCTGAATACGCACCAATTACTTCTGAAGTATTAGATTATGAAGAAGTTATGCGTAAATTCGATATGACAATGGAATGGTTAGCTGGTCTATACTTAAATACATTAAATGTAATTCACTATATGCACGATAAATATAGCTATGAACGTATTGAAATGGCACTTCATGATACAAATGTTCTTCGTACAATGGCAACAGGTATCGCTGGATTATCTGTAGTAGCAGATTCTTTAAGTGCAATTAAATATGCACAAGTAAAACCAATTCGTGATGAAAATGGTATTGCAGTTGATTTCGAAATTGAGGGAGATTTCCCTAAATACGGTAACAATGATGATCGTGTAGATGAAATTGCAGTAAATCTTGTGAAAACATTTATGAACAAGCTTCGCAAACATAAAACATACCGTAATTCTGTTCATACAATGTCAATCTTAACAATCACATCTAACGTTGTATACGGTAAGAAAACTGGTAACACTCCAGATGGACGTCGTACTGGAGAACCATTTGCACCGGGCGCAAACCCAATGCATGGCCGTGATACAAAAGGTGCATTAGCATCATTATTATCTGTAGCTAAATTACCATATGAAGATGCACAAGATGGTATTTCAAATACATTCTCTATTATTCCAAAAGCACTTGGTAAAGAAGATGATGTACAAGTACGCAACTTAGTATCTATGCTTGATGGATATGCAATAAAAGAAGGACACCACTTAAATATTAACGTATTTAACCGTGAAACATTAATGGATGCAATGGAGCATCCTGAAAAATATCCACAATTAACAATTCGTGTATCTGGTTACGCTGTTAACTTTATTAAATTAACTCGTGAACAACAAATTGATGTAATAAACCGTACAATGCATGAAAGCATGTAAGTGAAAAAAGTGTCCCTCCGCTTTTAATATATAGCGGAGGGAGGCTGTTTCAATAAAGGAGGAAGTAACATGGTAAAAGGAAGAATACATTCTGTAGAGTCTTGTGGTACTGTTGATGGCCCAGGGATTCGTTATGTCATATTTACACAAGGGTGTTTATTACGTTGTCAATATTGTCATAATGCTGATACATGGGAAATCGGTAAAGGTAAAGAAATAACAGTTGAAGAAGTGATGCAGGATGTGACATGTTACCTTCCATTTATTGAAGCTTCTGGAGGCGGTATAACAGTTAGCGGTGGAGAGCCACTATTACAGCTAGACTTCTTAACCCAGTTGTTTAAAAAGTGCAAAGAAGCTGGTATCCATACAACAATCGATTCTTCTGGCGGTTGTTATTCTGAAGAACCAGAATTCCAAAATAAGCTAGATATTTTAATGGAGTATACAGATTTAGTTTTATTGGATTTGAAGCATATTGATTCAAAGAAACATCGTAAATTAACAGGGAAACCAAATGAACACATTTTACAATTTGCTCGTTATTTATCGGATAGAAAGAAACCAATTTGGGTAAGACATGTATTGGTTCCCGGTGTTACCGATGGTGAAGAGGATTTGCAAAAATTATCAAACTTTATTCAAAGTCTATCTAATGTTAAGAAAGTGGAAGTGCTGCCATATCATAAGCTCGGTGTTTATAAATGGGAGGCACTTGGACATAAGTATCCACTTGCGGATGTGAATCCACCGACAGAAGAAAATGTTGAACATGCAAAACATATTTTACAAGCAGTCTAACCTAAACATTTGGTTAGGCTTTTTGTTTCTTCATAATAAAATCTAGAGTATATATTTAGAAAAGAGTATACTGAAAAGGGAATATCCATATTTTTGTAAAGAATAAGCGGAGAAATTTACATAATTGTAAAGGGAAATCAAAATAGTAAAAAGAATTAAGAAGTAAAAGAGTGAGTATTATGGAATATAGAACATTTGTAAGTTATTGCGAAAGCTCTTATAGGAAAGTATAATGTAAAGATATGAGCACAGATAGGATTAAGGGGTCAATCTTATATGCTTTGCATATCCACGACAGATACATAGCTAACAGGAAAGTATTAGAATCCGAGTATGTAGTTTTTAAGGAAAATGTTTTTCCTATTGTCGTATATGCAATATGGAGAAACAAAAAGCTAGGAGTGGATTTGTTTGATAAAAAACCCCAAGGTTTTAATATTAACTGCACATTACGGTAACGGTCATGTGCAAGTGGCAAAAACATTAGAACAAACATTTCGCCAAAAAGGAATCGAAGATGTAATTGTATGCGACTTGTTTGGAGAATCACATCCAGTTATAACCGATATTACAAAATATTTATATTTAAAAAGCTATACGGTAGGAAAAGAATTATATCGTTTGTTTTATTATGGTGTAGAGAAAATTTACGATAAAAAAATAGCATCTTGGTATGCGAATTTTGGGAGAAAGCGTTTGAAGACGCTATTACAGGTGGAGAAACCGGATATTGTTATTAATACCTTTCCAATCATCGCTGTACCAGAATTGAAAAAGCAAATAGGTATTTCTATTCCTGTTTATAACGTATTAACGGATTTTTGCGTGCATAAAATATGGATCCATCGAGAAGTAGATCGTTATTTTGTAGCAACCGATCATGTGAAAAAAGTGATGGTTGATATCGGTGTACCTGCAGAACAAATTGTTGAAACAGGGATTCCGATTCGTAGCAGTTTTGAGCTAAAGATAAATCCAGCAATTATATATAATAAATATCAGTTATGTAAGGATAAAAAGATGTTACTAATTGTAGCAGGTGCTCATGGTGTGCTAGGGAGTGTAAAAGAGCTATGCCAGTCATTTATGTCAGTACCAAACTTACAAGTAGTTGTCGTTTGTGGGAAAAACGAAGCTTTAAAGCAGGATTTAATGGAACTACAGGAACAAAGTTCTGATGCTTTAAAAGTATTTGGTTATGTTGAAAACATTGATGAATTGTTCCGTGTTACTTCTTGTATGATTACGAAGCCAGGTGGTATTACATTAAGCGAAGCAGCAGCATTACAAGTACCTGTCATTTTATATAAACCTGTCCCAGGACAAGAGAATGAAAATGCGTTGTATTTTGAAAAAAAAGGAGCTGCAGTTGTAATTCGTGATGATAGTGAAGTTTTTGCAAAAACAGAGGCGTTATTACAAGATGATATGAAGCTTCTTCAGATGAAAGAAGCAATGAAAAGTATTTATCGTCCTGAGCCAGCTGGTCATATTGTGGATACAATTTTGGCAGAAAATCATGCAGAGCCGAATCATATACCTATTAAATCACCAGTTCTTGCCGAATCTTTTACTTAATATGAAACCCTCTTTTAAGCATTTAAAGAGGGTTTTTTTATTGTTGTAAAAAAAATAAACGTGAATTATTAACTTATCCCGCTATTTGTGGGCAGTAAGGCCCCTACCTCAAAATTCAGTGAAAGCAAAGAAGTTAGGTTGGGGTCGGGCTGCCCGTAAAAGCCCGATTGGTGAGGGCTAATAATCAGTGGGGATAAACAAAACGCCCACTGATTAAAGTTGCACTTTATCCACAAAGGATTGCGCTTCTATTAGACAGTAAAGTCGAAATATTAACAACTATATCCACATAGTCCACAATTTTTAGAAAATTATCCACAATTCTCACGTTTAGAATTCATTTAAATAAATGAATTCGTAAAATACTTTTGTAATTTATGCACAATTCTACGGTTTTTGTGGATAAGGTTGTCCACAAAAAAGGTTCCTTATAAATAAGGAACCTTTTTTGCTAATTCATTGGAAAATCTTATGTAATGAAACTGAATAATTAGGGTGGAAACCTTCTAATTATTCAGTTTCACTTTAAATACTTTTTGAGCGATAGCCCGCTGCACGATCTGCTTTTCGAAATTCTCGCTGATAGAGAACTTCTTGTGTACTAGATAATGTGTTTTTTGCTTTATCACGTTTCTTTTTATCCATTACAAATCACCTCGTGTCCTAAAGTCACTATCTATCGTTTCCAAAGACATGGGGTGATATACATATATGTCAAACTAGCAATGATTAATTATCATTTCTGAATTTTTAGATTACGCCTCTTTTAATTGGTGTGCTTCTTGGAATGTTGTATCGCGCATTGTTGCAAGTGTATACTGATCTTTTGGAATTTCATATAAATTATATACTTCTTCATGCGCGTTAATTTCATCATAAACGGCTTTTCTTGTTTCGTTTGCTAGATTTACATATTGTAGTTTTTCGGCAGCTTTAATAGACCGAATATTTATTTTACGAATACGCATAAAAATCGTTTCAATATCTAATTCATAGAAAAGTTCGCTAAAAAATGAATCTTTCGCCAATTTATTATATCCTTTACCATGATATGGTTTGCCAAGCCAAGTTCCGAGGAATCCAGCTTTTTCTTGCACATCAAATAAAGTAATTGTGCCGATGGGGTTACCCCATTCATCTAAAATTGTGCGTGAGATTAATTCTCCACGCTCTTCGGCTTCGATTGTTTGTTTCGTTAAAAATAAATATTCTTCATAAGAATAGGCCTTTTGACGCACAAAAGGGAAGACAGCAGGATCCACCATTAATTCGTATAGAACGTGGCTGTCGTGTAAGTCGCGTTTTTTCAACACACTAACTCCTCCTCACACGAGGGTAGCATGACGAAAAAGCACCCACCCTCGAAATTTTTATATCAATCTTTAAAAAATTTCGGGGTGGGAATCGAACCCACTAGAACCAGTTTCTAACGCTGGTGGCGCACCATTTGCCTTCCCCATTCATCAATTTGAAAATGATAATCACGACACAAATTGATTATGGTTTCATTCAGTTTATAATCGTATAATACTGTATCTAGTCAAAAAAATAAACTAGTTTTTTTTATTTTTTTTGTAAATTATTTTTCCGTCAATCATAGTGAGTACAGGCTTGGCTAAATAATGGAAAGGATGATGTGTCCATAACACGAGGTCAGCATCTTTTCCAACTTCAATGCTTCCAATTCTATCCTCCAAACGTAAATTTCGAGCTGGGAAAATAGTGATTCCTTCCAACGCTGTTTTCTCATCTAATCCTTCTCTTACTGCAATAGCAGCGCAAACATTTAAATATTGAATTGGTGTATAAGGGTGGTCGGTTGTAATAGAAACTTCTACTCCATTTTTCGATAAAATATGATAAGTATCCCACGTTTTGTTTTTTAATTCGATTTTCGAACGTCGTGTAAGAGTAGGTCCAACTGAAACTTTTAAATTGTGTTTCGAAAGCTCTTCAACAATAAAGTGTCCTTCTGTACAATGTTCAATACGTAAATCAAGATTGAATTCTGTCGCAAAGCGTAAAGCTGAAGTGATATCATCTGCGCGGTGAGCGTGGATACGTACCGGTATTTCTCGGCGGAGTGCTTTTAAAATAGGTAGCATTCGAAAATCAGCTTCATGCCCGTAGTGTTGTGCGTCGTAGAATGATTCACGAAGTAAACCCATAATTCCCATACGTGTTATTGATTCTTTTGTGCCGTTGCTATGGAACTTTTTAGGATTTTCTCCAAAGGCAATTTTTAAACCAGCAGGTTCCTGAATAATCATATGATCAATACAAGTTCCAGCAGTTTTTATTACACAAGTAGTACCGCCGATAATGTTTTGGCTTCCAGGCATCACGTGAACAGTCGTAACACCATTTTGTACAGCGTCTTGAAATGCAATATCAAAAGGATGGATCCCGTCTAAAGAACGGATATGTGGTGTTGAAACTTCGGATGTTTCATTTGCATCATTACCAGCCCAACCAGTACCTTCATCGTAGAGGCCAAGGTGAGTATGAACATCAATAAATCCAGGCAAGAGATGAAGAGCTCGTGCATCTATAACGGTCATATCCTGAGTAGTATCAATATGAGGTTTGACCGCGGCAATGCGTTCTCCTATAACGAGTACATCTCCTTGAAACTTTTGGGATGTAATAGGATATACAATGGCTTGTTTGAGCAATATTTTCATAGATACCTCATTTCTGTTACTTTACAAGGTTAATGGAATTTAAGGGAAAGTAACTGAAAGGTTATTTGTGTAATAATGCTCCGGATGCTAGAAAATGAAAGTTTTGAAAGGGGCCCCTGTAAAACTGTGTTTTAGAAGTACTATATTGTATGCGAAAGTATATTTTGTAATGCATGGTCTATTGCCGGAAATGTGTATTGATACCCATGTTCAATGGCTTTACTAGGTAATACATGTTGTCCTTCTAGTACGAGTATACTCATCTCACCTAATAAAGTGTGAAGCATAAATGAAGGGACAGGTAACCAATGAGGTTTTTTCATTATAGTTGCAATGGTTTCGCCAAATTCCTTCATTCTTATAGGTAGGGGAGCTGTAATGTTAAGAGGTCCATCAATTTCTTCTTTGTGTATGATGAAATCAATTAGGCGAACTACATCGTCTATATGAATCCATGATAACCATTGGTTTCCAGATCCGATTGTACCTCCGATATAGAATTGATAAGGGAGTAGCATTTTTGGAAGAGCTCCTCCGTCTGCGCCTAATACAACTCCAAGTCTTGCGTAGATTGTTCGTATTCCAAGAGAACGTGCTTTAGATGCTTCTTGTTCCCATGAATATACTGTATTTGCTAAAAATTCACTTCCAGGAATCTCATGCTGTTCTGTAAATGACTCAGTTTCAGACGTTCCATAGTATCCAATAGCACTCGCGTTAATAAATGTATTTGGTTTTGTACCAAGTGTCTGCAATTGTTTAATGAGCCCTTTTGTTGTTTGAATTCGACTGTTTAAAATGGAGTCCTTTTGTTTCTTTGTCCATCTACTATTAATAGACTCTCCAGCTAGATTAATAACTACATCAATAGAAGAGAGGGGAAAGGTTTGTAAATCTGGTGTCCATTGTACATACCGAAGGTTAGGGTGGGAAGTTTCAGTAGTTTCGTTTCGAGTAAGAATGGAAACATTATATCCTTTTTGAATAAAAAAAGTAGAAAGGTATGTACCGATAAAGCCAGTACCACCAGAAATTGCGATTCTCACAATTATTTCCTCCTCATTATATATATTCTTGAAAAGCAAAAACGTTCCTTGACTATGGTGAACTACCTACCACTTAGTATCTCTTACGAGCTTACCCCGAAGTGGGGGCTTCTCGGTTCATCGCTACTTTTGATAGCTAACGAATTTGTCTTAAGACAGCCGAGCTAACTCCCTTGTTCCAAAGGTTATTTCTTACGGTTTATATCAATGCGAATAACCGCATCGCTTCCTTTTTGATATTGATAGCTGCGTTATAGTCACGACTGATTGTTAGTCCACACGAACACGCATACGTACGTTCAGATAGTGACATTTCTTTTTTGTTTCCACAACGACTACACATCTTTGTAGAAGGAAACCATTTATCTATTTTCACAAGCTGTTTTCCTTGTTCTTGTAGCTTATATGCTAAAAATGTCGTGAACATCCCCCAGCCGTTATCAGCTACACTCTTACCAAAGCGAAGTGCTCGTGACATTCCTTTCATATGTAAATCTTCGATTGCTACAACGTCAAAATGAGTAGCCAATTCTTTAGACTTGTGATGAAGGAAATTCTTACGTTGATTTGCGACCTTTTCATGCAACTTCGCTACACGAATGCGTTGTTTATTCCAGCGTACCGAATCTTTCACACGTCTGGCTAATACTCGTTGTGCCTTCGCTAATTTGTCTAACATCTGATGATAAAAGCGAGGATAATTGGCTTTCTCATCTTCGCTACTCACATATAATTCAGCCATTGCGAAGTCTAATCCAACTACACTTTGTACTTCTTTTTGTACAATTTCTTTTTCATATTCAGTCAAGATGGACACATAGTATTTACCAGTAGGTGTCAGCGAAATCGTACACGATTTGATGATATGTTTTGGCGGGAGTTCTCTATGTTGCTTCAGTTTCACCATTTTCAACTTTGGTAATTTGATATAACCATGAAATAACATAATATTTCCGTTTACTCGATTCGTTGTATAGGATTTTCTACTCTTTTTACTTTTGAATGTAGGAAAATCACTTTGACCACTAAAAAAGTTCTTATACGCAGTTTGCAAGTTTAATTGCGCGTTAGCCAATGCTAAGGAATCGACCTCTTTAAGCCATTCATACTCCACTTTGTATTTCGCAGGAGTAGGGAATTTTTGTTTCTTCAGCTCTTCCTTGTTCACTTTATATGTTTCGTATATTTCTTTTCGCTCAGCCAGCATTTTATTATACACAAAGCGTACACATCCGAACGTTTTACGTATGAGATGTGCTTGTTCTTCTGTAGGATACAGACGAAATTTGTACGCCTTATTCTGCTTTAGCATTTCCATTCACCTCAGTTTTCGCTTCATTTCCCATAAGCTATGACGGTGATCACACAACCTGAACATTACATTATTATTATTATCTACTTTCATTGTTATACCAAACTTTACCTCTTATAAGAATGATTATATCAGAGGCGAAATAAAGAAGAAAACCAAATTTCTGACTACGCCAAACCGAAATTCATCCCCCACCTACCGCTAGACTATCGTCTTTCACACGCCCCAGGAAGGAGACTTCTTTCGGATAATACGTTAAAATAATAGAGAGGTGAGAGTATGGCTGTCATTACAAAAATAGAAGTGCAAAAACGATCGAAAGAACGATTTAATATTTATATTGATAAAGGTCAAGGTGAAGAATACGGATTTAGTGTGGATCAAGTAATCTTAATGAAACATGGATTACAAAAAGGCTTAGAAATTGATGAAATGGCGTTAGGAAATATTTTATACAATGAAGAGGTACAAAAAGCATATTTACAAGCAATTTCCTATTTATCCTATCAAATGAGAACGAAACAAGAAATAGAAGATTTCTTACGAAAAAAAGAAGTGGGACAGGCCGTCATCTCTGAAGTCGTTTCGAAATTATTACATGATCGATATATTAATGATAAAGAGTACGCTGTTTTATATATGAGAACGCAAAGTAATGTGAATCGAAAGGGTCCAACTGTTATTAAAAGAGAGTTATTAAATAAAGGTGTTCAGGATCTAATTATTACGCATAGTTTACAAGAATATCCGAAGGAAAAGCAAATTGAGAATGCTTTAATTCTTATAGAAAAGAAGAAAAAATCTTATCAAAAGCATTCCTTTTTACAAATGAAGCTAAAGTTAGACGAAATGCTCGTTCGTAAAGGATATTCTAGAGATGTGATTCAAATTTGTTTGGAAGAATTGAAAGACGAAAAAGATGACGAACAGCAACAAGAAGCGTTACACTATCATGGGAATAAATATTATGAGAAATATAAGAAGTATGATGGTTGGACATTCGAAAATAAGGTGAAGCAAGCGTTATATCGAAAAGGATTCTCTATTGATGAGATAGATATATTTTTACAAATGAAACGTGAAGAGGGATGAGGAAATAAGATGGGTATGCCAAAACGCTACAGTGAAATGACACCACATGAGCTAAGGGAAGAAATTGGGGTTTTGAAGGAGCAAGCAGTAAAGGCTGAGCAACTTGGAATTGTAAATGAATTCGATGTATTAATGAGAAAAATGGCTATGGCTCGTGCTTATATGATAGATATAAATAAATTCCATATTGGTGAGACATATGAATTAGTAGAAGAACCTGGTGTGGTATTTAAAATTACGTATTTCAATGGGGTATTTGCTTGGGGATATAAGCAAAATGATAAGGAAGAAATTGGAATACCGATTTCCCTATTGCAAGAAAAATAAAAACCAGAGAGTGAATCTCTCTCTGGTTTTTATCTTTGGTAGGCGTTAAAGGAGATAGGAGATTCTAAAATTGGCGTTTTTTACATTCGTTTGCCAATATAATGAGAGACTGGGTTTGTTGCGTCTGTCCGTTAACTTGCGCTTTCGCATGTTTCGGACGAGTCCACGTATGGTTAAATAATTCAGAACGACTATCTAAACGATCACGGTAGCTCATCTTTATCACCTCGTGTAGGAATTTAATTTGTACTACTCTTCCTGCTGATTTGCAGCACGCATACGTTCTTGTGGGTGCGTGTTAATTGTGCCGTTAGGTCGTTTCGAAGCGAAGCGTGATTTCGCTTTCGGTTGACCGTCGATTTTGCTGTTGTTTTTTGACTCAGACCAAAATTCGGCTTGTCTACCCATTAAGAACGCCCCCTCATTATCAGTTGATACCTCTTTAAGAAGTATCACTTATAGAATGTGCAAAATAGAAGAAACTATCCTTTAGAAATTAAGGGAATAAATAGGTAAAAGGAGAATAGAACATGAATGATATTTATGAAACATTAACGAAAGAATTATTAGATAAAAATGACAACCTTTCTTACGCACAAGCTCGTGCATGGGTTGAATTACTGTGGGAAGACTTCCGAACAACTTATGCTAAATCAGGTCGTTACCAAGGTGAGGAAATGACTGAACAAGTGGTACGAACATGGGTTAATAATCATGGAGGGCGCCTTCATGAAATGCGTACAAATAATCCGAAGTATAGCCATTTAATCAATCAAGAAGATCATTTGAAACATTAAAAAAAGCGACGTAGGTCGCTTTTTTTAATGTGGAAGCAATTCCAGTTTCTTTCGAAGTTTCTCTTCGCTGAAAATCCATCCTGTATATGAACTAATAATATTCAAATTTTGATCGAGCTGAACGATTGCGACGAATGGATAATAATCTTTACTTCGATACCGCAAATCAATAAAGCGAACTTCATAATAGTTATCATAATCGAAAATATCCCAGCGATATACAGGCGAGAAAGATAAGAAAGCAGATATATTTTCATCTCGCACAGCAGCTTGCATAATGGCGGTATTCGGGAACGGTACGCGATCGAATTTGTCATATACAAGGATGTTACCGCGGTGCCATCTTGCGACGTAGTAATGTTCAGTTGTAACGACGGCTAAATGATAATGATAAAACTTGTAAGAAGGAGAGATAATTACTTTCTCTACATTTTTGAAACGTTTGTATACTACACTTTTGATATTTCGATGCATCATAATGCGGCCAATGTAGTAAACAAACATTAATATATACGCTGCTAAAGCAGTATAGCCTTTATGTGCTCCGACAAGCATACAGGCGATAGCTAGTATATGGATAAAGAAAATGACAGTATCAAACGTATTAATTATGCCGAGCGCTACCCATTTTTTTGTGAAGGGCCTTAATGCCTGTGTACCATAGGCATTGAAAATATCCACAAAGACATGAAGAAAGACGGCAATAAATGACCAAAGTAGCAGATGCAGATAGGGAGCGTCTGAAAAGAAGGCGAAAGAGATGCCACTTATAAGGAGTGACCAAAGGATCACTGCAGGGATGGAATGAGTAATCCCGCGATGATTTCTTATATATTTAGCGTTATTACGCAATTTTAAAACTGTATCGATGTCAGGAATATTGGAACCGGCAATTGTTGCAAGCATTACTGCTTGTGGCCCAATATCACTTTGTGCTATAGCTGGATCTAATGTTGCCAAACTGCCTAGAGTAACGCCCATAACAAGGTGAGTGGCTGTGTCCATAGAAATCCACCTCCGTTTTTTATTAATGTAACTCTTTTTATTCGATACCTCAAGTCCTTTGCCTTCTATTTCCTATGTCATCTTACTTAAATTTTTTCCTAAAATCTTTATAATAGTACGTATATGCAAAAAAATGAGGGGGATCAAGTTTGACACTTGAAATATTAAATGAGTTTAACATAGAACAGTTTCAAAATGATTTAATTGGTTGGTTTGAAAAAGAACAACGTGATTTACCGTGGCGAAAAAATAAAGATCCATACCGTGTTTGGGTTTCAGAAATTATGTTACAGCAAACAAGGGTAGAGGCTGTAAAACCATATTACGCAAATTTTATGGGGAAGTTTCCTACGCTTGAAGCGCTAGCAACTGCCGATGATGAAGAAGTATTAAAAGCATGGGAAGGCTTAGGTTATTATTCTAGAGCACGAAATTTACATGCTGCAGTAAAAGAGGTAAAAGAAGTATACGGCGGGACAGTACCGAGCGATGTAAAGAAAATTGAAAAATTAAAAGGAGTGGGACCATATACAAAAGGTGCCATTTTAAGCATTGCATATGGAATACCAGAGCCAGCGGTTGATGGAAATGTTATGCGCGTATTATCTCGTATTTTATCAGTGTGGGATGATATTGCAAAACCGAAAACGAGAAAAGTTTTTGAAGAGATTGTGCGTGAAATTATTTCTATAGAAAATCCATCTTATTTTAACCAAGGTTTGATGGAATTAGGGGCATTAATTTGTATACCGAAAAATCCATCTTGTTTACTTTGTCCTGTACGTGAACATTGCAGAGGGTATGCTGAAGGTGTTCAAAAAGAACTACCAGTGAAGAGTAAAGCGAAAGCACCTACAATGGTACCGCTCGTTGCAGGAGTACTTCAAACTGAAGATGGCCGTTACGTAATTAATAAACGCCCAAGTACGGGATTACTGGCTAATATGTGGGAGTTCCCGAATATTGAACTAAGTGAAGGTATTCGTAATCAAAAACAACAGCTTACGGATTATATGAAGGAGAGCTTTGATCTCTCTGTTTCTATTGATGAATACGCGATGAATGTACAACATACTTTTACACATCGTACTTGGGATATATTTATATTTTACGGAAAAGTAACAGGTAATATTGTCGAAACGGATACATTAAAGTTTGTGTCGAAAGAAGCGTTTGAACAGTTACCTTTCTCGAAATCACATCGTACAATTTACGAAAAGTGTGTTGAGAAAATTACAATGCAGTAAAGTGAAAATTTAATCAGTGGGGGTTTTCTTCATCCCCCACTGATTATTAGCCTTCACCAATCGGGCTTTTATGGGCAGCAGGGCTCCAACCTACCTTCTTTGCTTTCGCTGCATTTTGAGGTGGGGTCTTACTGCCCGGCAAATAGCGGGATAAATAATAAATTTGTATTTTGAGATTGAAAATCCACGCGTTTATAATCCGCCCCGTGACTCGATTTCTTTCACAACTTCTTTATAAATCGTTTGGCCCTCTACATTTAGATAAGGCATAATTTGCTGAAATGAATGATGAAAATAAGCTAATTCATCCGCTTTCCATTCATTTTTGGAAATCATAGTTAGCTCAGTCATATCACGTCCAGTATACATATTCCCACCTCCATCATATGTAGTTTGAATGAGTGATAAGAGATATATGCGTGAATTTTTTAAAAGAAAATTAAGGATAACTTCTAAGTGAATTGGTTACATTATTGATTGTGGAGGTGAGAAAGATGAGTAAAAAACAACAAGGTTATAATAAGGCAACTTCTGGTGCTAGCATTCAAAGTACAAATGCTAGCTATGGTACAGAGTTTGCAACTGAAACGAATGTACAAGCAGTAAAACAAGCAAACGCACAATCAGAGGCACAGAAAGCACAAGCTTCTGGTGCTCAAAGTGCAAATGCTAGTTATGGTACAGAGTTTGCAACTGAAACAGATGTGCATGCAGTGAAAAAACAAAATGCACAATCAGCTGCAAAACAATCACAATCTTCTAGTTCAAACGAGTAATGAAAGAAAAACACTTCTCCAATTCGAGAGAAGTGTTTTCTTTGTGTGCGTGTCACTGTAATGAAAATAAAGGGAACGACATAACTTCTAATAAGTCAACAAATGTAGTCAAAGGAGAAAGAAGTTCACGATTAGAAATATGCAATAGGAATTATAATTGGCGAATGAATCAAAAAGGGGGTAAGTGATGAACGATTTTGATAAGTTGGTAGGAGAGCAGTTGGAAACGATGGATGAGCTTTTAAAGTTACAATCACATTTAGAGAAGTATCAGCAAATTGAAATGAGTGGAAGGGATACATGCGATAAAAAAGAATTGCATTTTATCCGTCAAGAAATATACAGAACAGAAATAGCATTAAAACTTTTGCATGAAAAATTTGAACAGCAAACGAATAATGTGATTCAATCTTTTGAAACCGAAAAAATAATTTGAAATTAAGGGTGAGATATGTTGTTGATTTTAGGGGAAAGTCCTTTCTTAAACAGAGATGAGGGGGACTTTTCTTTTTGTTATATCTTCGTTTAATCTTCTAAAATACGTATTGCTAATTCATAGGAAATGTTCCTTAGTTAAAAGGGTTAGTGATGTGGTATTCAATAATACAAACTTCATTATATTCCTCATGAAAACAAGTGTCCCATCGCTTTAGTTTTAAAATTTTGACAAAAAAGTTATAATAGAAAAAAAGTGAATGCAGTTCAAGGGGTAGTTAAGACAACTTAAGAATGGCATTTGCAGTTGAAAGAAGGGAGCATATATGGGATTTCCCAAAGAAGGAGAAAAGGTACAAATACATAGTTATAAACATAATGGCGCCATTCATAGAATGTGGGAAGAGACAACGATTTTAAAAGGGACGCAGAGTCTTGTGATCGGAGCGAATGATCGTACAGTAGTTACTGAATCAGATGGCCGAACATGGGTTACTCGCGAACCTGCGATTTGTTACTTCCATGCTAATTATTGGTTTAATGTAATTGGAATGCTGAGAGAAGAAGGAGTATATTATTATTGTAATTTAAGTTCTCCTTTTGCATATGACTCTGAAGCATTAAAGTATATTGATTACGACTTAGACATTAAAGTGTATCCAGATATGACATATACACTTTTAGATGAAGATGAGTATGAGAAGCATAGTCAAATCATGCAGTATCCACCTGTTATTGATACAATTTTAAAACGAAATGTAGCGCATTTAACACAGTGGATTCATCAAAGGAAAGGTCCATTCGCACCGGATTTCGTAGATATGTGGTACGAAAGATATTTAATGTACAGAAATTAAAACAAACCTGCAGGGAATTTCCCGGCAGGTTTGTCCTATTAGAGGGGGGATTATGTGCAAGGTATAAAAAGATATTTACAATTTGTTAAACCATATCGATGGCTTATTGCTATTACAATTATTATTGGTCTTGTGAAGTTCGGTATCCCGCTTATTATGCCATGGTTATTAAAGTATATTATTGATGATGTTATTCAAGGCACGGGATCGCTTCAAGAAAAAACGTCTCAATTAATAACCGCAATTGGGATTGCTTTTTTTATTTTTGCAGTAGTAAGACCGCCGATAGAATATTATCGTCAATATTTCGCACAGCGCATTGCCAATACAATACTATATGATTTACGAAAATACATTTTTGGGCACTTGCAAAAATTGAGCTTACGTTATTATTCGAACACAAAAACAGGGGAGCTTATTTCACGTGTAATCCATGATGTAGAACAGACGAAGGACTTTGTAATTACTGGTCTTATGAATGTCTGGTTAGATACTGCAACAATTGTTATTGCCATTATCGTTATGTTTTCTATGAATATAAAATTAACCTTTGTTGCTTTATTAATTTTACCTATTTATGTAGTTGCAGTGAAATATTTTTTCGGGCGCCTTCGAAAATTGACGAAAGAGCGCTCGCAAGCGTTAGCAACTATGCAAGGGTATTTACATGAACGTATTCAAGGAATGCAAGTGACACGTAGTTTTGCATTAGAAGAGTATGAAAGAGGACAGTTTGAAAAGAGAAATAATGAATTTTTAACGAAAGCACTAACTCATACGAGTTGGACGGCGAGAACGTTTTCGGTAGTGAATACGTTAACGGATTTAGGGCCGTTACTTGTTATTGGTTTTGCGGCATATGAGGTAATTCAAGGGTCGTTAACACTGGGCACGATGGTTGCTTTTGTTGGATATATGGATAGTTTATATAGTCCGCTTCGTCGCCTTGTTAATTCATCTACAACATTAACACAGTCCTTCGCCTCGATGGATCGAGTGTTTGAATTGTTGGATGAAAAATACGATATTGTTAATGTGCCAAATGCGGTGCAAACGAAAAGGCTAGATGGGGAAGTTATATTTGATAATGTTTCTTTTCGTTATAATGCGGATGAAAAAGAAATATTGCATAATCTGTCATTAACTATGCGCCCGGGAGAGAAGGTTGCGCTTGTAGGGGCAAGTGGAGGAGGAAAGTCATCTCTTGCTAGTTTAATCCCGCGTTTTTACGATGTTTCTGAAGGTGCAGTTTATATAGACGGGATAGATGTAAGAAAGTATAATATGAGAAATTTACGTAGTCATATTGGAATTGTGCTACAAGATAATTTATTATTTAGCGATACAATCGGGGCTAATATTTTATATGGCAATCCGAAAGCTACAGAGGCGGAAGTGATTTCAGCTGCCAAAGCTGCACAAATTCATAATTTTATTACAGAGTTGCCAGAGGGCTATGATACTGTCGTTGGGGAACGTGGTGTGAAATTATCTGGTGGACAAAGACAGCGTGTAGCAATCGCACGGGTTTTTCTAAAGAATCCGTCTTTACTTATATTAGATGAAGCAACTTCCGCTTTAGATTTAGAAAATGAACGATATATTCAAGAGGCACTGCAAACGTTAGCTGCAGATCGGACAACAATTATTATTGCACATCGATTAGCGACGATTACGCATGTTGATACAATTATTTATGTTGAAGATGGTGAAATAAAAGAAAAGGGTTCTCATGAAGAGTTAATGAAAAAGAGGGGATTTTATTACAATCTATATCAACTTCAGCATATAACAGAAACAGCTCCTTTAGCGTAAAAGGAGCTGTTTTTTATTCGTCTTCTTTTTTATCTTCGATTTGGAGTTCGCTTTCTGGTTTATGGTATGTGTAGAAGCTATCCACAAGTAAATCTAAATGCTCTACTTCCTCACTGTAGTTAATAATTGAAGAAATAAGAGGGAAGAGGTGTAACCATATTTTATATGCTTCCTCATCGTCCTTATTTTGATAATCCATAAAGATATCAATCAATTCTTGTTTACCTGTTTCAACTTCATCAAGCATCTCAACGGATTGTTGTTTCTTTGCTTTACCAATAAATTTTAATAACACTTGTTCGTGATAATGCGTCAATGAATCAAGTTCGTTTTGAATAGATTCCTGAAACTCTTCTGGCATATAGCGCAGTTCATTTTCGGTGCGATGTAATGATTTTAACGTGCTTAAAGCGCGGCTTGTTGTCGCTAACATTTGTCTGAATAAAACGAGCTTACGAATTTTCGCGAATTGTATTTTTTTCGTATAGCTTCTTTCTTCTTTATACAGCAAATAGTAATGATTTAGTTTAATCATTTTTTCTTTCATGCGATCAATATCGGTTTTTAGCGTTGTAAAATCAGAAGCTTGCCTACTGTTCATACGAATCCATTTAACAATTTCCTCTGTATTATCAACGATGCGATGGTAAAGTTTTGTTTCATATTTTGGCGGCATAAATACTAAATTTACAAGAGAAGCCGCAATAATTCCAATCATAATCGTCGCGAATCGAAGTAAGGCAAAATTAAAGAAATCTTCGCCTTGATACTCCATAATGGCGATAACTGTTACTAAAGCGAGTGATATTGTTTTTTCTAAGCGTAATTGCAAAGTAAGAGCAATTACTAATATACACGTTAATCCAATAATAAAAGGATTATGTCCAAAAGCAGTAGCAAATACGATAGCGAATACAGCACCAATTACGTTTGCTTGAATTTGCTCAAGAGCAGTTAAATACGAGCGGTATACAGACGGTTGAACAGCAAAGATAGCTGAGATTCCCGCAAATACAGGACTCGGTAATTGAAGTAAAATACAAGCAAATAAAGCTAATGTAATGGCAATACCCGTTTTTAAAATGCGAGCACCAAGTTTCATACCCTTATTGATATCCTTTCTCTTGTCATAATGAATGTACAACATGATACTATACATTCATTACAATATGTTAGCAAGTGATATTTTAGTGACGTTAAAAAGTTTAATAAATAAATTACAATCAATTTATAATTTCTCCAAATTCTCTTTAAACATCTATTCTTTAATAAAAAAACCTGCTGAATTTCAGCAGGTTTCAAATTGTTATTCTAGATTACTATGCGATGCTCGCTTCGTCAATTTTTTTATGAAAATAAATATTGTACATGTCATTCAGTTGAAATAGATGGATCCGCCTGTTCTTTTTTTGGGATAATTTCATAGAAGTGAAGCTGGATATCATCTAATAATGGTGTTAACAAAGCGACTTCTTCATATTGTTCGTGCTCATTTAATACACGAATGTAGTCTAATAATAATTCATTCACATCTTGCAAACCATTTTTACTAATTGGCTGCAATGTTACATTTGCACCTTTAGCAATTCTTCTTTTTAAAGCGTGTTCTGTTAAACCTAAGTTTGGATCATGATGTAAATAAACAACGCCACCAGTCATACCGGCACAAATCCATGGACCAGGATCTCCTAAAACAAGAGCGCGACCATTTGTCATATATTCAAAAGCAAATCCTTTTATATTAGAATATACTCCGATATTTCCTTGTTCTTTTTCGCGGAGTGGTTTTGTAATTCTGCCGCCAATTATCATATCTGCTCCAGAAAGGCGAATGCCAGCACGAGCATCAGCGTTACCTTGCACGTATAATGCACCTTTTTGAGCGCCGTATCCAAATCCTTTTCCGACAGAACCGTTATAATATGTTCCATCTGTTCCTTTTGCTTTCGTTATATAAATGCCACCGCCAAATGAAGTTTTTCCAATTCCATCTTGCGCGCCACCATTTACGTGTATAAATAAGTTCTCACTATTGTACGCGCCTAATCCGTTTCCGGGAACAGAACCGTTTGTATACTTTAATGTAAGTGGTTCAAGATGAGTGTTTTCATATAATTTACTACGAATACGATAACAGGATTCTAGACCGCCCATTACGCGTTGCTCTACGCCGACGCTTACTAATTCTTTTGACTGGAGAGAATTTGTTGTTTCAAATTGTTTTTCTTGTACAGATGCCGTTATTTTCACAGATGAATCTTCTATCGTGTGTATTAAATTACGTAAGTCTAATAAGTCTTTGCCTCGAGTTTGTTCTAATAAATCTGATCGTCCGATAATATCTTGCAAGTTTGTGTAACCGAGCTGCCCTGTTAAACGTTTCAATTCTGTACCGAAAGTAGTGAATAGGCTTAATAGCCCTGTAACTGCGCTTTCTAATTCACGTGGAACGAAACGGCGCAGTCCATGTTCTTTCGCTTGAGCTTCAGATTCAATTTGTGTTGCAATTCCGACGTGGCACGTATCAAGATGACAACCACGGCAAGTTGTACAGCCGATTGCAATCATTGATAATGTGCCAAATCCGATTCGGTTTGCTCCGAGAAGCATGATTTTTAAGGCGTCATTTACACTTCGAATACCGCCATCTGCCCAAATCTCTACTTTATGTCTCATATTTGCTTCTAGTAACGCATTGTGAGCAGCTTTAACACCAATCTCTACAGGAAGACCAACATGTTGCAATGCGTGAATACGCGCAGCACCTGTTCCGCCATCAAATCCACTAATGTTAATAAAGTCAGCGCCAGCTTTTGCGATACCAACAGCAATTGTTCCGATGTTAGGAACGACAGGAACTTTTACAGCTACTTTTGCAAGATGATTAGCCGTTTTAATTTCTGTAATCATTTGAGCTAAGTCTTCAATTGAATAAATATCATGGTTGTTAGAAGGTGAAATTAAATCCGAACCAATTGTAGCATTACGTGCTTCCGCAATTTTGGCAGTCACTTTTGAACCAGGTAAATGTCCACCTTCACCAGGCTTCGCTCCTTGACCTATTTTAATTTCAATTAAATTTGATGAATTTAGTAGTTCAGCGTTTACTCCAAATCGGCCAGATGCAACTTGTTGTCCGCGTGTATGTGGGTACTTACCAATCATATCTTTAATTTCGCCGCCTTCACCGTTCAAACTAATCATATTTAGCTGATCGGCAGCTTCTGCATACGCGCGAAAGGCAATTTCATTTTGAGAACCAAATGACATAGAACTAATAATAAATGGTAAATCATGATTGTGAATGCCGATGGACACTTCTTCAGTCGGAACTACATGCTGTGCTTGTTTTGTTTGAACAAGGTGCCTGATTGCGATGGGAGTGTTTTCTTCTAATTCACTTAACTTGTCGCGGTAATCATCATAAGAGTTTCCTTTTGCAACATCACCAATTGCTTTCCAAATCCGCGGGAATATATGAAATGATTTTCGCATTCTAACTTTTGGATTGTTAAAATCCTCAGCTCGAATTTTTGCATCTTCAGCAAGTGATTCAAGTGAAAAAGCTAAATTATTTGAACCGCAGAAGTTTGTAATTTGTAATATATTTGCGATTTCCTCATGTAATCCAATAGAGGAGAAGAGGCGACCGTAACCGCGTAATTCATGAATTCCAATCGTTGAAATTACTTTCTCTAGTCCTTTATTAAGTGCGGTATACAAATTAGTAATTGGTACTTTTGTTTCATCATTTACCGTTGCGAACAATAAATATGGATTAATACCATCTGCCCCTAATCCGTATAGCGTGACGATATCGTGTAAGGAGCGAAGGGCACCGGAACGTATAACGAGAGAGCATTTCCGGCGTAATTTATTTTTAGTTAATGCTTGATGTACTTTGGCAGTAACTAAATGTGGGTCAATCCATAACAGTTCATTTTGATGAGATTTAGCATCATCTAATAATAGTAGGGAAGCACCATTTTTAACGGCTGCTATCGCTTCGGAACTAATTCGATTTAATGCGATTTTTAGAGTTTCTGATGGACTAAATGTAACAGAAATTGTAGAGACCGAGCTATGAGTAATGAATAGCTGTATAAGTTGTTCGTACGTAATCGTGTGTAAGTCTGCCGCGATAGATTGAGCTAAATTCCCTTCTAAAATAATGGGTGAAAGCATCTCGATTACAAATGGTTGTTTAGAGTTATCTAATAAACCCGGACGCTCTCCGAGTACAGTACGTGTGGAGAAGTGTTCAACTTCTCGATCGCGATCGATTGCTGGATTTGTAACAACGGCTACACTTTCCTTAATGAAATCAGCAATATTTCGTCTATCTGTATCAAGTGCGGCAAGTGGTGAGTCATGCCCAAGTGAACGAATTGGTTCGACGCCTTTTGTCGCCATTTGTTCAAGGAGCTGAATATGTTCTCGATCCCAGCCGAAAGCGACGTATTGATTCGTTTCAACTTGAACCGAATCACATAATCCCTCAGTTTCTTTCGTTTCAGGGATAGATAAGTTTACATGATAATTGGTAACATCGATTCGTTTCTTAAAACGGTTATATACTTCAATTTGATAATTGTCGTATTCATAGAGAACGAGCTCATCTTGTTGATTCCATTTTAATCCAACTTTTTCTCCAGGAGCGAGTGGTTTCGGCTCTGCTACATATTCAGTTGGTGATACAACTCCAGGTTCAGAAGAGAAAATATAGGAGCTCTCTGTCTCTACTTTCCAAACTGGGCGTAATCCAAGGGAATCGACACTGAAAACAGCTTCATCTTTATAACGTGAAATAATACCAGCTGGACCTTGTGCGAAATGCCCCCAAGCCTCACGTATATAAGTGTATAAGTTTTGTAAGTTTGTTTCGTAAAGCTTTATTTCATTAATAATTGGTGGAAATAATATATCCATTGCTTCAAATAAACTGTAGTTATACTGAACGAGAAGGGTTTCTAAGGTGCGGTTTAAATCTTGGGAATCACTGCCCCCGGCAGTAAGTGGTACATTAATCATTTCAGCTTGATCGCGTAATTTTGCAATCGTGTTAATTTCGCCATTATGTCCGAGAATGCTAAATGGTTGTACACGAAAAAAATTAGATAACGTATTAGTAGAATAGCGATTATGTCCTAGTGTCATAGTTGAAGCGATAAGTGGGTGTTGTAAATCATTGTAATAAGCAACGAGTGTATCGCCAGCACCGAGAACTTTATATACAACATGTTCATGACTTAATGAGGCAACATGAATTGCTTCATTTTCTTCGATTTTTATTGTTACAGAAAATAATGTTTGCTCAATATTTTTAACTTCACTTTCGGCGATAAGGGCAATTTGCCAAAATAAAGGTTCTTCTTGTTTACCAAGAGGACCGAGTGCATCTGAGTTTATTACATCATCATTTTCGAAAACAATTGTAAAGCTTTCATTGTTTAGTTGCGTACGAATGTAATCTTTTAACTCGGCAATGTTTTCTTTTTTATTTAGAAAAAAATGTCCAACGATAAAGTGGGGATGATCCACAATCGTTGGATTATATCCGCTACTTTTCAGTTTTTCATTCCAAAGTGCTTTTGGCATGTCGATATGAATTCCGATACCATCTCCTTCTCCGTTAATGAAACCAGCTCTATGATTCATTTTGACTAGAGATTGTATACAAAGATCGATGTTTTCTTTTGTAGGAATTCTTCGTTTTTCCATAACGGAAACGATTCCACACGCATCATGTTCTGCATTTTTATAATTCCGAAATAAAGACGGTGTCCATTTATTTTTTTTATTGAGCATCCGTCAATCCCCCCTCTGGAAAATAAATTTTGAATAATCTTACTATTTAAGGCGTGAACTGCCTTGTATACATGGATAGTAAAGATATAAAAGGATATAAAACAGATAATTATGAATAATTATACTATTAATGAGGGATTTATGAAATAGAAAAAAGGAAAAAAGAAAGATGGGCTTTCTTTTTTCCTTTTGTAATGAAGAGATTATTTATTGTTCGCTAGGGTAGAAAATGCTCTGCCAACAGCTTCAATTGTATATTCAATATCTTCTTTTGTATGTTCTGTCGTTAAGAACCATGCTTCATATTTAGAAGGTGCTAAATTAATACCTTCTTGAAGCATCAGCTTGAAGAATCTACCGAACATTTCACCATCTGTATTTTTGGCTGCATCGTAATCTTCAATTGTATTTGTCGTGAAGTATACAGTTAATGCACCCTTTAGACGGTTTACTGTAATATCAATGTTATGTTTTGTAGCTTGATCTAAAATTCCTTTTTCAAGCATTGCGCCAAGTGCATCTAATTTCTCGTATACGCCTTCTTGTTGAAGTACTTCTAGACAGGCAATCCCTGATGCCATAGAAGCAGGGTTCCCAGCCATTGTACCAGCTTGGTATGCAGGGCCGAGCGGTGCAACTTGTTCCATAATTTCTTTCTTACCACCGTAAGCACCAATTGGAAGTCCACCGCCGATAACTTTACCAAGTGCTGTTAAATCTGGGGTTACGCCAAGTAAGTCTTGAGCGCCGCCATACATAAAGCGGAAAGCAGTAATAACTTCATCATAAATTACTAGTGCACCAGCTTCGTGAACGAGTTCATTAACTTTTTCAAGGAAGCCAGGTTTTGGCTCAACAATACCGAAGTTTCCAACGATTGGCTCTACAAGGATAGCTGCTACTTCGTGTCCCCATTTATCTAACGCTTCTTTTAAAGTTTCTACATTATTAAATGGAACAGTAATAACTTCTTGAGCGATACTTTGTGGCACACCAGCTGAATCAGGAATTCCAAGAGTAGAAGGACCAGAGCCAGCTGCTACAAGTACTAAATCGGAATGACCGTGGTAACAACCAGCGAATTTCATAATTTTTGTGCGGCCAGTGTAAGCACGAGCAACACGAATGGTTGTCATAACGGATTCTGTACCAGAGTTCACGAAGCGAACTTTATCTAAAGCGGGCATTGCTTCTTTTAACATTTTTGCGAATTTTACTTCTAGTGCTGTTGGAGTACCGTATAGTACGCCGTTTTCAGCCGCTGTTTTAATTGCTTCTGTTACGTGTGGGTGAGCATGTCCAGTAATAATAGGGCCATACGCTGCTAAATAGTCGATATATTTATTTCCATCTACATCCCAGAAATAAGCACCTTTTCCGCGTTCCATTGCAACAGGAGAACCGCCTCCAACTGCTTTAAAAGAACGGGAAGGACTATTAACACCACCAACGATATGTTCTAAAGCTTCTTTATGTAACGCTTCTGATTTTGTGAAATTCACTACAATTCATCTCCTTACAAAAATCTATGTATTATTCTAACATGTTTTTTGAAAAGACGTATTGTTTGTGATAGAAGGAGCAGTTGGGTAAACTATTCGTTGTGACATTTAGGAAGGGGGTCCGATTATGAAATCGGTAATTGAGGTACAAGGGTTACGTAAAGAGTTTACAGCTTATTCAAGTCGTCCGGGCTTAAAGGGTGCATTTCGCGATTTATTAAATCGTAATTATAAAATAGTACCAGCAGTAAATGATGTTTCTTTTACTGTAAAGCAAGGTGAAATGGTTGGTTATATTGGTGAAAATGGTGCTGGTAAATCAACGACAATTAAAATGCTGACGGGGATTTTGACTCCGACATCAGGGCAAATTACAGTGAACGGAATGAACCCACACAAACAGAGAGAAGAATTTGTAAGAACAATCGGTGTTGTGTTTGGTCAGCGTTCTCAGCTTTGGTGGGATATCGCTGTACAAGAATCATTTCGTTTATTGAAGAAAGTGTACGGTGTATCGGATGCTCAGTATAAGGAACATATGGAACATGTTATTGAAACGTTAGATATTGGTCCTTTGTTAGATAAACCGGTACGGAAATTATCTCTTGGTCAAAGAATGCGTTGTGAATTAGCAGCGGCGTTAATTCATAATCCGCCGTTATTATTTTTAGATGAGCCAACAATTGGACTAGATGTTCTTGTGAAATTGAAAATACGAGAATTCTTAAAAGAGATGAATGAACGTTATAAAACAACAATTTTGTTAACAACACATGATATTACTGATATTGAAGCTTTATGTGAGCGCGTCATTATGCTTGATGAAGGAAGCATTATGTATGATGGATCTTTAGGTAACCTTCGCACGCAGTGGGGAGCGGAGAAGGAAATACATTTTCAGTTTGTTGCTCCGGTTTCATACCAGGCGTTATCAATGGTTATGCCTGATAGTCATGTCGTTTGGTCAAAAGCAAAAGAGGAAAATGCGTGGGTTGCAAAAATACCGAATGAAGAAGTTATCATTTCTATGCTGATTTCTAAAGTGGTACAAGCTTTTCAAATTAAAGATTTAAAAATTAACGAAGTGTCTACAGAGGAAATTATTCGTAACATTTATGAAGAAGGTATTATGCATGGGTAAGTATATTGAAATGATTCGGATTCGCTTTTTAATGATGCTTGCCTATCGTACAAATTATTACAGCGGGATTTTAATTTATACGATTAATATCGGTGCGTATTATTTTTTGTGGCAAGCGATTTATAGCGGGAAAGAGAACATTGAAGGTTTATCTATTTCACAAATGACTACTTATATTGCGATCGCATGGATGGCACGTGCTTTTTATTTTAATAATATAGATAGAGAAATTGCGATGGAAATTCAGGAAGGACGTGTGGCGGTAGAGCTAATTCGTCCGTATAACTATTTAGGTATGAAAGTTATGCAAGGTCTTGGAGAAGGGATATTTCGTTTTGCTTTCTTTTCAATTCCAGGTATGGTTATTGTTACGTTATTATTTTCATTACAAATTACAACGAATTTTCAAACATGGTTATATTTCTTCTTATCTTTAATATTTAGTTTTATCATTAATACACAAATAAATTTAATGACAGGGATGCTTACATTCTTCTTATTTAATAATAGTGGAATTATGTATGCGAAACGTGTCGTGATTGATTTATTTTCTGGTTTATTATTACCGATTAGTTTTTATCCGTTATGGGCCCAAAAAACAATGATGTTTTTACCGTTTCAAGCAATTAGTTATATTCCAAGTATGATTTTCTCTGAAGGTATACAAGGAAGTAAGTTATATGAAGCTTTATTATTTCAAGTGATGTGGGCAATTATACTTATTATTCCAATTGTACTCATGTGGAAAACGGCGAGAAAACGTCTAATTGTACAAGGGGGATGATGAGATGATATATATAAAATTGTTTTTGCAATATGCAAGTCAATATATAAAAACAAAATTGGAGTATCGTGGCGATTTTATCGTCGGATTACTTTCAGATTTATCACTACAAGCTGTTAATTTAATCTTCATTCTCGTTGTGTTTGGGCATACTCAAGTACTAAAAGGGTGGAGCCGAGAAGAAGTAATCTTTATCTATGGGTTCTTTTTAGTACCGTTTGCCATTTTTTCAGCTTTCTTTAATATATGGGACTTTAATGATCGTTACATTATTAAAGGAGAAATGGACCGTATATTAACGAGACCGATTCATAGTTTATTTCAAATTATATTAGAAAGAATGGAACTTGAATCTTTAATTGGAGCTATTACGGGGATTATTGTGATGGGTTATGCAGCAATGGAGCTGCAACTATCTTTTTACTGGTATGATTTCTTCTTATTCCTACTTATGGCAGGGGGAGGAGCACTTGTGTACGGTGGGATATTTGTTACGCTTGCAAGTCTTGGCTTTTGGTCGGATGCGAAAAGTTCCATTATGCCGCTTATGTATAACATAGGGAATTATGGACGCTACCCTGTTGATATTTATAACCGTGTTATTCGCTTTGTTTTAACGTTTGTTTTACCGTTTGCATTTGTTGGGGTATATCCAGCGGCATACTTTTTAAGAAAAACAGAGTGGAATAGCTATGCTTTCGCAACACCAATTGTTGGTGTTATCTGTTTTACTATTGCAATTACCCTCTGGAATCAAGGGGTTAAACGATATCGTGGTGCGGGAAATTAATTATAGAAGCTTGTTCGTTTCTAAGGGATAAATCCGCTATAGTCCTCATACATATAAAATGAGGTGGAGGACATGTTATGGGGATTTATTCTATTAATTGCGGCAATCGCTATTTTGAGAAGTGTCCAATTATTATGGAGTTCATATTCAAATTCCAATCGTTTCTTTTCGCTGTACAATTTAGCTACGTTGTTTTTAATTTATACAACGGTACTGATTGCGTTTGGATTAAGTTATGTTGTGCTAGAGGAAATGGGTTTTGCGGTTTTAAAAGAAGATGGGGATAGGCTAAGTGCTCATTCCTTTCAACTCGTTGAAATATGTTTATATTTTAGCGCGGTTACTTTATTGTCCGTTGGATATGGTGATATAGCTCCGATTGGAATCGGAAGATGGATTGCAATTGGAGAAGCATTAATTGGATATACATTACCGTTTGCTTTTGTGGTAAGGACTGTAATGGACAATGAAAAATAAGGTAGCATTTGTTATAGTAATAGAAAAGAAAAGGAGTGATAACAATGATCACAGTAGGAAAAATAGCACCGGAATTCACATTAGAGGGAAGTACCGGAGAACAAATTCGCTTAGCTGACTTCCGAGGTAAAAATGTAGTTTTATATTTTTACCCGAAAGATATGACTCCAGGGTGTACAACTGAAGCATGTGATTTTCGTGATGCATATGGATTATTCCAAGAGAAGGACACAGTCATCCTTGGTGTAAGTCCTGATTCGGTGAACAGACATATGAAATTCATCGAGAAGCATGAGCTTCCATTTGTACTTTTAGTAGATGAAGATCATAAAGTAGCAGAATTGTACGATGTTTGGAAGTTGAAAAAGAACTTTGGAAAAGAGTACATGGGAATCGAGCGTTCTACATTCCTTATCAATAAAGATGGTGAACTTGTAAAAGAATGGCGTAAAGTGAAAGTGAAAGGACATATTGAGGACGTTCTTTCTTATATAAAATAAATCTATATTAATGTGGAAAAAAATACATATGTAAGGCATGCGTCTATACATATTTTCTTGCGATACATAAAGTGAAAGTGTAGGGCATACCTCCTCAGATGATAGTATTCCAAGTGCGATTATGTCGCACTTTTTTCTATGTAAATGTATAGGAAATACGGGAAGTTACATAAGAATAAGGCTATATACAAAAATAAACCACATACTTATAGTAGAAATATTGACGATTTATAAGAAAAGGAGTACACTCTTTATAAGAATTATAAAATAATAATCCGTATAGAATCGGGGTGCATGACGGTGGTCAAAGAAGAATTAAAAGAAGCGCTAGAAATGCTGAAAAATACGGGTGTACGCATTACTCCACAGCGTCATGCTATTTTAGAGTACCTTGTGGAATCTATGACGCACCCAACAGCGGATGACATTTATAAAGCATTAGAAGGTAAGTTTCCAAATATGAGTGTTGCAACTGTCTATAATAACTTACGTGTGTTTAAAGAAGTTGGACTTGTAAAGGAATTAACTTATGGGGACGCTTCAAGTAGATTTGATTATGTTACAAGTCAACATTATCATGTGATTTGCGAAAAATGTGGTAAGATTGTTGATTTTCCTTATGGAGGTTTGGAACAGCTTGAAGAGGAAGCTGCGAAAACGACAGGATTCATTATTAATAGTCATCGTTTAGAAATTTATGGCGTTTGTCCAGAGTGTCATAAGGCGTAATATATAATAAAGAAAGAGGGTGACGATTAAGTCACCCTCTTTCTTTATTATATAGGGATGAAAAAATACTAAAGTGAAAGTACGTGTTATCCTTTATAGCTTTTTTTATTGTACTTCTCATTAAATTCTTTTCCTTCTAAACTCGGATCCAGTGTTAAAGGTTGGTTGCAATGCATGCATGCGTCGACACGACCAAGCATTTTTGTTGGCTTATCGCAGCTTGGACAAATAATTTGTACAGTCTTAGTAGATAACATACCAATCCAAAAATAAACGACAGTACTAGCGATAACAGCTAAAAAGCCAACCATCATAAATGTTGTCATAATAATAATGTTGTCACGGAAAAAGACTCCTAAGTATGCAATGAAGAGGCCGATAAATACTAAACTTAATGCAAAGGTCCGAATTTTATTGATTTTGTTCGAATATTTAATGCTCATTCTTAGCACCTCCTATAATAATAATATAACATAAAATTTAGAATTTTCACTCGTTCAGAAACGTGATAAAGCGATAAGATATGAAATGTGGAGTATGATGAAGAATGAAGGGAGGCTATAATGATTTTTGAAACGAGTTTTTTAACATTTAACGGGATGTGAAATTTTTTTTATAAAAAGTATTGACCCTACATATACTGCATGATATATTAATAAACGTCGCTGATGCGGAAACGCAGTGAACGACAAAAAAAGAAACTTGAAAAACTTAGTTGACATCGGAATACGAAGATGTTAACATAAGAAAGTCGCAATTGAGCGGCGAAGTAGTTCTTTGAAAACTGAACGAAACAAACAACGTGAACGTCAATTTTTATTTTTAGATGCTAGACAAACTAACTTTATTGGAGAGTTTGATCCTGG
>NZ_QNRN01000014.1:0-199579 GCF_003315125.1 Bacillus sp. DB-2 | reverse complement strand
ATGTATTAGGCACGCCGCCAGCGTTCATCCTGAGCCAGGATCAAACTCTCCAATAAAGTTAGTTTGTCTAGCATCTAAAAATAAAAATTGACGTTCACGTTGTTTGTTTCGTTCAGTTTTCAAAGAACTTGTCTGCCGCTTCAAAAGCGACTTCATCATATTAACATCTTCATTTTTCGATGTCAACTATGTTTTTAATTTTCTTTTTTGTCGTTTTCTGCGTTTCCGCATCAGCGACGTTTATTAATATACCATCATGGTTTTTAAATAACAAGTATTTTTTATAAAAAAATACAAAAAGTTATCTATCCTACTTTCTTCTATAGAAAGAACCCTTATCCTTTCTACTAAAAACATTCATTTTGATTGTATACAAGTTACTATACACTATCATCAACCAGGCAGTATTTCACAATAACTTCCTAACCTTTAGTCTTCTCTTTTTTAAATTTTATAATTACCATAGTTCTACTTAAGAAGGACAAATAATTATTTAAATGTAGAGTAACAAAAAACGAGGCCACTATACTAGAGCAAAACTTTAATTCCTGATTTTTCTCTCCAATCAGGAATTTCGCTTCCACAAATAACAAACTTCCCCTCGAAATATTAACTTAAGGTTATTGTTAGAATTTTTTTACATTTAATTAATGAAAGATATCCAATTTTTGTTATATAGTAAGAAAGTGCCCACAAAACTATAAATAAACTAATGGAGGAATTATTTTATGGATAGGTTAACAAAATTTTCATTAAAAAACCGAGCCGCTATTATTATCATGGTTTTTCTCATTTCCATACTCGGTGTTTATTCCGGCTCTAAATTGCCTATGGAATTTTTACCAAGCATCGATAACCCTGCAATAACTGTTACGACATTATCTCAAGGGCTCGATGCTGAAACGATGACCAAGGACGTAACTGATCCCCTTGAAAAACAATTTCGTAATTTAGAACATATCGATGGCATCACTTCTTCCACACATGAGGGATTATCACGCATCGACATTGCATATACATCCAAGGCAAATATGAAAGACGCGGCACGCGAAGTCGAAAAAACAATCAATACGATTAAATTACCTAAAGATGTAACTAAACCTGTTGTTAGCCAATTAAACACTTCTATGATTCCACTCGCTCAAATTACCATCCAGAAGCAAAACGGATTTTCAAAAGCTGACGAAAAACAAATTGAGAAAGAAATCGTACCACAACTCGAAAGCATTGATGGTGTTGCCAATGTTATGTTTTTCGGAAAATCAACTTCCGAATTATCCATCGTACTTGATCCTAACCAACTAAAAGATAAAAACGTAACATCACAGCAAGTATTAACAGTTTTACAAGGAAAAGAAACTTCCACTCCAGCCGGAGCAATTACCGTTAATAAGGCAGAATACAATCTTCGTGTCATCGGGGATATAAAAAATGTAAATGACATAAAAAACATCACCGTTACACCTCAAGTAAAATTACAAGATGTTGCTCAAATTGAATTAAAACAACATTACGATACAATCTCGCACATAAACGGGGAAGAAGGAACAGGATTAATCATCATGAAAGAGCCGAGTAAAAATGCGGTTGCAATCGGAAAAGAGATTGATAAAAAGATTAAAGATATAAGCAAGCAATATAAAGATCAATTCTCTATTAAACTTTTAGCTTCAACTCATGAGCAAGTTGAAAATGCTGTTACTAGTATGGGAAAAGAAGTAATCCTTGGGGCAATTGCTGCAACTCTCATTATCTTAATCTTTTTACGCAGCTTCCGAACAACACTCATCGCTGTCGTTAGTATTCCATTATCTATTTTATTAACACTATTTTTACTCCATCAATCTAACATCACACTTAACATTCTAACTCTTGGTGGCTTAGCCGTTGCAGTCGGACGTCTCGTCGATGATAGTATCGTTGTCATCGAGAATATTTTCCGTCGTTTACAAAAAGAATCTTTCTCTAAAGATATTATTCTCGATGCAACAAAAGAGGTCGCCGTCGCAATTACCTCTTCTACTTTAACGACAGTCGCCGTTTTTTTACCTATCGGTCTCGTATCGGGAGTAATCGGAAAACTAATGTTACCTATGGTGTTAGCAGTTGTGTATTCTATACTTTCTTCCTTAATTGTGGCATTAACAGTCGTTCCACTTATGGCTTTTTTACTGCTCAAAAAAACAAAACGTCGCAATTCACATTCTTCACCGCGATATGTCGCTACATTAAAGTGGGCTCTTTCTCATAAGTTTATCATTCTACTCACTTCTTTTTTATTATTTGCAGGATCAATTGCAGCCTACATACTACTTCCGAAAGCGAACATAAAGTCTGAGGACGATACAATGCTTTCCGTTAACATGACATTTCCAGGTGATTATGATTCTGAAGCTAAAAAACAAAAAGCCTTTGATTTCGAAAAGAAACTCCTCTCTAATTCTGATGTAACAGATGTTATTTTGCGAATGGGATCTAGCGCAGAAGATGCACAATGGGGACAGACAACTCAAAACAATCTTGCAACTATATTTGTAGTCTTTAAAAAAGGATCTAATATCGACCAATATATTAAAGAATTAAAAAAGGATCATAATACTTTTGAACCAGCTGAACTTGATTATATAAAAACGAGTTACTCTGACTCTGGAGGCGGAAACAACTTACAATTTAACGTAACCGCTACTAACGAAGCAAATTTAAAAAAGGCCGCTAACATCGTCGAAACAAAACTAAAAGGTATGGACGATCTCTCTAAAGTAAAAACAAATATGGAAGACTCTAAAAAAGAATGGCAAATTCATATCGATCAAACAAAAGCGGAACAACTCGGTTTAACACCGGAATTAGTAGCACAACAAGTATCATTCCTTATGAAGAAATCTCCTATTGGGGAAATTTCAATCAATAATGAAAAAACAACTATTATGATAGAACATAAAAAGGCATCCATTAACAAACAAGAAGATATTTTAAACACAAACATACTATCACCTATTCACGGACCTATTCCTTTAAAAGACATTGCAACTATTTCAGAAAAGCAACTTCAAACAGAAATCTTCCATAAAGATGGGAAAGAAACGATACAAATTACTGCAGAAGCTTCAAGTGAAGATTTAAGTAAAGTAAGCGCAGAAGTAAATAAGGCTATAACCGACTTAGATTTACCTAACGGAGCAAAAGTAAATATCGCAGGCGCTACCGAGTCTATGCAAGAGAACTTCACAGATTTATTCAAAATTATGGGAATTGCAATTGGGATTGTATATTTAATTATGGTTATCACCTTCGGGCAAGCACGTGCTCCTTTCGCGATTTTATTCTCTTTACCATTAGCTGCTGTCGGCGGTATTTTAGGATTAATCATTTCAAAAACACCTGTTGACGTAAATTCATTAATCGGCGCATTAATGCTAATCGGGATTGTCGTTACAAATGCTATTGTATTAATAGAAAGAGTGCAACAAAATCGGGAAAACGGTATGGAAACAAGAGAAGCCTTACTAGAAGCAGGATCTACTAGATTACGCCCAATTATTATGACAGCTATAACAACAATCGTCGCTATGCTACCACTCCTATTCGGGCAATCTCAAGCAGGAAGTATGGTATCGAAAAGTCTGGCCGTCGTTGTAATCGGTGGTTTGGCAGTCTCAACCGTTCTTACATTAGTAGTCGTTCCCGTTATGTATGAACTATTAGATAAAATCGGGAGAAAAAGACGTTCCCGTAGAAAAATAAGTACTTCTACAGAAACACCTGATATTTAAACTAAAAGGCGTTATCTTCAATTATGAAGATAACGCCTTTTTTATCCCTCTACCTATCCATAATATAATCCATCACTTTTTTACCATACTTCTCTAGCGGCTCTCCAGAATCCACAATAAGATATTCACCATGTAAAGGCCTTTTACTGCCAGCCAGACATTTTTGAAATGCTACTTCTGATTCTACTTTTGTAATTTGACTTATCTTACGTTCACGGGTTTGTAACCTACGATTAATTTCTTCTATATTATTAAGATAACATTCAACATATTTATATGTAGCACCATACTTCCGACATAAATCTATTCCTTTTTTAACCATCCCTTCGTAGAGACACGGACTATCTAATATCACACTGTGCTCTTGCTCCAACAAAAAATCGATCAGTTCCCACTCAATATCATAGGAGATTCCCCCAACCACTTTTGGTTCAACACCTTTTTCCTTTAATGATTTTAATAAAGCTGATTTCACGACGTCATGATCTACAATAACAGCACCTGTTAATTTAGCGATATACTTAGAAAGCGTCGATTTCCCAGATCCAGGAAACCCCGACATTTGCAGAAAAAACACTTCCAAACCCCTCCCTATTTTCAGCCGAATTTCTATATATTAAGTTACCTATTCGGTCACTCTTCTTCTTTTCCTGCCAACAACAAAATGTCCGTAAAAAAACTCCCTGTTTATAAACAGAGAGCTCTTACCTTCAATTTATGCCGCTTTTACCTTCTTCGTCGTTTTACTTTTTCTTTTCGCTCCTGTAAAACGTTTGTGTAATACAGATGCTACAAAGCGTGAAATGATATTGAATAATAAAACCATAATAATTAATACAGCTGCAGATTTTGTTGCAATTAACTTCGCATCCGGGATAATCCCTTCAGAGTTTAATTTCCAAATGTGAACAGCTAACGTTTCAGCTGGTCTAAATGGATTTAAAGGATGCGAGGGGCTCGAGAAGTCCGCTGCTGAATTTAAAATAGGTGATGTTAAACCAGCTGTATAAATTAACGCCGCAGCTTCACCGAATATACGGCCTGCCGCTAAAATAATACCTGTAATGATTTGTGGTAACGAAGACGGGATAATGATGCGGGCAATTGTTTGCCATTTCGTTGCACCTAGTCCAAGACTCGCCTCTTTTACATTATGAGGAACTTCAGAAATCGCATTTTCACAAACACGTGTTAAACCAGGCAAATTCAAAATAGTTAAAGCAAGAGCTCCACCCATTACTGTATATCCCCAGCCTGTCATGGTAACAAATACTAATAAGCCAAATAATCCAACAACAATAGAAGGTAAAGACGCCATTGTTTCAATACATAAACGAACAAAACTTAAAAAACGACCTTGTTTTGCATACTCCGCTAAATATATTCCAGCCCCTAGTCCAAGAGGAATAGATATAATAAGTGTTATAACAAGCATGTAGAAAGAATTGAATAACTGTGGACCAATTCCCCCACCAGCTCTTGTATTGCTTGGTTCTCCGAATAAGAAACTAGGATCCCAAAATCCCCATCCCTTTTGCAGAATTTCGTACATTAAAAAAGCCAGCAAAGCTACAACTAAAGCTGCAACCCCATAAAAGATACCTGTCCAAACTTTATTTACCGTTCTTGCATTCATTATTATCGCTCACCTCTTTGACCAATCGCTCGAATTACTAAAATAAACAGGAATGAAATAACAAGTAAAATCATCGCTAACGTCCATAGCGCGTTGTTCCAAGCTGTTCCGTTCAATGTATTCGTCATATCCATTGTCAGAATACCTGTTAACGTTGCTGTTGGACTATATATTCCTTCCGGTAATTTAATCGTGTTCCCGATTACCATTTGAACCGCTAACGCTTCACCAAAAGCACGCGCTAATCCTAAAACTATACCTGTTAAAATTCCTTGTTTTGCAGCAGGTACAATAACTCGGCTAATCGCTTGCCATTTCGTCGATCCTAGACCGTAAGAAGCTTCCAAGTAATCAAACGGAACAGAGCGTATTGCATCAGAGGCAATACTAGCAATAGTAGGTAAAATCATAATACTCAGGACAATAATACCCGCAATTAAACTAAATCCCACTCCACCGAATGAATCTCGTAATAGAGGAACCAAGATCGTAACCCCTAATAATCCGTATACAACTGATGGAATACCAACTAATAATTCTAAAACAGGCTTTAATACTTTATTCCCAAACTTCGGCGAAATTAAATTCATGAATATAGCAAGAGCTATAGCAATTGGTGCACTAATGACAACAGCACCTAACGACACAAGCGTCGAACCGACAATAAAGATGACAGCACCATACGTACCTTGATCAGCATTTGGATTCCAGTTTGTCGAAGTTAACACCTCAGAAAATGAGATACCACTTTGCGTGAAAGATTGAATTCCTTTGCCGCAAATAAACGCAATAATAGCTAATGTAATAAAAACAATAAAGATACCGCAAAACGTAACAAGTGATCTACCTATATATTCACTCTTTACGTAATTAATTTGTTTTTTCCCCTTCATCACAGGACAGACCCCACTTCATAGATTGCATTGAACAGGACTGGCCTTGCAGCCAGCCCCATAAAATTTTATTACTTATTTAATTTAGACATTGGGATGTAACCCATATCTTCTACTTGTTTTTCGAAATCTTTACCTTTTACATAATCAATGTAAGCTTTTGTCGCTTCTTTTGCCTCACCTTTAGTTACCATGTACTCGTAAGACCAGAATGGATATTTACCAGCAGAAATATTTTCAACTTTCGGTTCAGATCCATCAATTTTAACCGTTTGTAACGCACCTTTTTTCTCACCAACCATGTAAGACATTGCTAAGTAACTAACTGAACCTGGAGTAGAGTTAATCGCTTGCTCTACAGCACCATTAGAATCTTGTGTTGTACCAGTTCCATCATTAATCTTCGCGTCTTTCATCACTGTCTTTTCAAAAGTAGCACGTGTACCAGATGAAGCTGGTCGGTTAATTACATTGATTTTTTCATCTTTTCCGCCTACTTCTTTCCAGTTCGTCACTTTTCCAGTGAAGATATCTTGCACTTGTTTTACTGTTAAGTTATCAACTTTTACATCTTTATTTACGACAAGTGCGAATGCGATACCCGCAACTTTGTTATCTACTAATTCTTTTGCTTTTTCAGCATCTTTTATTTTATCTCCAGCTGGAACATCTGAGTTACCAATTTGTACTGCACCAGATGCTACTTGGTTAATCCCAGTTCCACTACCGCCACCTTGAACTTGAATAGAAACTTTTGAATTTTTCTCCATGAATTTCTTTCCAGCTTCCTCCGCAAGAGGTTGAAGAGCTGTAGAGCCAGCCGCTGCAATCGTACCTGATAATTCTTGTTTTGCATCGCTACCTTTAGCAGCTTCCTTATTATCCGTACTTTCTGCTTTTCCACATCCAACTAATGCACCTGCAACAACTAAAGCCGCTAAAGAAAATTTAATACCCTTTTTAATAACCATGTCTTGTACCCCCATTTGGATTATCACTTTTCGAATTCATCTTCTTTCGAACACAAATTCATTGTAGGACAACAATATTATGTGAGTGTTAAGCAATTTTTAAGTTTAAGTAAATAGAGATAACATCCCCTAAAAGCTAGACATTCCAACATTTACAGTTGAAAAAGCCAACAAAACCCACACTAAACACGTAGTATTGTAAATTTAATCTTAACAATGTAAATTCAATGTAAATGTTTTTCTGTATTTTTCCCTTTAGGTTAAAACTACATTTACAATTCCCCTATATTTTTAAGCTTTTACACTCTTACTTTAAGAAGAATTCCAGTAATATTTTTCGGTACAACTAAATAAATTGGAACAATTCTAAAAATATTTGAATATTTTTAAAGTACTAATTGACAGCATCATTAAATGTAGTCTACTATATTAGTATCAAAAAGTTTACCTAAGGAAACTTTTTAAACTAAAACTAAAAATATAGAGATGAGGTAACTTTTATGGTATCGGCTAATACTAAACCCCTTTCCGAATTCAGAACAGGGGAATTTGTACAAATTGAGAAGATACAATTAGAAGGAACTATGAAACGACGTTTATTAGATTTAGGCTTTTTTCCTGGAGCGACAATTAAAGTATTACAACGCAGCCCACTTGGAGACCCAGTCGCTTATCAAGTAAGCAACACAACTATTGCACTGCGTAGTGAAGAAAGCTCCCTTATTTTCGGGGTATTAATAGGAGATGATTTCAGATGAGTAACCATCGCATTGCGTTAGCTGGTAACCCGAATACCGGAAAAAGTACATTATTTAATACTTTAACAGGCTTAAAACAACATACTGGAAACTGGACGGGAAAAACTGTTTTAAAGGCTGAAGGGGAATATAAGCATGGCGGAAATATATATACAATAATAGATTTACCTGGAACTTACTCACTGTATTCAAATTCGGCAGATGAAGAAGTAGCACGAGATTATATTATATTTGAAAAACCAGAAGTAACTGTAGTTGTTATAGATGCAACTGCAATGGAGAGAAATTTAAATTTAGCACTCCAAGTGATGGAAATGACAAACGATGTGGTCATTTGTATTAACTTAATTGATGAAGCGGAGAAAAAAGGAATCATTATTGACGAAAAGAAATTAGCAAAATCACTCGGTGTACCTGTAGTGAAGATTTCTGCTCGCAACCGAGTAGGCATTGGTCATTTGCTAAATGTCATCGCTAAAGTAGCAAATAAAAAACTCATTCCAACACCAATTAAAATTACTTATAATGAAAAAATCGAAAATATGATTCAAGAATTAGAACCACAAATTTATAAAGTGTTCGGCAATACGTATCCAGCACGTTGGATTGCGTTACGTATTTTAGATGGAGATAAAAATTTCTTAACTGCACTTCAAAAACATCATAACGAACCACTTGTAAGGGAGGTCATAATAAATGGAATCTCACTCAGCCAGTAAAGCTCTTCCGCTGGACTATATTGTTCAACATGCACAAACACTTTCAAAAGAAGATATACGAGATGATATTGTCGGAGATATTTATCGAACCTCCGCAAGTATATGTAAAGAAGCTGTCCAATATACAAATACCGATAAATTGTATCGTTCCGAAAAGCTAGATAAAATTTTCACATCTCCAATCTGGGGATTCCCAATTATGCTCGGTATTTTATCTATTATTTTTTATCTCACAATTGCAGGCGCTAACGTACCTTCTGATATGATCGCTAAGTTCTTTGGCTGGGTAGAAGGATATTTAACATCTTGGTTCCAAGCAATGCATGCACCTGAATGGTTACATGGCATTTTAATACTTGGTTTATTCCGTGGTACCAGTGCTGTTATAAGCGTTATGTTACCACCTATGGCAATCTTTTTCCCTATGTTCGCACTATTAGAAAACTACGGATATTTACCACGTGTCGCATTTAACATGGACCGCTTATTCAAACGATCTGGTGCACATGGCAAGCAATCTTTAACAATGGCAATGGGATTCGGTTGTAATGCAGCTGCCATTATGTCAACACGTATTATTGAATCACCACGTGAACGTATGCTTGCAATCTTAACAAACAACTTCGTTCCATGTAATGGGCGCTGGCCTATGTTAATTTTAATGGCTTCACTATTTATGGCTGCTGGTTATACAGGTAGTATGCAAACACTTGTTACTGCTGGCGTTGTAGTTGGAATGGTTGTAATTGGTGTCATTATGACATTAACCGTTTCTTGGGTACTATCAAAAACAGCTTTAAAAGGTGTTCCGACTCACTACACACTTGAGTTACCACCGTACCGTAAGCCAAAAGTTTGGAATACAATTGTACGCGCAACACTCGATAAATCAATATATGTTTTAAAACGAGCTGTAGTTGTAGCTGCCCCTGCAGCTGCATTAACTTGGTTACTTGCTAATATTTTCATCGGTGACACAAGCTTACTTATGTATTTTGTAAACTTCCTAGATCCATTTGCTAAAATGTTAGGACTTGACGGATTTATTCTAGCAGCGTTTATTCTTGGACTACCAGCTAATGAAATTGTTATTCCGATTTTATTAATGTCTTACTTATCAACTGGCGCTTTAACTGAAATAGATGATTTTAATCAAATTAAAAATCTATTCTTAGAAAATGGTTGGACTTGGTTAACAGCGTTAAATACAATGTTGTTCTCACTCCTTCATTTCCCTTGTGGAACAACACTAGTTAACATATATAAAGAAACAAAAAGTGCAAAATGGACATTTTTATCGTTTGCAATCCCTACTGTTATTGCCATTGTTGTTACATTCCTCTCTACACAATTGGTACATTGGTTAGGGCTTGTATAAAGCAAAGCATACATAGAAGGTATCCCCCTTCACATATGCTTTGCGCGAAAGAAACCTGAAATTATTCAGGTTTCTTTTTTTCTTTCCACGGCTGAGCTCCATACGTTGTGAGTTTTTTATGAATGGAGTATATGGCTCCCGGAAGAACCGCCATTAATATCGTGCAACTAATTCCTAGTCCAGTAAACAACTTAAATCACCTTATTTCACTCTCTTCGGTAAAGCTGAACCTGAATGCTCAATTGTCGGATGAACATGAACAGTAACCTCAGCATTACTAAAATAATTTTCACCTTGATCCCAATTCTTATCTATCTTCTTCCATTCTTTATAATTATGCCTCTTATATACTTCCCCTAACGCTAATACATCTACCTTATATTTTTTTTGAACAAGCTTAATAGATTTTTGGATACGCTTCTCCATTTCCTCCGCAATGGTTTTCTTTAATCGCTTTTCATTCATAATTTGTTTATGATCACTAAAATGCAACTCTGCTAAGGTCCCTTCCAAAGATAAATGGATATCAAACTTCGGTTTTGTAGCATTTTCCGTAGATACTTTAATCTTTCGGTGCATCTTATGAATTTCATATGTAATAAGCTGCTCTTGTTTACGGATAGTAAAGAACCCTCCAATTTTTTTACCTATTACATAATTCATTCCTAATGTTTCTTCTCCATTCAAACTACCTACACACTTATTATCCTTCCCACGAAATAACGCCGCCCCGTTCATTTGCACCCCTTGTTTTGTTAGTTCAAGAATAGGTAATACGAAACTTCGGTTAGCAATCATTTTTTGCTGTACCTCACCAATTCTTGCAGCCTCAATCATTTGGGCATTTTTCGGAGGATGCTCAGCTAACATATCAATATACTGTGCCGGTAAGTTCTCAGGCTTGGCACTCTGCTTTAAAATAGCTTCTGCATTTTTCTTAGAAACGAACAAACGAATATTTCTTCTCATCTCATGATCGCGAATATATACATCTAACGTATTTTGTAAAACATATGGATTCGCTAGTAAATCTTTAGAAAAAATTATCACTTGTATATGCGGAAAGAATAATGAACGACTAATTTTTTTAGCAATAATTCGTATTTGCTCAAAGACACTATCTGCTTTCGCACTAACATTAATATAATTTTCACTATCTCCACCGCCTTGGCCACCTTGCTGTGCTAGCTTACTGGGAAGTACCATCTGATACGTCCCTTTTATAATTGGATTCGATTTCTTTTTTTTCACAATATCATAGGCTGCACCTACTACAAATCCTCTTTCTTCTATTTCTTCTAGCTCAGAGCACCCACTTATAGATCCAGCTAAAACCATAACCATTATAATTTTAAGAAGGTGTTTCATTTCTACCATTCCTTCTTTTTATTTTATATACAATAAAAACTAACAAAGGTGCTAACACGACAAAGCCCATATCTATCCAAGCTAAATACGTTCCGTAATTTGATAAAGTATCTAAATTACCAGGGATCATATTCAGCATAAAAATCATAGGAGCACTTACGAAAATAAAAATATGTTTCTTAACTTTCGGAAACATAGCGCAAAACAATAGAGATGCAACGTCATAATACATTGCTGTAGTGTTATAAATAGTAATAATCCAAGTAGTAAAAAAGATCGCATCGAATCTTTCTAAAAACCCCCCACCAATTTCAATCTCCTTCCCCAATTCAATCGTTGGATATGTTAATCCCCGGGTTGTCATATATGTAAAAACACTAATACAAGTTAAATAAATTAAAATGTAAGACAATACGTTTACCATCACAGCTTTTGCAACTGCCATCGGCGCCTTTTTTGCTGTCTCGTTTAACATCACTGCATAAAATAGCGCTACCTCAAATCCAATAAACGTAAAAATAGAATTTTTAACCCCAACAGCATATTTACTTACGTCCGTTTGAAAAGCAGGTAGTAAATTATCTATTTCCATTAAGTTCACATTCAATAAAGAAAGCAGCACGATCGCAATTAAAACGATTGGTAAAAATAAAACATTTAACCTTAATAAAGCAGCCCTAGATCCAGCAATTCCATAAACAACAACTAACAAAAAAAAGAAGGATAACAATTGTATTGGTGTATCACTAAATAAATAAGTTTGTGAAATAATTGAAATTTTCCGGGCCTCATATGCTGTCAAAGCAGCAAATGTTAATACTAAAATGCTACTAATTGTGTATGCAACAGGCTTCGTCAAATGTGCACTTGTATATTGAACAAAGTTTTGTTTTGGGAATAAAATAGCTATCCTCGTTACAAACCAACCTAAAACCGCACATATCAATCCACCCAAAAGCAAAATAATCCAACCATCCGAAAATAAAGTTTGGTCAGCAATATCTCGAGGCATAGATAATGCACCTATACCGATAATTGTTGACGATACCGCAAAACCAAGTTCCCGAGATCCAATTTCTTCATCCCCATATTCAAATGGCTTCAATTACTCTCGCTCCTTTGGACGTAGTGTAGAGTCTTTCGTTTGTAAATATTCTGGTCTCTCTTTTAACATTGATTTTGGTAGACGAACCAATTCTTCTTCCCAATCTTTATAAAAAGCAGGAGCAATAGGTGTTGTATACGGTACCCCAACACTCTTTAAATTTGTAATATGGATTGCAAGTGCAATAAGAGCTAAAATGATTCCGTATAACCCAAAAGCAGTTGCAGCTAACACGAAGACGAAAAGTAAAATTCGAAATGTAATCGTAATGCTATATACAGGAAGTGAAAATGTAGCAATTGCGGTAACCGCAATAATAATTACTAAAAACGGATTTACAATCCCCGCATTTACTGCCGCTTCTCCAATTACAAGACCGCCTACGATGCCAATTGTTTGTCCCATCGGTTTCGGAAGCCTAATCCCGGCTTCTCGTATTAATTCCATCGTTAATGCCATCATTAACGTTTCTATATAAGCAGGAAACGGTACCCCTTCTCTCGCTCCCGCAATGGAATAAGCTAGTTTAGATGGAATAAGCCCTTGATGATACGATACAAGCGCTACGTACATGGCAGGTAATAAAACAGCAGCAATACCTGATCCCATACGTAACATTCTTAATAACGTTCCAATTATCCAACGCTCATAATGATCTTCTACAGATTGAAAAATATCAACAAATACTAGTGGAGCTATAAGAGCAAATGGTGACCCATCTACTAAAATGGCCGCTTTCCCTTTCGCCAATGCAGCCACTATATTATCTGGTCTTTCTGTATTTAAAAACTGCGGAAACGGCGATAAATTATTATCTTGAATTAATTGCTCAATCGTTCCTGTCTCAAAAATGACATCTGTCACTATTGATTGAAGACGCCGATCTAGCTCGTTTACGATGTAAGGGTTAATAATATCCTCTATATATACTAGGGTTACTTCTTTCTGCGATCGCTTCCCCATAATATAAGATTGAAACCGTAACTTCGGATCACGTAAACCACGGCGAATTAACATTTTATTCACATTAATATCTTCATTTAACCCAACCCTCGGTCCACGAATTAAATCTTCTGTCACTGGCGGTTCTAGACTTCTTTTCTCCCAAGCCCTACTGTTAACAACAATAGCCGTTTGAATATTATCAATTAATATGACTGTATCTCCTGCTAAAACCGCATTTATAATATCTGGAAAAGTCGTCTTCATACCGACTTCTGCAATAGAAATAAAACGATCCAATAATGTCTGAACCACAGCTGCTTCATTTGGTATTTCTTCATATTGAAGTGTACGAACTACATATTTATAAACATTATCCTTATCTGTCAATCCACATAAGAAAACAACCGCACAACGTGTAAAACTACCAGCAAGAGCAACTTCTCTAATTGTTAAATCATTAGGTGAACCTAACTCATCTCTAATTTCCTTCATAACTTCAAACAAGTTACCTTTTAGCTCTAACAATTTCCCCACCTAACTTCCTTTTCAACAAGTTTTTAGTTAGATTCCGCTAATAGAAGAAAATATATACAAAAAAGAGCTATCTCTTTTCGAAGATAGCTCTAACATACGAATTACTTTTCTACTATTATATTATCGGTCTTTACAGATACATTTCTTGTGAATCCACTAACTACAAGCATCACAATAATGTTAACTAACAACGCGACTATACCTACATTCAAATCTTTCATATACTGCGGGACACCCGGGAACATCGTAGCTATAGTAGAACCAGATAAGGTGATATATGCGACAATTAACAACCCAATTCCCATCCCCGCAATCGCACCTTGTTTCGTAATAATTTGACGAGGAAACAAACTACATACAAGCGCAGGGAAAAGTTGCGTAACTATACTGTATCCCATTAAAAGAAGAGCACCTATCGTCTCTCCACCTTTAAAGGTAAATAATACGGCAATAAGCGTCACGACAGGTACAAATAGCTTAGCTGCTTTTGCAACTTGTTTATCAGAGGCGGATGGTACCATCGTTCCATAAATATTTTTTGCTAATAATGTAGAAGCGGCCATAACAAGCATGGAACCGGGAACTAATGCCGTTAACACCCCCGCACTACCAATAATCCCAATAAACCAAGGATCAAACGTTTGAAGAGCCAGACGGAATAATGAAAGATCTACATCCGCTCCCTTTAACCCTGGAACTTGCAAGATAGCAGCAAAACCTGCAAAGAACACAAAAAGCAAAACTAAAGAATAGAGAGGCATAATTGCTGCATTTTTCCTAAATACTTTTTCACTTTTCGCTGAGAAAGCTGAGGCAAATGTATGAGGCCACATATAAAAACCGAGAGCCGTTAATATAATAGTAGAAACAAACCAAGAAATACTCATTCCCTTTTCAGGTAAAGATAAAAAACCTGGTTTTGCAGCTTCTACAGCTTCAAACATCGGTTGAAATCCTCCGTAATAGTGATACGGTAAATATATACCTAAAAACATAACGATGAATAGTATCATAATGTCCTTCAAAGCAGCTGTCCAAGCCGATCCATGTATACCTGAAACCATTACATAAATAGTTATAACAATAGCACCAATCCATACCGCAATAACAGGTGTCACTCTTCCATAGGAAGCTTCCGAAACGATAATTCCTAATCCCTTTAATTGCAAAACAAGATACGGGATAATCGAAATAACACCAATAATTGAAACAATTACCCCAAGCGTCTTACTCCTGTATTTCTTCGCAAAGAAATCTGATTGTGAAATGAGGTTATGTTCTTTTGCATACTTCCAAATTGGAGGCAATAAGAAATACGATAAAATATAAGCTAATGCACCATACCCTAAAATATAAAATGTAGGAGCTCCTTTACTATAAGCCCAGCCACTTCCTCCTAAAAATGTGAACGTCGTATAAATTTCCCCTGCCATAAGGAGAAAAACGAAAATAGTTCCAAATCCTCTTCCTCCAACTGACCATTGTTCTAAATTCATATCTTTTCCATGTTGTGCCCGAATTCCTAAAAATAGTGCGAGAAACAAAAATATAATAATGATAAATAATGCAGTCATTTTACGTCCCCCTTATTAGCAGGATCGAATACGTACACAAGACCCATACAAAGAGACGTAATGAGCACTGATAATAGTACCCAAAATAATAAAAATGGCATCCCCCATACGTAAGGAGTGACCGAATTTGCAAATACTGGTCCAACTACTAAACAAAGAACTGGAATAAGTGCTAGCACGTATATTTTCTTCATCTCATTCTCCTTTACTTATAAAATTCATAATGGATGATACAAAGACTTCCACTCCAATTGGTAATGCGTCTTCGTCAATTGTAAAACGAGGGTGATGATGCGGATATACAATTCCCTTCTCTTCATTTCCTGCCCCTATAAAAAAGAACGTCCCTGGTGCCTTTTGTAAAAATGCTGAAAAATCTTCTCCTGCCATCGTTGGTTGTAAACGAACAACCCTTTCTCTTCCATAAAGCTGTAATGCTGTATGTTCAATAAGCTCTGTAACTTCATAATCGTTCACAACTGGGCGATATCCATATTCATAAGAAAATGTATACTTAGCACCGTAGGATTCTGTAATATGTTTTACAATCCTTTCAAGCTTCTTCTTTGTTTCTTCTCTTAATTCATGCCTTAAACTTCTCACTGTCCCTTCAATCTCCGCTTGTTCCGGGATAACATTATGAGTTGTCCCAGAATGAAATTGTGTAACAGATACTACGAGAGAATCTAACGGATTCGTGAGGCGAGATACAATTTGCTGAATTTGCGAAACTACTTGCGCACCAATGGCGATACTATCAACTGTTTCATGCGGAATTCCAGCATGCCCACCTTTTCCCTCTATCGTAATTTTAAAAACGTCCGGCGCCGCCATCGCAGGACCATAAATTACACCTACTTTTCCAACCTCTAATGACGCCCAAAGATGAGCACCAATAATGTAATCCACACCTGTCATCACTCCCGCTGCGACCATTTCCTCTGCACCGCCCGGAAAGTTTTCTTCTGCATGTTGAAATAAAAAGCGAATCTCTCCTTTAACTTTCTCTCTTTCCTCTACCAACTTATGTACTACACCAAGCAATATTGCCATGTGACCATCGTGACCACACGCATGCATCACACCTGGATATATAGAAATAAAATCAAACTTATTTTCTTCATGAATAGGAAGAGCATCCATATCAGCACGAACCGCGATAGTTTTACCAGGCTGCCTACCAATTAACCTTGCCATTACACTATATTTAGTAGGCCTTGAGACTTCTAAATACGGGATTTCCCGAAGTATGTCGAATACAAATTGAGATGTTTTTTCCTCTTGAAAAGATAACTCTGGATACTTATGAAAATGCCTTCTCCACTCAATCAACTGATTCTTTGATAAAACAAGTTCCTTTGCGACATCCATTTCTCTTCTCCCCTTCTTTACCAAGTTAAATGTTATTATAGCGTGAATTGTTAACTTCTAAAAGAATTTTCAGAATTTTCTATAATAAATATTCAAAAAGAAAAAGCCATCGCAAGATGACTTTTCATTTTATAAAATAGTAATTGCTTGTTTCCCCATTTGCTCCCATGCCTTTTCAAATTCAGCACGAGGAATAGCGAAACGTGGATTGTTTTTTAGAGGATCATTTACATATACAAAGTTTTGATCGTATCCAACCACTACTACACTATGCTCAAAATATGTAATTTTCACTTCACCAGAACTTGTATTCCATGTTTCAAAACTACTTTCAGCTAGCGGCTTAAACGTTGTATTAATAATAACCCATACTGGAGAGCCAGAACTAATTACTTTATATAGATCTTGCACGTCTCTACCCGTTAAATTAATTACTTTTTCAGGAACATACTTTTCTGCTAAATTAAAAATCGGTTGATTATATACACCGTATCCCGGCTCAGCTTTCGTGTAAATATTTCCAACGAATCCCTCATAAGGATTTCCACGCAAACCATTTTGTTCAAATGGAACACGATGAATTTCGCTAGCGAGTTGCATCTTATCTACTTGTACACCTTTATGTTGTAGTAGCATAGCTAAACTTGTCACTTCACATCCACGAGGTAATTCTGGTAATTGTTTTATAAATGGAACATCTTCAATCATAGCCGCTTCTTTCATTTCAGATAGAAAATCTAAGCGTAGCACTTGCGCCTTTTGTATAATTTTATCTTTCCCTATAAAAAACGCGGCAGCTAGTATAATTCCAAAAACAAAAAGATATTTTAGCTTTTTCATTATAAACAAAACTCCATTAATTATTATTTTACAGACACAACTCTTATCATTGTACCTTTCTTCTTACTAGTTTGCTAGAAAGATTCTGTGAATTATTATTCACACTTATATCGTTGTAAAATTCTAATTATTTTTAATAAAAAGAAAAAACGATATACTTTTTCAGAATTTTTTGCTAAAATAAAAATCATTAACCTAGTGAAGTAATTGATTTTATTTCACTAGGTTAATAAACATTCTAAGGTATTTAGTCATAGTTATCTTTTACATACTCAGTTCACAACAAAATAAGCCGAGTATGTTTTTCATCCCCCACTAATGATTAAAAACCCAGAATGAAATCAAGTTAACACATACAAGAAAATATGGGGTGAGGGGCATATGAATCAACAAGTAGAACAAACAGATCTAAAACGAACAATGAAAAGTAGACACCTATTCATGATCGCACTTGGCGGAGTCATTGGAACGGGATTATTTATGGGTTCTGGACAAATCGTCCATAATGCAGGACCAGGCGGAGCTATTCTCGCATTTTTAGTCGGTGGTTTCGTTATGTATTTAACGATGTTATGTCTTGGTGAATTGTCAGTGGCTATGCCAGAAGCAGGTTCATTCCAAAGCTATGCAAGCAAATTTATTTCACCTGGTTTTGGATTTGTTGTCGGTTGGATGTATTGGTTAAATTGGGCTGTTACAGTTGGAGTAGAGTTAACGACTGTTAGCATTTTAATGAAACGCTGGTTTCCAGACGTTTCTTCTTGGATTTGGTGTGTTACATTTGCAGCAGCACTCTTCCTTGTGAACGCTTTATCAGCAAAAGCATATGCAGAAACGGAATTTTGGTTCGCAAGTGTAAAAGTCGCAACAATTGTTATTTTCATCGTACTCGGTGGTGCAGTTATGTTCGGTCTACTCGACTTTAACGGAAAACCAGCTCCGATGCTTCACAATTTCACTGAAAATGGCGGGCTATTTCCAAACGGTGCATTAGCTGTTCTTCTTACGATGATTACAGTCAATTACTCCTTCCAAGGAACAGAACTAATCGGAATCGCTTCAGGAGAAAGTGAAAATCCTGAAAAAACAATTCCAAAAGCAATCAAAAATACAATTTGGCGAACTCTATTCTTCTTCGTCCTAGCAATTTCAGTTGTTGTCGGTTTACTCCCGTGGCAAGAGGCTAATCTAGTTGAAAGTCCATTTGTACTTGTATTTGATGTGGCTGGTATCCCTTATGCAGCGGACATTATGAACTTTGTTATTATTACAGCTGTATTATCCGTAGCTAACTCTGGCCTATACGCAAATTCTCGTATGCTTTGGGCAATGGCAAAACAAGGAATGGCTAGTCCAGCTTTTACGAAGTTAACTAAAAGAGGTGTACCACTAAATGCGTTAATTTTCAGTCTAATTTTCGCAAGCCTTTCTTTATTAACAAGTATATTTGCAGCAGATACTGTCTTTTTAATTTTAACTTCTATTGCAGCAATGGCTGCTGTTGTTGTTTGGATGTCGATTGCAGCTTCACAGTTTTTCTTCCGTAGAAATTTCGTGAAAAATGGCGGCGACATAAATGATTTAAAATACCGCACACCACTTTATCCAATAGTTCCAATCGTAGCTTTCTCACTCAATTTCCTTACATTTGTTAGTTTAGCTTTCATTCCAGATCAGAGAATTGCTCTTTATTGCGGGATTCCATTTATGATCATTTGTTACATTTTATACCAAGCAAAATATAAAAAAGTTGTCACATTTGAACAGAAAAAAAATATAACTCAGGAAATAAACTAAATATACAAAACATTCAGCTATCTTCCTTATAATAAGATAGCTTTTTTCTATTTCTTGGATATCTTGGTATAACTTTATTTATCTTAAAATTTCCACAATCATGTTTTTATCTGGAAAATAGTTTACAATGTTATCAAGTTACAAATGATATTCACCTTAAAAAGTGTGCATTTGTGTCTATTTTTTAACAATATGACAAAAACTATTGCCTTCTATAAATTAATAGGTTTATATTGTTTTATTGGCATAGTTTCAATCCAAGGAGAAAGGAGATTTTCAATCGTGCAACTAAAGAAAACGTTTTGGAAGTTGGCTTCGCTTCTTCCGTTATCATTACTTCTGTTCCTCGGTGGCTGTGATAAAAAACTCGCAGTATTAAATCCGCAAGGACCTGTTGCAAAAGCACAGTATGATTTAATTGTTTGGTCATTCTTGCTTATGTCATTAATTATCGCAATTGTATTCATCTTGTTTACAGTCATCTTGATTCGTTATCGTGAAAAACCAGAGAATATGGACTATGAGCCACCTGATCAACATGGTAACACATTATTAGAAATCATTTGGACAATTATTCCTGTTATTATCGTTATCGCATTATCGATTCCAACAGTTAAAGCAACTTATGCTTCGGAAGAGGTTCCGCAAGAGTCCAAACATATTAAACCAGTTGAAATTTATGTTACATCTGCAAACTGGAAATGGTTATTTAGTTACCCGGAGGAAAAAATTGAAACCGTTAACTATTTAAACATCCCAGCTGGTGTACCAATTCAATTTAAGCTGACTTCTGTCGGTCCAATGAATGCTTTCTGGGTACCAGAACTTGGTGGTATGAAGTATACAATGGATGGCATGATCATGGACTTATATTTACAAGCTGACAAGCCAGGTTCTTACCTAGGTCGTAGTTCGAACTTCTCTGGTGAAGGATTCACTCACATGGAGTTCGAAGTTGAAGCAAAAACTAAAGAGAAATATGATAAGTGGGTAAAAGAAGTACAAGAAACTGCCCCTAAATTATCAGAAAAGAAATACAACGAAATTATTAAACCTGGTGTAGTGGGGCGTATGACGTTCTCTAGTCACCACTTAAGTTATGTAGATCCAAAATCACTTGAATATTGTGATTACAACTACTACAAAAACAAAAAATAATAGCTATTATTCCAACAGATTGGAGTGAACACAGTGAAGCTTGATGAATTTTTTGTCACAGGTGACCCAATTATTTACGGAGCTGACGCTTCTATCGTTCTTGTGACATTAGCGATTCTTTTCGTACTAACAAAGTACAAAAAATGGAGATGGCTTTGGGATGAATGGTTGACAACTGTTGACCATAAAAAAATAGGGACCATGTATATTATCTCTGCCGTTATAATGTTATTCCGTGGTGGTATGGATGGTTTAATGATCCGTGCACAGTTAACATTCCCAGAAACAACTTATTTAAACGCTGAACACTATAACGGAATCTTTACAACACATGGTACAGTAATGATTCTTTTCATGGCAATGCCATTCGTTATGGGATTAATGAACCTTGTAGTACCATTACAAATTGGTGCTCGTGACGTTGCATATCCGTTCTTAAATGCTTTAAGTTTCTGGTTATTCTTTGTCGGAGCAATGTTATTCAACATCGCTTTCGTAATCGGTGGTTCTCCAGACGCTGGGTGGACTTCTTACTTCCCAATGGCAGGTACAGAGTTTACTTCTGGTGTAGGAAATAACTACTACGCAATTGCATTACAGATTTCAGGTCTCGGTACGTTAATGACAGGTATTAACTTCCTAGTTACTATTTTAAAAATGCGTACACCTGGCATGAAATTAATGAGAATGCCAATGTTTACTTGGTCAATCTTAATTACAACAATTATCATTATTTTCGCTTTCCCAGTATTAACAGTTGCTCTTGCATTAATGACATTTGACCGTCTATTCGATGCTCACTTCTTTACGATGGCGAGCGGCGGTATGCCGATGTTATGGGCCAACCTATTCTGGGTATGGGGTCACCCTGAAGTATATATCGTTATTTTACCGGCATTCGGTATTTTCTCTGAAATCATTAGTACATTCTCACGTAAACGTCTATTCGGTTACAGTGCGATGGTGTACTCGATGGTTGCAATTTCTTTACTAAGTTTCGTCGTATGGCTTCACCATTTCTTCACTATGGGTGCAGGTCCAGCGGTTAACTCATTCTTCTCGATTTCGACAATGGCGATTTCGATTCCAACCGGTGTTAAGATCTTTAACTGGTTGTTTACACTGTATAAAGGACGTATTCGTTTTACAGTTCCAATGCTTTGGTCATTGGCATTTATTCCAAACTTCGTAGTTGGTGGAGTTACAGGGGTTATGCTTGGAATGGCAGCAGCTGATTATCAATACCATAACAGCTACTTCCTAATTGCTCACTTCCACTACGTATTAATCGCAGGTACAGTATTCGCTATGCTTGCTGGATTCACATACTGGTATCCAAAAATGACAGGTCATATGTTAAATGAACGCCTAGGTAAATGGACATTCTGGATCTTTATGAGCGGATTTAACATCTGTTTCTTCCCAATGTACTTCTTAGGTTTAGACGGTATGACTCGTCGTATGTACACTTACTCTGAAAGTCTTGGATGGGGCTGGCTAAACCAAATCGCATCTGTTGGTGCTGTAATGATGGCTATTGGCTTCCTAATCCTTTGCTATAACGTAATTTGGAGTGCACGTCACGGTGAGCGTGACACAACTGGAGATCCATGGGACGGCCGTACACTTGAATGGGCAACTCAATCTCCTGTACAACATTACAACTTCGCGAAACTTCCTGAAATTAAAGAAGCTGATGCTTTCTGGTTCATGAAAAAACGTGGAGAAACAATTACACCAACAGCAGATGAATTAAAACCAATTCACATGCCAAGTAATTCTGGTGTGCCTATTATTGCGTCTTTATTCTTCGGTCTTGCAGGTTTTGCATTAGTATTTAGCTGGTTCTGGATTGCAGCAATCGGTGGTATTGGTATTTTAGGTTGCTTAATCTATCGTTCATTCGATTATGATGATGGCTACTACGTAAGCGTTGATGAAATTAAAGAAACAGAACATATAGCATGAGAGGTGAAATGACATGGCGGCTTTAGATAAAAGCTTACCTTTGGAATATCAATCCGAGCAAAGCAGGTTGAATATCCTAGGATTCTGGATTTTTCTTGGGGCTGAAATTATGCTGTTCGCAACACTTTTCGCCTCTTATCTAGTCCTTGCTGGTCGTACGGCAGATGGCCCAACACCAGCGCAACTGTTTGAACTTAAAACGCTTTTAATTCAAACACTACTACTTTTAACAAGTAGTTTCACATGTGGTATCGCAATTCATGAAATGCGTAAACACAATCAAAAAGGAATGTTAGCCTGGTTTATACTAACTTTACTTTTAGGTGCAGGTTTCCTATTCTTCGAGATCGAAGAGTTCATTATGTACATTGGTGAAGGTGCAACGATTCAAACAAGTGCTTTCTTATCGGCATTCTTCGTTCTTCTTGGAACGCATGGTGCCCACGTAACAGGTGGTATCATCTGGGCAACTTGTGTTATTATCCAAATTTTAAAACGAGGTTTAACACCAGTTACAGCTCGTAAAGTATTTATTATCAGCTTATACTGGCATTTCCTTGATCTTGTTTGGGTCTTTATTTACACACTAGTTTACTTGAACGGGATGGTGGCGTAAATGGGTCAAAATAACAACCAAGCAAACGGACATGGGCATAGCGGATTCCCATGGTCACACGTTTTCGGATTTATTTTATCGCTTGCACTAACGTTTCTAGCTTTATACGTGGCACTTTATACAACCCTGCCACTTTCAACGATATTAACAACTATTATCATAATGGCTGTTGCGCAAGCTTTATTACAATTAATTATGTTCATGCATTTAAAAGAAGGAGAAGGAAGAATTCAAATTCTTACAATGATATACAGTTTCTTCGTTGCAGCTGCAACAGTTGGTCTTACTGTATGGATCTTCTTCTCAATGTAATTTGCATGAAAAGACTGCTGGGATTCCTCAGCAGTCTTTTTTTATCCCGCATTAACGAGCAGTAAGACCCCCACTGATTAAAGTTTCACTTTATCCCCTCCCCCTATTACATCCACATTACGGAATTAACAACAAAATCATGAAAGATATACTTATTATGACAAATGTTAAGAAAACTCTTTCTTTATGAAATCGAAACCATATCCGTTGCTTTTCTTCCTATTATATGGCTAAATAGTTACTATATTTATTTGAAGGGAGAGAACGCAATGGAACATCATTCTTCTGTTCTATCACTTATGGTTGTCGTCGCAATCGCGTTTTTCGTTCCCCTTTTGTTACAGCGCTTTAAATTAAAAGCACTTCCTGTCGTTGTTGCAGAAATTATCGCAGGAATCTTTGTAGGTAAAAGTGGATTTAACATCATTGAGCCCGATATGTGGCTTCAAGTCTTATCAACACTAGGGTTTATCTTCCTAATGTTTTTAAGTGGTTTAGAAATTGACTTTTCGATCTTTAAACAAAAAGGGAAAAAGAATACGACAAACGAACCGAACACATTCCAAGCAGCAAGCATTATCTTCTTGTTTATTTTCATTTTATCTTATGCCCTATCATTAATATTCGTATGGCTAGGATTCGTAGACAATGCAATGTTCATGACTTTAATTATTTCAACTATTTCTTTAGGTGTTGTCGTACCAACATTGAAAGAAAATAACTTAGGAAAAACCGCAATCGGGCAAATCATTTTATTAGTCGCTGTTATTGCAGACTTAGTTACAATGATTTTACTCGCTATATTCGTCGGATTAAATTCCGAAAGTGGCCAAAGCATGTGGCTTCTACTTCTTCTATTCGGTGCTGGTATTGTAATTTACTTTGTCGCAAGACGGTTTAAAAATATTCCATACCTAGAAAGCTTAAAAGCCGGTAGTGTACAAATTGATACACGAGCTGTTTTTGCACTCATCTTAATATTAGTTGGATTATCTGAATCTGTTGGGGCAGAAAATATTTTGGGAGCCTTTTTAGCAGGTGTACTCGTATCTTTATTATCACCAAATGAAGATATGGTTGAAAAACTTGATTCCATCGGATATGGCTTCTTCATTCCTATTTTCTTCGTAATGGTTGGTGTAAATCTAGAAGTATGGTCTATTTTTAACGAGCCTTCTAGTATGCTAATGATCCCAATTCTAATTGTGGGACTCTTTATTTCAAAACTGTTGCCATCACTCGTCTTACGAAAATGGTACCCACGCAATATCGTACTCGGAAGTGCTATTTTGTTAACATCAACACTTTCTTTAGTTATTGCGGCTGCACAAATCGGTGAAAAGCTAGGCATCATTAGCCCAAGTTTATCAGCATCTCTTATTTTAAGTGCAGTTATTACTTGTATTTTTGCACCTATATTATTTAAAAAGATGTTTCCAAAAGTGGAAACACCAAAACCGAAAGTATCTATTATTGGTGCAAGCAGAATTACCCTTCCGTTATCACTTGATTTAAAACGTGAAGATTATGACGTAACACTATATATGATACGTCAAAATAAAATAAATGATGAGGAAGCGAAATCTCATGACTTCCCTATTGTAAAATTAGATGATATTACTATTCAATCTTTAATGGAGCAACAAGCTTTCGAAGCAGACCGTGTTGTTGTTGCGACAAGTGATGATGAACAAAACTTATTATTAGCAGAACACGCAAAAGAATTAGGTGTTGAACACGTCATCGCAAGTGTAGAAGATCCCCTTCTACAAGAAAAAGCGACTCAAGAACATATCGCTGTATTCTCGACTATTAACTCTACACGTATTTTATTACGTGCACTTATTGATAAACCGAGTCTCGTTCGCTTGATTACAACAGCAAATGAAACGGTGCGTGAGGTTGAACTACGGAGTAATAAATATAACGGCTTAGCACTTCGTCGCCTTCCGTTTCTAGGTGATGTACTTGTCATTCAAATTTACCGTGGTAATAAAGCATTAATACCACATGGTGATACGAAGTTACAGCATGGCGATACTTTACTTGTAACGGGTTCAAAAGAACATATTGATACAATGAAAAACATATTAGAATAGAAAATGCCCCTCACATAAATGAGGGGCATTTTTTCAATTTTATATGGTAAAATGTTACTATCACATATTATGGGGATGAATCACATTATGTCTATTTCAACTTTAGCTCTCTTATTATTAGCAGAAGTACTCGTCGCCATTATTCTCATCGGTATTAGCATTGAAATTTGTAGTTATGGATGGAAAAAACCGAATGGAATTAAGTACTTTTGTCTCTTAATTTCACTCCTTCTCGGAACAGCTAGCATACTAGGACTTCTCGTTGCACCCGCATATTTCTTCTTACAACTTATAGAAAAAGGCTTATAAGAAAGGGTGATATTATGATTACAGTGAAACATATTGATGCATCTGAAACATACTTATTACGCCAAAAGGTTTTGCGTCCCAATCAATCATTAGAAGATTGTAAATACGATTCAGATTACGAAACAGACGCCTTTCATTTAGGTGCATTTCTACATGATGAACTTGTTAGCATCGCCTCTTTCTCTAAAGAAATACATCCTGATTTAAAAGCTGGTAACCACTATCGTCTACGAGGAATGGCAACATTACCTAATTTCCGAAACCAGCATGCTGGCAGCTCCTTAATCCGTAAAGCTGAACAAGTCCTCCAAGAACGCGAAGCAAATATTCTATGGTGTAATGCCCGAATTACCGTAGCGGATTATTACAAACGATTAGACTTCCATGAGCATGGTGAAATCTTCGAGATTGATCCAATAGGACTACATAAAGTAATGTATAAAGAAATATAAGAAAAGCTTTCTGCATATTGCAGAAAGCTTTTCTTATATTTCTTTTTCACTTTTTATTTTTTTCATATATATGTATATAAACAAACTAGGAATTAAAAAGCAAACAAACATAATAAGTCCTGTTATACTAATTTCCTTTATCGAAATATCCGGTGTTACAATGATACAAATAGCTAAAATCCCAATAACAATCCCTACTGGAATTAATAATAGTTTCATGAAATAACTACGAGATACTCCCCCTGTATGCTCATACACTTCCACCGAATTTTTTAAGTTTAAAAAGTTAATAACTATTATCCCGCCCATAAATACCATTAATAAATCCGAAACACTTTCATACCCTGCCCCTTGCAAGACGTAACGGTAAAAAACAATGCCTAGTATGACGACATTTTGTAAGATGAAAGCCAATCTAATATGTTTTAATCCCTCAATCATTAAACGTTCATCTTTCACGATTTTCACCCTATCACTCCTTTTCCTCCCAAAACAAATCATTCAATGTTTTATCTACTGCATAACAAATTTTCAAACATAAATCTAAAGATGGATTGTATTTCCCCTTCTCAATTAAACTAATTGTTTGCCTTGTGACGCCTACGTTTTCTGCTAATTGTTGTTGTGTTAAATCTAACTGAACACGTGCGACTTTTATTTTACTTACAGCCATTCATGTTCCTCCTCTGCCTTTATTGTAACATATATATTCCATTAAGTAATTTATATTTTACGTAATTGATTTGTTTTTTTCACTTTATTATACACAAAAAAGGAGCCTCTCATAAGAAGACCCCTTTCCTATCTCTATACTATAAGAATAAATGACATCCAAATAAAATTGTAAATAAATATAGTAACGGATGTACTTCCATCCCTTTCCCCTTCACAATTTTTAATACTGGATACACTAAAAATCCAATTGCAATTCCATTTGCAATACTAGACGTTAACGGAATACCAACGAAAATCAAAAATGCTGGTAATGCATCTTCAAATTCATTCCAATTAATATCACGAATGCTTTGTGCCATTAAACTACCTACAATAATTAATGAAGGAGCTGTAATAGCAGCTACACTTGATAAAGACGCGATAACAGGGCTGAAAAATGCCGTTATAATCGTTAGACCAACAACTACAATACCTGTTAATCCAGTTTTACCACCTGCAGCAATACCAGCTGACGATTCAATCGTTGCTGCTGTTGGGCTTGTTCCGAAGATAGAACCTGTCGTTCCGCCAATCGCATCTGCAATAAACGCTTTGCCAAAACGTTTCTCTGTATTATCTGTAATTAAACCAGCTTGTTTAATTAAACCGAGTAATGCACCTGTCGTATCAAATAAAAGTACAAGTAAAAATGAAAATACAACACCATATAATCCATACTGAATTACATCTGAAAAAGCATTGATTGGATTTGAAACGATAATACCCTCTGGTAAATGAGGCATCGCTACAATTTTATCCTCAAACTTCAGTTGCCCCGTAAAGAAGGCGATAATTCCTGTCACAATCATACTAATAAATAATGCACCACTCACACGTAATACCATTAATACTGCCGCTAAAATTAAACCAATTAAAGTTAAAATAACGGCTGGAGAATGAAAATCACCAATCGTAACTAAGTTAGATGGATGATCCACGATAATTCCAGATAGACGTAATCCAATAAAAGCAATAAATAGTCCAATTCCACCTGCAATTGCATGTTTTAAACTGTCAGGAATTGCGATAATTAGCTTTTGCCTAAATGAAGTGAAAGATAATAAAAGAAAAATGATACCTGTTACAAATACTGCCGAAAACGCAATGACATACGTAATCCCCTCTGCCTGTTGAACGACAGAATAAGCAAAATATGCATTCATCCCCATAGCTGGAGCAATAACAATTGGATAATTAGCTAAAAACGCCATACATAGCGTCCCAATAACTGTCGCAATAATAGTTGCCGTAAACGCTTGATCAAATGGTACACCTGCATCAGATAATATTTTCGGATTGATGACAAGAATATACGCAAATGTAAAAAAAGTTGTGATGCCCGCTAAAAGCTCTTGCTTCACAGAAGTGTTATATTTTTGTAATTGAAACATGGCTATGTACCCTTCCTACACCTGAATTATTATCACACATTCTTTTCTTACTAGTATGTGAGAAAATATAATACTTAATCTTAACAATCAATAAAAAGAAGAGTCAATATATTCTCTAATAGTGAGAATTTTAAGTTTAAGTCTGACAAGTTCAGATGTAGTACAGTTCATTTTGATTATTTTTGTAGCATAACAGATATAAATGTTTTATAATTTGAAATAGTTAAATATTTAGGCAACTCATTCTACAAGGGGGATTCTTCTTATGCAGCACACAAACAAATCTGGAACTTTAAATCGAGGTTTAAAAGAACGACATATTACTTTAATGTCACTCGGTTCGGCTATTGGCGTTGGGCTATTTTTAGGATCTGCTTCTGCTATTAAACTAGCTGGTCCTTCCATCTTACTAGGTTATATGATCGCTGGACTCGTTATTTTTTTCATTATGCGAGCGCTCGGAGAAATGGCAATTGAACAACCGGTTGCCGGCTCTTTTAGTAAATATGCTAATGATTATATCGGCCCACTTGCTGGCTATATTACTGGTTGGAACTACTGGTTCTTATGGGTTGTTACTTGTATGGCTGAAATTACGGCGGCTGGAATTTACATGCAGTACTGGTTCCCAGATATCCCGCGCTGGACTTGGGCACTACTCGCTCTATTATTAATGAGCGCTTTCAACTTCTTATCAGTAAAAGTATTTGGAGAACTTGAGTTTTGGTTTGCTCTCATTAAAATTGTCACAATTATCTGTATGATAGTGATTGGCTTTGGTATTATTCTATTCGGATTTGGAAATGGCGGCGTTGCAACTGGTATTTCAAATCTTTGGGAACATGGGGGCTGGTTCCCAAATGGCTTCTCTGGATTATTGCTTTCCTTACAAATGGTATTATTCGCTTATCTAGGCGTTGAACTAATTGGTGTTACGGCTGGTGAAGCTCAAAACCCGAAGAAAACACTCGCAAAAGCTATCGATAACGTATTTTGGAGAATCCTAATCTTTTACGTCGGGGCATTATTCGTTATGATGGCAATTTATCCATGGAACGAACTTGGCGAGAAAGGAAGTCCATTCGTATTAACATTCCAACAAATCGGCATTGCAAAAGCAGCAGGTATTATTAACTTTGTTGTATTAACAGCTGCACTTTCTTCTTGTAACGGTGGTTTATTTAGTACAGGGCGTATGCTATTTACACTAGCACAACAAAAGAAAGCACCTGAACGATTTGGACGTTTAAATAAAAATGGCATTCCAAGTCAAGGTATTATAGCAACTGCGATTGTTTTACTCGTTGGCGTTATATTAAACTATCTTGTTCCTGCAAAAGTGTTTACATGGCTAACTAGTATTTCAACTTTCGGGGCAATTTGGACTTGGGGTATAATATTAGTCGCTCAAATTAAATTCCGTAAAGGATTACCAACTGAGAAAAAAGACAAGCTAACGTATAAAATGCCTTTACATCCATTAAGCTCTTACTTCTCACTTGGCTTCCTCGCACTTGTACTAGGTATTATGGCGTATTCAGAAGATACACGAATTGCATTAATCATTGGCCCAATTTGGCTTATCGGCTTAGCTATCGTGTATTACATGAAAGGGTTTCATAAGATCGATGAAACACCTAATTCAAAAATTAGTTAAACAAGCTATCCCTTCCTTATTAATTGGAAGGGATTTTTTATTGCCTATATAAATATTTCTCAACAAAATTCACGTTATTTTTACAATTTTTTAATATTTTTTACGTTTTCTGTCTTTATTTTTTCAGAAAAATAAATTACATTATTAAAGCACATATATTTATTATTAGGGGGATTCTTCTATGAAGAATAAAAAATGGATTACATTTTCTTTAGCAACAGCAATTACACTTAGTATGGGGAGTTCGTTCATACCGTCTACTTATGCCGAAAGCTCTGTAGACCCAGCTCCTGAAATTGCTGCAAAGGTTGTAAATCAAAACAATGGGAAGAAAGTATTATTCGATAATACGCACGGTCAAACTGCCGGGACAGCTGACTGGGTTATTGATGGCGGCTTTTCTGATTTCGGAAACGGCATTGCCCAAAACGGATATCATGTAAAAGAACTTCGTAAATCAACACCTATTACATACGACGACTTAAAAAATTACAACGTGTTTATCGTTCCAGAGGCAAATATTCCTTACAAAAAATCTGAACAAGACGCAATGTTACAATACGTGAAAAATGGCGGCAGTATTTTCTTCATTGCCGATCATTATAATGCAGATCGTAATAAAAACCGCTGGGACTCCTCAGAAGTGTTCAATGGATATAGACGCGGGGCATGGGATAATCCAGCAAAGGGAATGTCTAATGAAGAAACAACTTCACAAGCTATGCAAGGAGTAGAAAGCTCTGATTGGCTATCCGATAATTTCGGTATTCGCTTCCGTTACAATGCACTTGGTGATGTTTCAGCTAAAAATATTGTCTCACCTGTGCAATCATTCGGAATTACAACTGGCGTTTCATCTGTAGCAATGCATGCCGGCTCTACCCTTGCGATTACAAATCCAAAACTAGCGAAAGGCCTTGTATATCTTCCAGAAAATCCATCAAAATGGAATAACGCTGTTGATAGCGGCGTTTATAACGGTGGTGGCGTTGCAGAGGGGCCTTATGCTGCTATTTCGAAAGTTGGCCTTGGAAAAGCAGCCTTTATTGGTGATTCTTCTCCTGTTGAAGATGCTACGCCAAAATATGTTCGCGAAGATTCAGGTCAATCAAAGAAAACTTATGATGGTTATAAAGAAGAAAACGATGCTGTTCTATTAGAAAACATCGTGAATTGGTTAGCGAAGCAAGAAACATTTACAAGCTTAGATCAAGTGAGTGGTTTACAGCTTGATGCCCCTACAGCTCTACAAACATTTGAACAACCAAGTTTATCAACAGAACCACAACCAGAACCTTGGAGTGCACCAAGTCAAGGTTACCAGTGGTTCAATACAAATACTTTCAAACCAGGTTCATACGGCTATAACGGTGCAGTGACAACGAGTGATTACGTAATTACTCACCCTAGCATTCTACCAAACAATGAAGTGTTCCAAATGACGATTCAAGTAAATAACTTATTACCAAATACAACGTACAATAATTATTCTTTAGGTATTTTCACAACTGGCGGAACACAGGTAGCAAAAGTTCAAAATACAAATGGCACTTGGCCGTCTTCTTTCGGATATAGCAGTACATTCTCTTTCATAACAAATAACCAAGGATCTGCTGAAAAAATTGTGAACGTACAACTTGCCCCAAATACAACTGGACAAGCAACACTTCGCCTAAGACAAAACACAACAGCTAAATATAATGAGGCTGTAACGATTGGTAAGAATTAAAGTAAAGTAAAAGAAAAGGCAATCCGTAAAGGGATTGCCTTCTTCTCACTTCTCTTCTTTTGAGAAAAACATTCTTGAAATAACGATACCTATACTACCTACGATTAAGAATAACACCGCCCTAATCATCATCGACACCTCTGGTAGGTCGAGAAGGAATAACTTCCCTACTGTTACTACTAATACGACTAATCCAGCATATAATATTTCGTTCATCTGTCTATAACGGCCAAACCAAACTGCAAATAAAGCATATACCATCCATAATAATGATACAGATACGCTAATTATACTTCCATCTGTAGAAAGAACTTCACCGATCCTAGTAATTGTAATAAACACAATAACCATTAACGAGTAGAGCGCTATAGAGTACACATATTTACCAAAACTCGCTAACACTTCTTTCGCTTGTCTCATGCAATAATAGAACGTTCCTATCAAAATAATATGAGCGACAAATCCTGCCGAAATGAAATGATCAAACGGGCTAAAAATCGTCTGCACCATTCCAATCGCATAAATCGTTGCACTTACATACAATTTAATATTTTGCTTTACTTTAATAGCAGTAACCATACCGAGGAAACCTTGTAACAATAATACGATTGCTGCATTCACCAAACTGTACTCGTATAAAATTGCTAAACTAAATGACCCCATTGCAAATCCAAATATTAGATTTGAAAATACAGAATGTTTATTCTTCCTATATTCAAGTACAAACATAACAGCATGCACAAATGCACTTATAACTAATCCCCACGTTGTAAATTCAGGAATTTGGGAGATAGCTAAAATAAAGAAAACTGCATTCGCACTAAATATCGCCAATCGTGCTTCTTGTATAAAACTTCTCTCCGAAAACATATGCCAAAATAATAGTAAATGAATTGCACCGTATACAACTGTTAACTGTACTTGCACATTCTCTACTAATATTGACATAACAACAAAGAAGACAAATAGGACAATTGCCGCAACAACATAAGAAATCATATACAAGTACTTATAACGGTTTCTCAATGCATACCATAATAGGCTAATTGTTAATATCGTCTCATAACTAAAGAAAATATACGTATTAGGAGTCGTACTATTTAACAAGAAAGGAACAAAAAATGCTCCCACCGCCACGAAAATAGCGAGATATTCTGATCTATATCTTTTCGCTAAATAAATCCCTAAAATAACCCATACAATATTACAGATAAACGCAATACTTGCAGGAATAAACTCATATAAATAATGTGCCGCAAACGTTGTTAAAACAATACCTGTAATACTTCCTCCAGCTAATACTAATCCTAACGATTGCCGCTCTCGTTTAATTTGAATATCCCCTATATAATACAAACCGATAGATAAGGCGATACCAAACACAATTCGTATCGCTGGTGTTAATAAACCAGCATCTACCCCTGCTTTAAATAACCAAATAACGCCAAGTAGCATAATACCGACAAATATACGCGGCAACCATGTTTGGCAAAACTTAATAATATTGAATGGTTCCGGTTTAAAAACAGATATATTTACTTGTTTTTCCTCAACTTTTTGAACAGGCTCTTTGATTTTCACTACATCTTCTTGTAACTTTTCATTACTTACCGCTTCAATATATTCTTTCTTTTCCTTATTAACATTTTGTTGAACTTTATCTACTTCTATTTTTCTTTGTTTCGCTTTCAATTCATAAAGTGTCTCTTGCATCGTTTCAATTGCCGTTTCGAGTGCTTCTATTTTCTTATTCAAATCCTCCTTCATACGCTCCCCCCTCATCACTCATGTAAAAGCTATATATTACCAATTACCCTTATCATACTATTAGTCTATTCATGTTCGATACTATTTTTCAAAAAAAAGAAAGGTGTTTTCCGAAATAGGAAAACACCTCTTACTTATTTATTCTTATTTATAGCAATACTAGCAATCATACCGAGGCAGGCACCTACAAATGCCGGAACAATCCAACCTACACCTTCTGTATAAAACGGAAGAACTTTTAGTAGTGGTGTCCATTTATTCATCAGTACACTTTTGTTTAAAATATCAATCGCACTAAATAACGCTACGATTCCAATCGTGACCGAATATACGTATACATACTTTCCAATATACTTATGGAATAACCCTAAAATAATAAGCGTTAGTGCAACTGGATAAATAAATCCCAGAATCGGTACCGATACTTTTAAAATTTGCGTTAATCCTAAATTAGCTAAAACCATACTAACAAAACTTAATATAAATGCCCAAACTTTATAAGATACTTTCGGAAATACACTTGCAAAAAACTGACTACAAGACGTAACCAGCCCAATTGAAACACATAAACATGCGATAGTAAAAATAAGGCCTAATAATACTACTCCGCCTTGTCCAAATAATGTCGTCATAACTTGTGCTAACACTTTCGCACCGTTATCAAATGTACCCAATGAACCACTAATTGAACCAACATATCCAAGAATGACATAAATAATAGTTAGTAATAGTCCTGCTCCAATACCAGCAATACTCATATATTTCGCTAAACCTTTATCATCCGCTACACCTTTTGCACGCAGAGCATTTGCAATAACAATCCCAAATATTAAAGCTGCTAACGCATCCATCGTTAAATATCCATCTAAAAATCCTTGGAACATAGGAGCTTGTCCATAATTTCCTGCAGGCTCTTTCACACTGCCTACTGATGTAAACATACTTTTTATAAATATAATAGCAATCATACATAATAATAAAGGCGTTAACACCTTTCCAAACAAGCCCATTAATTTAGACGGTGATAAACTTAACCAGTAAACAATACTAAAGAAAATAGCCGTGTACAATAACAAAACTACGCTACCCGCTTCTGGGAACAACTGACCTGGCCCCATTTCAAAAGCTAAACTTCCTGCACGTGGTATACCAAGACCTGGTCCAATAAATAAGTACACAATACACGGAAAAATAATTGCAAATGAAGAATGAACCCTGCCCGCTAACGTTTGAAAACTCCCTGCTTTCGCAATAGCGATAACACCTAATATAGGAAGCCCTGTTGCTGATATAATAAAACCTAACAATGCAATCCATACATGTTCTCCTGCTTCATATCCAAGGAAAGGTGGAAATATAAGATTTCCGGCCCCAAAGAACATAGAGAATAACATAAGACTAATAAGCAAAATTTCTTTTTTCTGTAACAATTTCATTTCTTTCTCCTTCTTCAATTTCACCTTACATGAAATCAATTCCACAAATAAAAAAATGCGGTAATCCGCTTCCTTACAAAGAAAACATAGTCCATAGTCTATCACAAAAGAAACACCCATTCTATAGCTATTTCCCTTTTCAAATTTCTTCTGAAAAATCAACCTTTATTGACTTATAATAGTTAATAAGGTAAAATATTAATCATGCAATACTATTAACTTTGTTTTTTGCTTGTGTCAGGAGGAAAATATTATGGAATCAGCGATACAACTAGAAAGAGAACAACAAAGAAAAAAGAAACATCCTCCAGGTTTATACTTACTCTTCTTTACAGAAATGTGGGAAAGATTTAGTTACTATGGATTACGAGGATTATTAACATTATATTTAACAACAGCTTTAGTAAGTGGTGGTCTTGGGTTTAGTCCCGCTTGGGCACTCTCTATTTACGGATTTTATACTGGTGCTTGTTATTTCACACCATTGATCGGTGGATACTTAACGGACCGTTTTCTAGGCAAACGAAAAGCCATCACAATTGGTGGTATAACAATGGCAATCGGTAACCTTACACTATTTGCCTTGCAAAACCAAGTCGGTCTATACCTCGGATTAGCGCTTATTATTATCGGTAATGGATTCTTCAAACCGAATATCTCTACACTTGTTGGAGAATTATACGAAGAAAATGATCCAAAACGTGATAGTGCATTTACAATATTCTACATGGGTATTAACGTCGGTTCATTTTTAGCTCCACTCGTTTGCGGGTTTTTATCAGAAAATTTATTCAAAACAACAGTAGATGGCGTTGCTCATTTCGGATTCCGTTACGGTTTCTTAGCCGCTTCAATCGGAATGATCATTGGACAAATTTTATTTACAACACTATCAAATCGCTTCCTTGGTGATATCGGTAAAAAACCAACTCGCGATTTGCAAACGGATGCTGGACAACAAACAATAGGAAATACACCGTTAACAAAAAAAGAAAAACAACGTACAACAGTTATCGTCATTTTAACATGCTTTGTTGTCTTCTTCTGGGCTGGATTTGAACAAGCTGGTAGTTCGTTAACATTATATACAAACAAATTTGTAGACCGCTCTGTATTCGGATGGGAAGTTCCAACATCTTGGTTCCAATCGGTCAATCCGTTATTTATTATTTTACTTGCACCAGCTATTTCAGCATTATGGGCGAAACTGGCAACTAGAAAAAATGGTGACATGAAAATCCCAACAAAAATGGGACTTGGTATGATCTTACTCGGTATCGGTTATATTGTTCTTGTTATCGCTACGTTAAAAACAGGCAGTGACGAACATAACATTACAGAAAAAGCAAACTTACTATTTATCGTCTTTACGTATCTTTTCCATACGTTAGGTGAGCTATTCTTATCACCTGTCGGGCTATCAATGGTTAGTGCTCTTGCTCCAGTAAAACTTGCTTCTTTATTAATGGGAGTATGGTTAGCAAGCTCAGGTATTGCTAATATTTTAGGCGGACAGCTTGCAAGCTTCACAACTTCACTTGGATATGCTGAAGTATTCACAGTTATTGGCGCTGTGGCGATCGTTTTAGGTTGTGTTTTATTATCAATTTCTAAGAAATTAGTGAAATGGATGGATTAAAAAAGAAGGTTCACTCTTTAAAGAGTGAACCTTCTTTTTTCTTTATTTCTTAGCCTTTGTTCCTACTAAATCACCAGCAACAACGTAACGCTTAGAATTATCTTTCACAGATACACATGTAATAAGCGTTATCTCATCTTTCCCATGATCCTCTACAACTTCCCATTTATCAGGAGTTACTTCAGATACACCAGTAACCGCATATTCATATTCGTTTTCATTATCATACAAATACATTTTATCGCCTTTTTTCAAAGTTGCTACATCACTAAATAAAACACCTTTTTTAGACATGTTATGTCCTGCTAATGCATAATTTCCTTTTCCCATTACTTGATTTTCTTTTACTGTTGCTGCACCTGATAATAGGTTTTTCTCAGTAGAAGATTTTAAAACAGGAAGTTCTAATGAAACACTCGGGATCGAAATACGACCAATTACTTGTTTCTTATCTAATGATGCATTCGCTACTTCTGCCAAGTCTGGTTGATCAATTTTCGAAGCATCTACAAATTCCGTCTCATGTTTTTCATAATCCATCTTTTGAACAGCCTGTACATTTTTAGTCTGTTTTTTTTCAGCCTGATATCCATCATAAAATGGCTTTCCGATTAACACACCACCTACAACAAATAGAAGGATTGCTACTATACTATAAATTCTTTGCTTATTCATATACAATTCCTTTCCCTTACAAAATCTTACTCTATATAAAATGATAAGATAATATTGCTATATGTACAAGTGTAAGCTGAAAAGAAACCTTCTTGCCGATGCAAGAAGGTTTCTTTTTAAGCGATTTTATTTCGATATAAGGATACGTGAAAAATCGTCATTTGAATAAAGAAAATACTAAATCCAATATATATCGGATATGCAGGAACATATAGATTAGCAATTGGAGAAAGAGTTAAAAAACCAACCGCACAAGGCAACACGTACCATAGTGACATAAATGTAGTACGACAAGCCTTTTCTGTAATTGCCTTTTCTCTCTCATCCTCTTGAGGAAATAATAGTGGAAACATCCAATACGAGAGCTCTTTATATTTTTTCTTTTGAATTTTATAAAGAACAGTCGATACAATACCAAATATTAAAAGTAATCCTAGCGGCATTAAACTCAGTGAAATTTCAGATGGTACTCTCTCCGTTTGAATAAAATTAGCGACTTCAATAGTAAAATAATACAACTCAATAAACGCCCAACCTGCTAATACCATTAAAAGTACATTTAGCATATAAGAAAATACGAGTCTATTCATCCTCTTCCCCCTCCTTATTTAAAACAAACACATCTTCCATCTTTAACTCGAATACATCACAAATCGTCAATGCTAGTAACAATGAAGGAACGTAATCCCCCTTTTCAATTGCTGCGATCGTTTGTCTCGTCACTCCGACTTTTTCCGCTAATACACTTTGTGTAAAATTAAAACGCGCTCTTAATTCCTTCACTCTATTTAAAATGGTCAAATTTACCACCTCTCACCATTATTGTATGATACTCTTAACAAAATGTAAACTCAACTTAACATTATTTTTACAAAAAAATCCAACTTTACGTTTTGTAAAGTTGGATTACGTTTTAGTTTAAAATTGTAACTTTAACATTTTTTCTGCCCCAATTACTAGACGAAGCTTTATCTGGCATTAAAACATCGATTTTGTGACCTTTAATCGCGCCACCAGTATCTGCTGCAATTGCAATTCCATAGCCTTCAACATTTACAGTAGATCCTAATGGAATAACAGATGGATCCACCGCAATTAATTTCATTCCTGGGTTTGCAGTTAGATTATAACCGCCCCATGCAGAATACACTTGTTGACCTGCTGCATAACCATTTTCAGATGGATCTGCTGTATAAGCTGTTGCGTGTACATACATTTCTTTTCCGCCAGCAGTTACTTTAGGCTGTTCAGGCTCTACTTTCGAACTATTATTAGCAACTGGTTCAGCTGGTTTATTAGCTTTTTCTTGCTTTTGCTTTTCAGCAACTTCCGCTTGCGCTTTCGCTAAAGCTTCTTGCTCAGCCTTTGCAGCTGCTTCCGCTTTTGCACGCTCTTCCGCTGCAATTCTTGCTGCTTCTTGTTCACGAGCGATTGTTTCTTGTACTGCCTTCATATTTGATTCAATTTTAGCCTTTTCTTCTGCTGCTAAATTAAGTTGGCTTGCAACCTGATTATATTTAGCTTGAACTGTTTGTAAGTTATCTTGACGTTTTTTCAAGTTATCTTGCAAATCAGCTTGTGCTTTTGCTAATTTTTGTTTATCTACTACTAAAGATGCTTCTTTTTCATCAATCTCTTTTTTATCTTCTTCAATTTGACGAAGATCTTGTTCTTGTAGACGTAAAATTTCTTTATCTGCTTCTAGAATAGTCGTAACTGCGTTCATACGTTGTATGAAATCTGCAAAGTTTTTTGATTCTACAACAACTTCTACTACTAAACTCGTATTTGAGCTATTTTGAACAGAAACCATACGTTTTTTCATAATATCCTTACGAGCAAGGACTTTATCTTCTAAAACGACAATTTCGTTCTTTTTTTGTTCAATCTGCTTATGTGTTTCATCGATTTTACGTTGAATAGCAGCTTGATCCTCTTTATTTTTTGCAATTGTATTATTTAAATTATGTAGTTCATTTTCGATACCTTGAATTTCTTTACTAACAGCTTGCTTCTCTTGCTCTTTCTTCTGCATATCTGCATCGTTTTGCTGCAATTGCTGTTGCATGTTGTTAAGTTTCTCGTCGTTTGACTCTGCTTTTACAGCGACTGTACTAGAAAGAACGATAATTCCTGCTAATACTAGACTACTGATTCGCTTAAAATAGTTCATAATCCGACTCCCTTCTTATACAGTTATACATGATTTATTTTACAGTTTGTTTACAGGACCATTAAATACAGTTTATTTTTCATGACAAAAAAAGAGAATTGTGAACAAAATGTAATAGATTCTTAAATATTTAACAATTCCTATATTTAAAAATTATAAAAGATGCTAAAATCCAAATATAGAGAAATTAAAAATCCCAAAGGCGGTTGAATTAAATAAAATGTTTACTCAAAAGAAATCACTCCAACATAAAATTGATCAACTAGAAACTCATATACATGAACTAGAAGCAGAATTAAAACAAAAAGATGTGGAAAAACAAGAAATTATATCTTCTATCCATAATCGTGTAAAAAGCGTTATGCAAGAGCACGAACTTGTAAATAGCCAACATCATACACTCCAAAACTTAATTCAACAATTGAACGCATGCTTTGAAAATGTTTCTATGCGTACTACACATTCCAACGAATTAAATAACGAAATGCTACAAAAAGAGCAAAACTTAATTCAATCTATTGAAGAAATTATCGATTGCTCTAATGAAGGAAAAGAATCCGTTCATCGCTTACTCATTGTAATTAATAGATTAGGTGAACAATCTCAACGTACTTCTAATAGTATGAATCATTTAAGCGAACGCTCTAAAGAAATTGAACAAATTGTAGAAGTGATTCAAAACATTGCAGCACAAACAAATTTACTAGCGTTAAATGCAAGTATTGAAGCTGCACGTGCTGGAGAACACGGTAAAGGATTTGCTGTTGTTGCTAATGAAGTAAGAAAACTAGCTGAAAGTACAGCTGAAAGTACAAAAAACATCGGTAACTTAACGAAAAAAATTCAAGAAGAAATTGAAAAAGCATATGAAAATACAAAAGATAATTTACATTTAGTTGATGAAGGTGTAGAAATGAGCGCTGATACTAACGCTAGAATTGAAAATATTTTAATGATGATTCAAACATTACAAAGTGGCGCTACAAATGTTATTAAAGCTATCGAAAACCAAAAATCTTGTAATGATGATATATTAAGAGAATTTGCAAACACTCAACAAATGTTCCAAAAATTAAATACTACTATTATGAGCCATATTCATGATGCTGAAAAAGTCGATGTTCAATTGACTAAAGGTCTTCAAGAAACAGTATCTTCTCATTAACAATAAAAACCCCTTATATCGCTATAAGGGGTTTTTATTATATTTCGAATATTTATTCCTTCTCAATATTCATCTATATCTTTGTTATAATGGAAAAGTTATTTCTTTCGACTAATACACAAGGAGGATGTTATGGAACAATTTTATTACATTTTAAAATATTTAATTCTTGGTCTATTCCAAGGACTAACAGAACCAATTCCGATTTCTTCAAGCGGTCACCTCGTTTTAGCACAGCATTTGCTAGGACTAAAAATAGAAGGATTTAGCTTTGAGCTACTTGTTAATTCAGCTTCATTATTAGCTGTATTACTTATTTATAGAAATGACTTAATTCGTCTAACAAAGAATGGTCTATCTTATATATTCACAAGAGCAGAAGATGCAAAATCAGATTTTTTCTTTATTATTTACCTTGTTATTGCAACCATTCCAGCAGGTGTAATTGGAGTTTTATTTAAAGATTATATCGACCACTATTTAAAAGGTGTTAAAATGGTTGGGGTTTCCCTTCTTATTACTGCTATCGGCCTTTGGATTATTCGAAACTTGCGTGGACGTAAAAGTGATGGCGACCTTTCTATGAAAGATGCAATCATTATTGGTCTAGCACAAGCTTGCGCACTAATTCCTGGTATAAGCAGGTCAGGTGCTACAATCGTAGCAGCAATGTTACTTGGTATGAAGCAAGAAACCGCTCTTCGTTTCTCATTCTTACTATACATCCCTGTTAGCTTAGGTGGTTTATTGTTAAGTATTACAGACATTGCAAACGATCCAAATTTAGATACATTATTTGTACCTTATATTGTTGCTTTCATCGCAACATTTGTCATGACATATATTTCATTAAAATGGTTTATGAACATTATGGCGAAAGGAAATTTAAAATATTTCTCTTTCTACTGTATTATCGTAGGTGTGCTAACTATCATTTTCTTATAAAGTGAAACTTTAATCAGTGGGGGTTTTGTTCATCCCCCCTGATTATTAGCCCTCACCAATCGGGATTTTACGGGCAGCAGGGCTCCCACCTAACTTCTTTGCTCCGGCCGAATTTTGAGGTGGAAGTTTTACTGCCCACAAATAGCGGGATAAAAAAAGCCTCTTACTGCCCTCATACAGTAAGAGGTTTTTCCTTATGCATAAACTTTCTTTTCCTGACAATACAAGCGAATAACATGTGTATTTTTTTGAAACAAATCATGTGTTAAGCGAATAATAATAAAATTTCGTTTTGTATTATCATCATGAACAAAAATCTGTTCTCCCTCTTGAAAACGCCACGCGCTTTCAAAAGTTGTAATATGATCCCCACTTACAGAAAAAAGCTCATATCGCATGTCTTGTACCCTCTCTCAACTTATAATAATCATAATATCCTTATATTAAATTTAGTATAACTTAATTTCGATAAAATTTGTAATTCTTTCTATTTCGAAATATTTTAACTTTGTTTTAAACTCCTTTTAGCGCTATAATGATAAACGAATTTTCATTGAAAGGAGTTTCATTTTGACTGCATATTTATTTCCAGTAAAAACAGCATTTATTTTATTTCCTATTTTAGCAATGTTTCTCTTAATCCCTTTTTTAATATTTAATTATCAAAAATACGGTTATTTAAATAAATGGCGTTCATTTATTTTGTATTCATTACTACTCTATTTATTAAATGCCTATTTTCTTGTTATTTTGCCGTTACCACAAACGTATGATACTTGTAGCCTACAACCCGCTAATACACAGCATATGCAACTCTCACCATTTTATTTCATACAAGAGATTAGTAATCATACATCGGCAATTTTAACGAAACCTACTACTTATTTCTTGTTATTAAAAGAATCTGCATTTTTACAAGTTGCTTTTAACGTTCTATTAACCGTTCCATTCGGTATTTACTTACGTTATTATTTCCGACGTAGTTTCTTCCAAACAGTGTGCATTTCTTTTTGCCTTTCACTGTTCTTTGAATTAACACAAGTAACTGGATTATATGGTATTTATAATTGTGCATATCGCTTATTCGATATCGACGATCTGTTTTTAAACACACTAGGCGGCGTAATCGGTTTTATCATTGCACCAATATTTACGTACTTCCTGCCAAAAACAAGCGAATTAGATAGTCATATTGATTTGGAAACGAAACCAGTCGGATTCGTTCGTCGTCTCCTCGCTATGCAAATTGATTGGATTTTCTTATCTATCGTTGTACCTTTCATTAAAAACAAAGGAAACTCACTATTTATTTCTAACATCCAATCTTATACAAATGTATACGAATTCCTTTTCATTACATGTTCAATCTTAATTTACTTTATTATCATCCCATATTTTACAAATGGAAGAACAATAGGGAAAGCGTTGCTTCGTATTTACATTAAAGGACAAGCAGAGCGTATTACACTAAAAGAATTATTCATTCGTTACGGTATATTCTATTTCATTTTAGGTGGAATCAATTACATTCTTTCTAGTAGCTCTATTTTAAATCATACAGAGCCTTTAGTATTACTAGTTATACTGTTATTCCAATTTGTAATTAACGGGCTATTTATTATTCATGTTTTATTACATGTATTTAGCAGTGATAAATTACTATTTTACGAGCGTATTAGTCATACAAGAAATGCAATTACACTTAAAAAAGCTGACAAATACTAATTTGTCAGCTTTTTTTCATAATCGTAAATAACTTTTCTGTATAAGGGCTTAAAAATATTCCTGTTTCATCTAGTGACTTCCTCACTTTTAGAAACGAATGCAATTCTGGATATATATTTTGCAATTTTTCGTACGTTAACGTATGCATTTTCCCCCAATGCGGGCGCCCTTCATACTTTAGAAAAATTTTCTCCACTTCACCAAAATAAGCGGCATACTTCATACCTTTATACATATGAACAGCTATATACGCTGAGTCTCTTCCATACGCTGGACTGAGCCATATATCATCATCTCTCACATACCGGCATTCAATCGGGAAGTGCACCTTATACTTTTTCTTTTCAATAAGATTTGAGATTTCTTCTACAACAGCCCTCATATACTTTGAAGGGACACTATACTCCATTTCATAAAATGGAACCGTACGTGATGTAGCGAATACTTCATAGCTCGGGCCTATTATTTTTGTGTTTGGTACGGCCTTAGCTGATAATCGACTTACTGCTTTACTTATAGAAGGAAACCATTTACACCCTTTAGATAACAAAGAGAACATCCTATTTTCAAGTAACTCCACCTTTAGTTTATGCCATTTCAAATCACTTTCTTTACTCGTTGTTTCATTTGTAAATTTCACTTGCACCTCATCTGAATAAGGAAAAACGAAAAATTCAAAATGACGATTCTTCTTATATTCTTCTATTTTGTTCATTACAGTAGACAATGATTGTTTTTCACTTTCATAAACGAGAGAATACGCTGGGATAACCTTCAATTTTATCTTTACAATGATACCTAGCATTCCAAGTGACAACTGAAATGCTTTCCAATATTCGGCGTTCTCGGTTTCTGAACAAACTATACTCTCACCTGTTGATAAAACTGCCGTGATCTCTATAACTTGTGTTGATAAACTCCCAAATGTAACACCCGTCCCATGAGTCCCCGTACTAATCGCTCCTGCAATAGATTGTGAATCAATATCCCCTAAATTTTCTTGCGCATAACCTTTTTCCTGAAGTAACTTCCCTAAATCATGTAACTTTGTTCCCGCCCATACTTCGACAACCATCTTCTCTGCATCAATATTCCCAATGCCCTTCAATTCATCTAAAGAAACTAAAATTTCTTCCGTTTGCACAAGAGGTGTAAACGAATGCCCTGAACCGACAACACGAATTTTCTTTCCTTTTTTTCGTGCAAGCCCTACAACTTCTACTACATCTTGTATACTTTTTGGATACATCGTATAATGTGGCGTTCCTTCTACATTCCCTGTCCAATTTCTCCATTTTTGTCCCTTTATAGAAAGCATCGTCCATCCCCCCGATATGTTGAATACTCTCCAACAATTTCCCCTTGTTTAATGCGATACAAAATAGGAAAACGCTCATATAACTCCCCAGCTTTACTATGGCGAAACAAGATAGAATCTCCTATATCCACTCGTTCCTCGCCGTTATAAAAAATTGGCGTTTGCACTTCACCAGCACCTTCTAAAGCTAATAGTTTTGCACCATGCGGCATCCAAACCTCAGGCTCTTTATCTTTACCAACTGCACCTGAGGCAATATATCCGCCACCGAGGCAAGTATAAATAAAAGGATCCGGTTTACGTACAACTGGTAAAGCAAATCCGACAGCTGGCTGAAATTTTACTTCTTTATAATAATCAAATAGTTTCGGGGAATAAAAAGCAGAACCTATTGTAATCTCTGAAACTGAGTTATCTTGCTCAGTTGTTTTTATACTTCCTGTTCCTCCCCCATTTACAAATCTTAGTTTAATACCAAGGTTTTGTATTTCTTTTACGATACGTCCCCTTCTTTCTTTAACCTCTAATACTGATTTCTTCTTTAAATACGAAACCACTTTACTTTTCATCCATTGATTCGGTATATGATCCCCCACCCCGGCAATTTGAGCTTCATATCCCATTACACCATCTAGTATTAAATATGATGAGCCCTTCACCTTTTCTACTATTTTCAAAGCGCTCTGCACATCTTTTACCGGGGATCTTTTTACACCAAAATGAATTTTTAAAAAACGACTACTCATATCAATATCCAAACAAACGCGAAAACACCCTTTAGACTTCTCAGCAATCTTTTCTAAATAAGTAATATGGTCTTCACAATCCACCATACAAGTTATAATGTGCCCTTGCTTTGTTAGCAAACTAATTTCATGTAAAGCTCTTTCATCATAAACAGGATATCCGAGCAATAAATCATTAAATCCTTGTTCAATTAAAAACAAAGCTTCTCTAGGAGAAAAACACATAATACCTTGAAACCGATTATTTGCAGCTAAAATCTTTTTCATAACTGGAACAGAGCGTAATGATTTACTCGCTATACGAATTTTCTTATCTCCACTTAACTCTATAATCGATTGAATATTCCTCTCTAAAGCCACTTCATCTAAAAATGCACACGGTAATGGAACTTCCTTAAAAATTCCTCTATCCACATTTTTCTCTCCTCTTCTATATATGTCTTATACATATTGGAAAGAAAAAATGATTTTCCTGTTTTCAAATAAAAAAAGTTTCTTCTTCACGAAGAAACTTTTTTAAGACTACTCTATTTCATAGAAATAGTCGCCTCTACTGGATAATGATCAGAGTAATCATTATATGTATATTCTTTGAGCCATGACGTAACAGTCCATTGTGGCGATTTCGACTGTAACACCTTATTCTCTATATACGATGGATTAGCATGGTCCTTACTTGTAATAATATAATCTAAATACTCGGCAGGGCTATCGGGGAAGTTATATTTCGCAATACTGTTTGTCGTCGCATCCCAAGTTGCAGTATATCCAGTATAAGATGGAATAGAGGCGTGCAATGTTTTGAACATGGATGCGTACTCTGAGTCACTATTATTCTCAGCATTTATTTTATTTACATTCATATCACCACCAATTAACACATACTCGTTATTTGGTATATTTTTATTTTTAATAAACTCTTGAATTTCTTGTAGCTGTTTTGTACGTACAGATGCTGGTGAAGTTTTCCCACACATACTGTCCTCAGCTTGTAAATGCGTCCCAATTACATGAACGAAACGATCATTCTTCTTAACTTTTGTGTATACAAACCCTTTATTTGATAAGTTATCTGGTCCGCAGCCTTTTTCGAATACATATTGAATCTTTTCAACAATTGGCCATTTACTCACAATCGCCACACCTCCATCTTCAGGAGTCGAAGATGAATAGTTTCCTAACGTCTTATCCCACTCGCTTCCACTACTACGACCTAATACTGCCGTTTGATTTGGATATTCTTTCTTCAAATTTCCTAATAAGCGATTTGAAGCACTATTATCAAACACTTCATTTAATATAACAACATCTTGATTCTTTATATAATCTGCCGCTCCAATTAAATCAGCACGCTGACTTTGCCCCCAGTTGGGATATAGGTTTGTTGATAGCATGTATACATTATGTGTCATAACTTTTAACGTATCATTTTGATTTGTGGACATTTCTGCTTGAACGGAAGATCCGCTATATAAAGCTGCTAGACCAATCCCAAAGCTTAGTACACCTTTTAGCAATTTACTTTTCACAATTCATACCCTCCGTTTACTGTATAGTGATAAAAAGGCCAAATACTCTATTCTGAGATTTGACCTTTCTCCAATACTTAACGATTTCCGTACGTATCAAACCAAAGCTGAATATATCCAGCTGTTACACGTTGCGCTTCCGTTAATCGCTTACCAGTCATTGGTGTAACTTCAGCGCGCCATTTGTCGGCATAACTTTGTGATACAGCAGCTTGCACGAACCAACTTTTCGTATTACTATTTACGATACCAGGGAAATCTTGTTTCGCAGCTACCGCAGCACCATGAATCCAATCTTCAGGGTTTGTACCTTTCCAATTCCAATATCCATTTCCGTCCGTTACTTTGTAATTATCTTTGATCGTATCTACAAAATTTTCATATTTAGAATGGAATCCTTGTGGATAAGAAATATTCGTAAAGTTTGCTGCATGCATCGGTTGATTTACATCCCCTAAATAATGAAGAGATAACCCTAAATAGAAGAATGCTTGTTTCATATCTTTATTTTTATAAGATTCACCAGCTAATTTAAAATACTTAGCTCCAGTTTCCTTCGCTTGCTTTGCAAGTGGAATGTATGTACTTCCATCGTCTGGATCATAGAAATGTGACGCAAATGTACTATTGTCATAATAAGGATTTTCATAATCAGCAGAATAAATGCCATTTTCTAAATCTGTGCGCCATTCATTTAATAGCGCTACTTCATCTTGTCTTACAAGTGTTGTATTACGAGACATAATATCAATAGCACGGTTTACAATCCATAAATGAGAATTTACACCTTCTGAGTGTTTATCTTCCGCAGACCAATACTGAGTAATAATCGCTCTACTTTCTTCATTCTTTTCATGTGCAAAAGCTACATTTTGTAATGGCGCTACTAACGTAATAGCTGCTGCTAAAGCAAGTACTTTCTTTTTCATCTGAAATCCTCCATTTTATAATAGAATTATTGTAAAGATTTTTGTTAGGATCCTACGATGTCTTACGGTTAACCTATGACTAGAATATCCCACCTTTCATGAAAATTCTATCAATAAATTAAAATATGCAGATGTTCATATCATTATAACTTTATACATAGTGAATATAATGAATGAATGCTCTTATATTGTAATAAAGTATTGTTAATCTACTGCAAATGATTGTCTAAACTAATGTAAAAAAAGAGTAAAGCATCCACATGCTTTACTCTTTTTTTCTATTCGATAATATACTTGGCAGCTGTACATTAACTGCCAACTTATGAATAAATCCAAATACTAGTCCAATCCCAATAAATATGTATAAGATTGTAAATACCTTTCCGAAATCAGTTTGCGGACTAAAATTCCCATCACCGACAGTCGTCAACGTAACCACACTAAAATATAAAGCATCAAGAGGACGTAATCCTTCAACTGTACTATAAAAAATCGTACCAGATGTTAATGTTAAAAATGTTAATACGAATAATACTTGAAATTCTTTATCTTTCCACGCTCGTAAACAAGCTTTTAACATCCGTTTCAATGTCAACATAAATGAAAGCATTAGACTTCCCCTTCCAAACAAAATACCTGTAGTTAAAGGAAAGTCTATCACCTTTCTGTATAGAAAAAAAGTAGCCCTCTTCTATTTCTAGAAAAGGGCTACTTTTTACTATTCTCTATTATTTAGGTGAAACAAGAATTTTCACTTGTGTTTTATCTTTTACAAGTGCTTCAAATCCTTCTTCAACAACTTGATCCACTGTGATTTTTTTCGTAATTAATTTCTCTGCTTGAATTTGGCCAGAGCTAATTAATTTAATAACAGCTGGGAAGATATGACGGTATCCAAGAATACCGATAACTTCTTTTTCTTTTAATACAAGGTTGTTTGGAGTAATTGTCGCATCTTTTTCCCACACACTAACAATTACAGTTTGGCCTTCAAAGCTTGTACTTTCAATCGCTTGACGAAGTACTACTTCAACACCTGTTACTTCAAAACTCACATTTACACCTAAACCATTTGTTAGGTTACGAATTTCTGCTAGTACATCTTGAGTTGCTGGATTTAATACGTAGTCAGCACCTGCTAATTTAGCTAGCTCTTGACGTTCTTTAGAAAGTTCCACTGCGATAACAGGAGTTGCTCCTGCTGCTTTTGCTGCTTGGATTACAAGAAGCCCAATCGGACCACAACCAAATACCGCTACAGCTTCTCCCTCTTTTAATTTACTTTGACGTACTGCATGAACTGCTACTGCTGCTGGTTCTACAAGTGCACCTTGTTCATACGTCATTTCATCAGGAATATGGTGGACCATATCTTCTGGTACTACTGTATATTCAGAGAAACCGCCGCCTTCTCCGCCAAGACCGTGGAAAACAAGTTGTTCACAAACATTGTAATGTCCGTGTTTACAAGCTTCACATTTACCACAAGAATAAATTGGTTCTACAACGACGCGATCTCCCACTTTATGAGAAGTAACGCCTTCACCGATTTCAACTACCTCACCACTAAACTCATGACCTAAAATAACCGGTGCTTTTACGTGTGTTAATGGGTGCTCTTCTGTTGGAATAAAAATAGGTCCTGCTAAATATTCATGCAAGTCTGTTCCGCAGATACCACACCATTTAACTTTAATCTTAACTGCTCCTGGTCTTACAGTTGGTTCTGGTACTTCTTCTACTCGTACATCACGTTGATTATGCCAAAGTAGTGCTTTCATTTTATACATCCCTCTCTACGTATATACTTAACCTGGTGAAGTTTACAAATCTATTATAATACTTCTATCCATATATTTCAAAAAAACAATCTCATTTCCACTAAATTTTAACAAATAACGTTCAATATTTTGTCACTTTGTACTTTTTTCCACATCTGTTAATGCTAATTTCATTGCGGTTGAAATTAGCATTATGCCATAATAGCATAGGAGAGGTGAATATCGCTTGAAATATTTTATTTACTTTATTGTTATCGTAGCGTTTTTAGATACATTTTCACAATTACCTATTATGAGTACTTTCGCTCAAAGTCTTGGAGGAACCCCTCTTGTTATCGGGCTAGTTATCGGTATGTACTCATTCGCTAATATGATCGGTAATATTATCGCTGGAGCCGCTGTCGATAAATTTGGTGCAAAAAAAATCCTTTATATAAGCATGGGAATTACGAGTTTCATAGTCTTGTTATACACCGTTGTTCAAAGTGGTGAACAACTATTAGTTGTGCGCTTTATGCACGGTTTTAGTGACGGATTTTTAATTCCTGCTGCCTTTACGTTTTTATCAAAGCAAACGAATTCAGCAAGGCAGGGTAAAGCAATGGCTCTATCTGGTGCCGCTGTTGGAACAGCTGCAATCGTAGGACCTGCTTTCAGCGGCATTATGAAAGCAACAGCTGGTATAGAGTGGGTGTTCATTACTATTTCTATTTTAATGGTCCTTGGTACAATCGTATCTCTATTCTTCTTACCAAATAACGTATCAAGAAAAGATACATCAAGAACACAAATGCTGAACAAAGAAGATATGATGGAACTATTGAAATCAGAACCGTTATTACAAGCATATATTGGTGCTTTCACACTAATGTTTTCACAAGGGATTGTCACTTATATGTTACCAGTAAAAGTTGAGGCATTAGCACTTAAAGCATCTACAACAGGCATGATGTTAAGTGTATTCGGAATTACCGCTATCCTCTTCTTCTTACTGCCAACAAATCGCATTTACGATCGATTTAATCGTTCCAAACTAATGCTAATCGGGATTGCAGTAATGGCACTAGCGTTATCTTTACTCGGATTATTTGCAACAAAAGGCATGCTCTTTATCGTTATGATAATTTATGGAATTGGATTCGCTATCCTCTTCCCAGCAATTAATGCTTTACTTGTTGAAAATACAACAGATAGTAACCGAGGGAAAGCATTCGGATTGTTTTATGCATTCTTCTCGTTAGGAGTTGTTGCTGGCTCCTTTACAGTCGGAGCAATCGGGGCATCGCCTAGCGTCAGCTTCGTTATCGGAACTGCATTCTTGTTAACATTTGCTGGAATGATTTTTGTAAGAAGCAAAGTAAAAAAGACAATGATGGGTTAATTCCATCATTGTCTTTTTTTTAAATGCATATTGATATAATCCGTAATATAACGGAAAAGTTGGGATAATGCCAATTAATTTAAATACAAAAGGTAATGGCTCATCTTTCTCTTCATATAATCGTAAAACAAAAACTGCAGTTAAAGTCCAAATGATGCTAAATACGAAGATGCATTGCCAAACGATCGGCTTCAATATTTGTACATCAAAAACAAATCCAAATAGTCCTATCCATGTAATAATAGACACTACAAAATCAAACTTTTGAATCGGTGTTTGAAACATCCCTCTCACTAGCGAAGTAATAGCTAATATCGCTACAATTACCAAATAAATTTTCCACAACATAATGATAATCTCCTATTCAATTCAACTTTTAACTTTTAACTTTTAACTTTCAATAAACCATATTTAATGAATAATATGGCATTATATTTTTCATAGAAATAATACAACGGATAACAAAATAAGAAGAAAATAAGTACGGTTGGTACATTGTCTATAATAGAAAAATGTTTTACTAGCAATTCTTTAATACTCTCTCCAATAATAATAAACAGTGGGATAACACAGATTGCCGCTAATATTAAACATGGTGTTATCCTCATTTCTTTCAGCTTCACCTTACAATGCGGACACCTTAATGAAAAAGGATGTGGGATGTCGATAATATGTTGTGCAGTAATATTCTCTTCACATTGTGGACATGCAATTGTTTCTTTCATTTGTCCCCCCTCCTTTCTACTCATCAAAAAAGAGTTCTATTAAATAGAACTCTTTTTATTGCCTAATATATATTACTTTTGTATATAACCAAATATCAATGTAAATAAACTTACATATAAATGCAATACTACTTGCTCCTTTTAAAAAAGAAAATGAATAAATATCGACGATACTTCGACAATTTCCTCGGAAATATTTCTTTTCCACACATAATTTGATACACTACATATGGATAAACACTTGTATTACATAAGCTAAAATAATAACTTAATGTACAAATAAAAGAGCACACTCTTCATATGAAGAATGTGCTTTTATTTTATCCCGCATTAACGTCTAATCCAAACAGCACCTGCAGACTTATCATCTGCTTGTCCAACAACTTGGAATTTAAGGCCAAGGTTTGGAACTTTGCGTCCTGCGTCAGCAATTTGCTTATTACTGTATACCTTTGAATCATCAAACGTTGTAACACCTTGTAATCCAGTATAATTAAACTGTCCTCGTGTAAATGAATTTACACTCCATGAAGGTGTTTGATCAAATGAAAATGCAGCATCTGCAATTTGAATTCCAGTATTACCGTATGCTGGTTTCCCACCTAAATTTCCAACAATCGCTTCTGGATGAGAATCTACAACACCAAGGAAGCCTTCACCTGGATGTAACCCAACCCAGTTATCTTTGAAACTATCATCTGCATACCAAACGACAAGACCTGTATTATATACCGGACCTTTTCCCGCTTTTAATCCATTATCTGATCCAGCATAGTTTCTCCACTCTAGATAATAATAATGGGGTTTCTGTTCTGTCCCATCAGAAACAACGAATCCATTTAACTTCATTTTAGACTGTCCTTCTGCGTCATCTGAAAATACTACTTGTCCATCAACTGTTACATTTACATTATCCATTGCGAAACCTTTATATGTTAAAGCTGGATCTGTAATATAGTCGAATTGTAGTTTAACTTTCTTCCCTTTAAATGGACTTAAATCGTATGATTTATCAATCCATTTTCCATCTGTTGTATCTTTATCTTCTTGGACTATGTTTTCTCCCAATCTATCAATTAATGTTTTCGTTCCATCTTCAGTTACAGCATGTACTTCGATGAAATCACACTCTGCTTCTAGTTCATAATTCGCTTTATAATCAAATTTTGCATTTGTTCCTTTTGTTAAATCGAAGAATGGTGTTTCTAATGTCGTATGAATATCATCGCCTCTTGTACTATAGTATGCACGCTTTCCAAATCCAGGCTTAATTGTTTCAATACTCTTACCTGGTAAGTTGACACGTACGACACCTGGACGATTTGATTTTGTAACACTTTGATCAATATATGTAGGAACGCCTACACCACTCTTAATTTTATCGTAATCTACTTCTAAAATTTTCGCCCAGTTTCCACCCATATTCTTTTGTAAGAAATCTTTATTTTGTGGTGAAAAACTAGTTGGCTCTGTTCCTGCGATTTTTCCTGTCCAGCTACCTCCACTCATTAATGACCAAGCTTCGACAGGTGATCCCATTCCAGTATAATTCGTATCATACTCATCTGGTAAACCAAGGTCATGTCCAAATTCATGTGCAAACACACCTACTGCACCGTCTTCTGGTTCAATTGTGTAATCATGAGCCGCTACTTTTCCATCCCAATAAGGTACTTTAGCTGTTGTTCCTTCAATCGCTACTGGATCCCTTGCTAATTTAGATCGATGTGACCAAATTGCATCATCTCCTAATTTACCACCGCCAGCTTCTTGACCAACACCGGCATGAATTACCATTAAATGATCAATTACACCGTCCGGTTCATTAAGATTGCCATCGCCATTTGTATCATAACGGTCGAACTGATCGAATTGTGATAAATCTAATCCTTTATCCGCTGCAGCTTTTAATGCTTCTTTCACTAAATCACGCGCACCTTTTGGTCCTTTATTATCGTGACCGCTACTACCATCAGCACCGTAATCAGCAGCTTTTCCTGGCACAGTTAGCCACTCCGTTACATATCCGTCTGTCGTATAACTACCACCAGACTGCTCTTCATAATATTGTTTAAACGTTTTTACTTTCGAACCATCAAATAATGTGTACGGTTCATTACCAAATAACATTTTTTGATAATGCTCTCTACTAAAGTCATTCGAATACATATATCCTGGTGTTTGATCAATATTATTATGTTTATAATCACTAAATTCAACGAGTAATACTAATACTTTATCAGTTCGAACAGACCCTTTATACGGCGCTTGCTTTGCTTTAGAAGTTGGGACTTGTCCATTCAGTTGTTTTTTATTTGGTTCTGGCTTTTGCTCAGGACTCACATTTTTTTCAGGTTTCTTTACTTTCTCCTTTTCCTCCATTTTCTTCTCTTTTACTTTTTTCACGAAATCAGATGCCTCTTTAGCAGTATCCGCTGGAAGAATTTCTTTATTTGCCTGATCCCCTTGCTTCTTTTCAATATATTGCTCTACGGCCTTTTTTGTCTCTTCTTTAGACGATGCTGGATTAATTGTTCCTCTTTCTTTCAGCGCTTCCGCTAAACGATCTTCTTGAATTAAGTTATGATCAATTGGCGTTGTAGACACACCTTCTTTTGCTGACGTTTCTGCATATGCTAACGGAGCACTCATTACAGCTGAGCATCCGATGAGTGTTGCGATCGTTAATGATGACAACACTTTAAATGGCGCTTTTTTTCTCATTTTAATCATCCCCTTGTATCAATCTTAAACTTCAGATAAAAATATGTAATCTATCCTCCCTTGTATAATAAAAGACATGATTCTATAAGAAATAAGCTTTCTGTTATAGAATCATGCCCTCCAGTTTTCTGGTCAGACCCTCTATCTTTTTATGTCGAAATGTGAAAAATAAAGAGTGATTTGTATATATTAAATAGCTTATATTAAAAATTTAAAAGACAATATGCACAATTGCATGAAAATTCTTTCAAACAAAAAAAGAACCCAAGTTAATTAAACTTGGGTTCTCCATTTCGTATTATTTCTCTTGTGTTTTTTCCCAATCAGCTAAGAATTTCTCAATTCCTTGATCTGTTAATGGATGCTTCACTAATGAAGCGATTACGTTTGCTGGGATTGTTGCAATATGTGAACCGTTTAATGCTGCTTCTGTTACATGAACACTGTGACGGACAGATGCTGCAATGATTTCTGTTTCAATGCCGTGAATTGCAAAGATTTCTGCGATTTGGCGAATTAAGTCCATACCGTTATGACCGATATCATCTAGGCGACCTAAGAACGGTGAAACGTATGTCGCACCAGCGCGAGCTGCAAGTAATGCTTGCACTGCTGAGAATACTAATGTAACGTTTGTACGAATTCCTAAATCTGAGAATGCTTTTACTGCTTTTAAGCCTTCTGTTGTCATTGGAACTTTTACAACAACGTTTGGAGCGATTTTTGCTAACTCTTTTCCTTCTTCAATCATTTTATCAGCTTCTAAGCTAATTACTTCTGCGCTTACAGGTCCTTCAATAAAGCTGCAAATTTCACGAATACGCTCATGGAAATCTACGCCTTCTTTTGCTACAAGTGATGGATTTGTCGTTACTCCAGCTACTACACCTAATGCATTTGCCTCTTTAATTTCGTTAATGTTTGCTGTATCAATAAAAAATTTCATTTGTTATTCTTCCTTCCTAATTTTCATTTTATATTTATTTATTTTTTCTTAATAAGCTCTAATTCAATCGGAATAAATTTGTCCACTTTTTTACCTTGTGTTATCTCTTTCGCTGTTTCCATCGCCTTCTCTCCGATTAATTCTGGTTTTTGAGCGACTGTTGCTGCCATACGCCCATCTTTAACCGCTTTTACAGCATCATCTGTTGCATCAAATCCAACAACAACCACATCTGTTTTACCAGCAGATTTCAATGCCTCAATTGCGCCTAATGCCATTTCATCGTTATGAGCAAACACTGCTTTTATATCGCTATTTGCTTGCAAAATATTTTCCATAACGGATAATCCTTTTGCACGATCGAAATCAGCTGCTTGTTTTGCTACTACTTTTAAAGACTTATCAGCTACGTTATGGAATCCTTTCCCACGCTCACGAGCAGCAGACGATCCAGGGATTCCTTCTAACTCAGCAACATTTGTTCCTTCACCAACTAACTCCCGAATGTAATCACTAGCCATTTGACCACCTTCTATATTGTTGGAAGCAATATGAGAAACAACTTTACCTGAATTCGCAACCCGGTCTACTGTAATAACAGGAACATTGGCTGCATTAGCTGCACTTACCGCTGAAGCAACAGCATCTGAATCGGTTGGATTAATAACAATTACATCGACACCTTTTTGAATTAAATCTTCAACATCATTTGTTTGCTTCGCCGCATCATTTTGTGCATCAACAGCAATTAATTCAATGCCGCTATCTTTTGCCTTCTTTTCTGCACCTTTTTTCAACGTGACGAAAAATGGATTATTTAAAGTTGAAACAGAAAATCCAACTTTAATAGTTTTATTTCGACCTTTATCGCTAGAATCCTTTGCCCATTCTGGTGGTTCCATTGAACAACCAGCAGTAACTACCATGATGCATGCAACGAGTATCAGTAACCATTTTTTCATGAATTGCCCCTCCATTACGCTTCTTTTCGACGATCAATTAGTACAGCTAGTAAGATTACAAGTCCTTTTACAACTTGTTGGAAGAAAGAAGATACACCTAATAAATTTAAACCGTTATTTAGTACACCAATAATAAGCACACCGATGAATGTACCAACAATCCATCCTCTTCCACCTGAAAGACTCGTTCCTCCTAACACAACTGCAGCAATTGCATCCAATTCGTAAGAAGTACCAGCAGTCGGCTGTGCAGAATCTAACCTTGATGTTAAGACAATACCTGCAAGCGCTGCCAAAATTCCGGAAAGACCGTAAATCATTACTTTAATTCTCGTAACATTAATACCTGATAAAGCTGCCGCTTCTTCATTTCCACCAATCGCAAACGTACGGCGACCAAACGTTGTTTTCTTTAAAATAAAGTACAGTACTGCAAAAGCGATCATCATTGTAACGGCTGGCACAGGAATACCAAGGAAATAACCACGGCCAAACATTTGGAACATTAAATGATCACCAAGACCGGTGATCGGACGTCCGTCCATATAAACAAGCGTCAACCCGCGAAAAATAGTCATTGTTGCTAAAGTTGCAATAAACGGAGCTACTTTTCCCTTCGCAATAATAATACCGTTTACAATCCCCATTGCAAGACCTGCTAATAATCCAACTACCATTGCAAGGAACGGATCCATGCCACTTGCCATCATTCCGGCAACAAGTGCACTTGATAATGCTAAAATAGAACCTACCGATAAGTCAATACCCCCTGTTAAAATAACGAAGGTCATTCCAAATGCAATGAGTGCATTAATCGATACTTGGCGCAGTATATTAAATAAATTTGGAATTTCAATAAATGCTGGATTTAAAGCTGTAATTACCACGATAATTAATACTAACCCAATTAAAGAACCAAGTTGTTGTAATACATTCCCCTTCTTAGCCATATCTTACTCTCCCCCTGTAGCTAGTGCCATAATAGACTCTTGCGATGCCTGATCTTTCTCTAAAATACCACCGATTTTCCCTTCATGAATAACGAGAACACGATCACTCATTCCTAAAACTTCTGGAAGCTCAGACGATACCATAATAACGGCATCACCCTGCTCAGTAAGCTTATTCATAATAGAGTAAATTTCCTTTTTAGCCCCAACATCTACACCTCTCGTTGGCTCATCTAAAATGAGTAACTGCGGATGAATCCCTAGCCATTTTGCAATTACAATCTTTTGCTGATTTCCACCAGAAAGAGATTTTACAGCTTGCTCTCCGTTTGCTGCTTTCACATTAAGAAGCTTCATCATATCCTCTGTAAATTGCTGTTCTAAAGCTTTATTAACAACGCTTCCCTTTGAAAGACTTTCTAAATTTGGTAAAGCTAAATTTTCACGAATCGAAAAATCTAACACAAGCCCTTCAGATTTTCTATCCTCTGTAATAAAGGCAATTTGTTGTCTAATCGCATCAATTGGACTATCAATTTTTACTTCTTGTCCATTCATGAAAATTTTTCCTGAATCGAGCGGTTCATATCCAAATATTGCTTTCATAATATCCGTGCGACCAGCTCCCATCAAGCCCGCAACACCAAGGATTTCACCTTTTCTAACTTGAAACGAAACATTTTCAAATTTCCCCTTTTTCGTTCCGTTACGCATTTCAAAAATCACTTCGCCAATTTGACTATTTCGCTCTGGATAACGTTGACCAATACTGCGCCCCACCATCATGCTAACTACTTCATCAAATGATGTTTCTGGAATTAATCTCTTCCCTACATATTCTCCATCACGCAAAATCGTAATGGCATCACATATTGAAAAAATTTCTTCCATCCGGTGTGAAATATAAACGAATGAAACGCCCTCTTTACGTAATTTATTAATAACAATAAACAGCGTTTCAATTTCGCGATCTGTTAATGCTGCTGTAGGTTCATCCATAATAATAACGCTCGCCTTTGTCATTAATGCTTTAGCAATTTCAATAATTTGCTGTTGTCCAACTGATAATTCACCTGCTAGCATAGCACCTCTCACATGTAGACCAAGATCTGCTAATTGTTGCTGGGCAATCGCATTCATTTGACGCGTACGTAAAATGCCCGTTTTCCCATACATTAACTCTTTTCCAAGAAACATATTTTCAGCTACCGTTAAATTCGGTAATATGTTCAACTCTTGATGGATAAATGCAATACCATACTCTTCAGCTTCTTTCGCATTTTTAAAAGTTCGTTCTTTCCCATCAATCATGACTGTTCCACTGTCTTTTTTATATACACCTGTTAAAATCTTCATGAGCGTCGATTTCCCCGCTCCATTTTCCCCCATCAATGCATGGACTTCTCCTGTTTCAATCATAAACTGTGCGTTTTTTAGAACAGGATTACCACTGAACGCTTTTGAAATGTTCTTCATTTCAATATGCATTCTCATCACATCCCTCTATTAAAAAATCACGCCTGCATGTAAAATAACATTCGCATAAGGCGTTGCTTCTCCTGTACGAATAATCGCCTTCGCTCTCTTTGTATGCTCTTTAAATTCCTTATGAGACACATATTCAAATGCTGGCTCTATTAAACGCATCTCAACTTCTTTATTTACCACGTCATTATTCATAATGACTTCTTCTGCCAGCGTCACTTTTTCAATTGCCATATCATCAGCAACTACTTGTAATACGTCTAAAAAGCTAGGCTTTCCAATTTCAACTGCTAAATCAATTCGTTTTACTCCATCAGGAATCGGCAACCCGCAGTCTGCGATTACAATCGTATCTGTATGCCCAAGTGAAGCAAGGACTGCCGCGATTTCACTATTTAATACACCGTGTTTTTTCATCCAACAATCACCTGCACTTCACGTACTCTATCTCTCGTCGGCATACCGCCCTGTGCCCCAAGTTTCGTTACAGAAAGACCACCAGCAATATTAGCAAAACGAATAGCCTTTTGAAGTGTTTCTCCTTCAGAAAGCGCAACTGCTAACGCGCCGTTAAATGTATCACCAGCTCCAGTCGTATCTACTACATCTACAGCAATACTTGGAACTTGAACAACTTCCGTTCCATTATGGAAACGAACACCATTAGACCCTTCTGTCATCAATAGCTTATTTGGATATTTAGCCAGTAACTCTTCAATTGGTGATGTGAAATCATTTAATACGATGCGACATTCATGTTCATTCGGCGTAATATAAGTCGCTTTTTCTAAAATATCTTCTGATAAAAATTGTGCTGGAGCTGGATTCAACATAACTGGAATTTTATGCTCCTCACAAATAGCTAGAACGTATTTTACTGTTTCAAGCGGAATCTCTAGTTGAAGAACAACCATATCTGCTTTTACAAGAAGGTCTTTTGAACGATCTACAATCGACTCATTTACAAGAGCATTTGCTCCTTGTACGACAACAATACTGTTATCCTCTTCTGCTAAAACGATATGAGCGATTCCTGTCGTCCTATCTGTAACCGGTACCACATAGTCGATAAAAATGCGTTCGTTCTCCAAATTTTTTCTAACTACTGTTCCGTAATCATCATTTCCTACTGCACCAACCATCGCTACATTTGCTCCTAATCTAGCTGCAGCAACTGCTTGGTTGGCCCCTTTTCCTCCTGGTATCGTATGAAACGCTTCACCAATTACTGTTTCTCCTGCTTTCGGCCGTATTTTTGAAACAGCCACTAAGTCCATTGAAATGCTACCTACTACTGCAATATTTGGCATCTGTCTCATCTCCTTACTTCGTTGTATTTCGTTCTATAATTTCAATCGGTAAACGATAATGTTTCTCTTCTAATGGATTTCCTTCCATCTGCTCTAACAACAATTCTGTTGCAATTTTCCCCATTTCATAAATTGGCTGTGCAACAGTCGTAATAGATGGATACATCATTTCAGTTAAAGAAATCCCATCGAATCCAATAATTTGTAAATCGTCTGGAATAGAAATTCCCTTTTGAAGTGCAGCCTTTACAACGCCGATTGCAATTAAATCATTCCCAGCAACAATTCCATCAATATGCGGATATTCTTCTAATAATTCCACCGCGACCTGTTCACTATTAGCTGGATCGAATGTACTCTCTGCAATCATATAAGAAAGATTATTTTGCGTAATAACGTCTACAAAACCTTCAAAACGTTCATTAGCTGTGCTCACATCACGCGGTCCGCGAATATGTGCAATATGTTTACACCCTTTGTCTATTAATAACTTTGTCGCCGCCTGGCTCCCTGCATAGTTATCTGCATATACAGTAGGAATGCGCTCATTAAACATACGGTCAATCGCAACAACTGGAATAGACAAATTCATGTAATTAACACTATTTTGTGGATTCGTTGCTACAATAAATCCGTCCACATTATTTTGTCTAAGCACATCAATGTATTGCTTCTCTTTTTCTAAATTTTCATCAGAGTTACAAAGTACAACTGTGTAACCTTGCTTATGTGCTACATCTTCTACAGCACGTGCAACTTCCGGAAAGAATGGATTCACGATATTTGGAACAACTAAGCCAATTAAACGAGACTTTTTATTATATAAAGAACGCGCTACTGTACTAGGTTTATAATCTAGCATTTCAATTGCTCGCTCTACTTTTTTTAATGTATCCTCATGAACATATCCATTTTTATTTAACACTCTGGAAACGGTCGCAACAGATACCCCTGCTAATTTTGCAACGTCTTTAATCGTACTCATTCTCTTTTCTCCTCACTTCATGTAACCGTTTACATAAAATAATATAACGCATTTATAAAAATACGTCAATCATTTCTAACTAAAAAGCTTTTAAGGTTATACTCAAAAAAAGCATCGCCTTATGGCGATGCTTTTTTATTACGAATATGATACAGTTTTTTCCTTTTCTTCTACAGCAGGCTCTTCAGCACCTTTTTTACGATCAGACAGTTTAATTTTCTGTAAGAAAATCGTAAAGATAGCACCTACTACGATAAATACCAATCCTGTTAAGAATACAGTATGAAGTGAGTCCACTAAAGAGCTTTTCAAAATTGGTACGATGCTATTAGAAAATGCTTCTGGCATTTGTTTTAATGCCTCTGGACTAAATAGCATAGAATATAAACTTTGTGGATCTGTATGAATCATATCTTTAAATTTTGTTACCATTTGTCCCGCTTCTTTTGGGAATGTGTCTAATACAGGTACTAATTTATTTGTTAACGTTGTGCCTGAAGTGTTATTCATAATTGATCCTAAAATTGTAATCCCAAACGTTCCACCGATTTGACGGAAGAATTGACTTGATGATGTTACAACGCCAAGATCTTTTTTCGGGAAGCTTTCTTGTAATGCTAATGTTAATATCGGCATAACAAGACCCATTCCTAAACCGATAACCATCATATAAGAAGTAGCGGTAAGCTTAGTTGTGTGCATATCCATCGTTGTTAATAACCAGAAACCACTAGCCATAATAAGCATCCCTGTAATAATTTGTGGTTTCACACCAATTTTTAATACAAGCTGACCACCAATAATACTCATAACGATCATTGTAATCATCATCGGTGTCATAATCGTTCCTGATTCAGCAGCACTTACGCCTACAATTCCTTGCATAAAGAACGGTACGAACATAATTGCTCCAAACATTCCGATACTCATAAAGAAACCGATCGCATTCAGTAGTGTAAATGTGCGGTTTTTAAAGAAGTGCATCGGTAAAATTGGTTCTTCAGCCTTCGTTTCAACGATAATAAAGCTAACAATACCAATGGCAGCTAGTGCAAATAACCCGATAATTTGCCAAGAACCCCATGCATAATCTTTCCCGCCAAACGTTAACGCAAGTAATAAACTTACAACACCGAGAATCATCGTGAAGATTCCAGCGATATCAATTTTAATTGGTCCTGTTTGTTTATGTGCTTTTAATCCCATTGCAATAAAGATTGTCGCTAAAATACCAACTGGTAAGTTAATATAGAATACCCATCTCCAGTTCACTGCGTCTACAATCCAACCACCAACTTGTGGTCCAATTACAGAAGCAAGACCGTATAAAGCACCAAAAATCCCTTGCCATTTAGCACGTTCTTTTCCCGTGAACATATCTCCGATAATAATCATAGCCATTGGCATCATAATACCGCCACCAAGACCTTGAATACCACGGAAAATAATTAATTCTGTCATACCGTTGGCCATACCACATAACGCTGAACCAACCATAAAGATAATTAATCCTGCTATATATACGTTACGACGCCCAAGTAAATCCGCTAATTTACCTGCAATCGGTACAACCGTTGTTGATGTTAACATATAAGCTGTTGTTAACCATGTCATTAAACTTAATCCACCTAGTTCACCGACGATACGCGGCATTGCTGTACCAACGATTGTTCCGTCCAATGCAGCAAATAGCATTGCGATTACTAAACCGATTAACAACAACTTTCTATTCTGATTTTCTTGTTGCTCCATGTAATCTCCTCAATTCCTCTTAGTTTTTCTCTTTTTTCTCTTTTTTCTCTGGTTTCCCGCAAATAATTGTTTCTAGCTTTTCAAAGAGGCGCAACAAATCTTCCCTCTCTTGTAATTCTAAGTGTGAGAAGTATTTTGCAATATGCTCATTACGAGCCGCCATCGCTTCTTCTACTGTAGCTTTCCCCTTCTTCGTTAGCTCAATGACAACAACGCGGCGATCATTATCGTCGTGATAGCGCTCTACTAACCCATGATCAATTAAACGATCAGTCATTACTGTAATCGCGCTCGGTTTCACGTACATTTTCTCCGCCAATTGTGTCGCTCTTGAAGCTCCGTAATGATCTAAAATCTTTAAAATATAAAACTGCGGTGGTGTAAGTCCTGATGCTTGCATTTGTTCTAATAGCTCTGTTTGCATTTTCTTTCCTATAGCGAATGTAAGAGCTTGAATCTTATCAATATGAGTCATATCATTTGGCATGTTATCCACCTCTTATTTAAGCAATAAAATATTTAACGTATTTAAATATTAATCCCACAAACAAAATACGTCAACAACTTTCTTTATAAAAACGTTTACATTCTTGTCACAAAGTTGTATAATTTTCGTCGAAGTTAATATTGACAGTCACGGAGAATCGGAGTATATGGCTATGAATCATAAAGAAGGGAACTTTTTTATATTTCATAGCCTTTTTGTATTCTCTCTGTCTTAAAACGCTTCCAATTAATTAGGGGAGGATTTTCATTTTATGTTTTTCACACAATTATTTAAACCTGCGCCCCACGCAGAACGCTTACCAGCTGATCGCACTGATAGCGAATACCGCAAATTGCGTTTGCAAGTATTCTTAGGCATCTTCATCGGTTATGCGGGTTACTACTTTGTTCGAAAAAACTTTTCACTCGCAATGCCATACTTAATCGAACAAGGCTTTAGTAAAGGGGAACTTGGGGTTATCCTTTCAGCAGTATCTATCGCTTACGGATTAAGTAAATTTCTTATGGGTATCGTATCCGATCGTTGTAATCCTCGCTACTTTTTAGCAGCTGGGCTATTTTTATCCGGTATCATTAATATTATTTTCGGCTCATTTTCTTTCATTACAACGAGCATTATACTTATGTTTGTACTTCAGTTTTTAAATGGATGGGTACAAGGTATGGGATGGCCTCCTTGTGGTCGTACGATGGTTCACTGGTTCTCCATTAGTGAACGTGGTACAAAAATGTCTATTTGGAACGTCGCTCATAATGTCGGCGGCGCGCTTATGCCTTCTCTCGTTACATTAGGCTTATATTTCTTTGCAAATGACTGGAAAAGTATATTTTACTTCCCAGGTATTCTTTCAATTTTGGTGGGGATTTATGTATTAATTACGATGAGAGATACACCTCAATCTTGCGGATTACCTTCTATTGAAGAACATACTGGGGAATATCCATCAGATGAAAAAGTAGCGGACCGTGAACGCGAACTTTCGGTAAAGGAAATTTTATTTACATACATATTAAACAATAAGTTTTTATGGTACATCGCTATCGCTAATGTCTTTGTTTATTTCGTTCGTTACGGCGTTGTAGACTGGGCTCCTACTTATTTAGTAGAAGAAAAAAGCTTTACTCACAGTAGCTCACGTACAGCTTATGCTCTATACGAATGGGCTGGTATTCCAGGTACACTTCTTTGCGGATGGATGAGTGATAAACTATTTAAAGGGCGCCGCGCACCTGCTGGCATTCTATTTATGGTCGGTGTATTCATTGCCGTTCTTATTTACTGGCTAAATCCTGCTGGGCATCCAATCATTGATAGTATCGCACTTGTTTCCATTGGATTTTTAATTTACGGACCTGTTATGCTAATTGGTCTTCACGCGCTTGACTTAGCACCCAAAAAAGCTGCTGGAACTGCCGCTGGGTTAACTGGGTTCTTCGGTTACCTAGGGGGAGCTACTTTTGCTAGCGCAGCTATGGGCTTTATTGTAGATGGATTCGGATGGAACGGCGGATTCATTTTGCTCCTTGCTTCTTGTGTGCTTGCAATGTTCTTCCTTGCTCTTACTTTAAATACAGGATCTGCTAAATCAAAAGAAGTTTAAACAAAATATAATGTGTAGAAAAATAAACATAAAAATAGCTCTTAGCATGTAAGTAAATGCTAAGAGCTATTTTTTATTTATCGTTCTTCTCTTGCTATTTATATTAATCATTTCCCTTCTATTCATGCGATTAAAACATTTGCTGAAACATCTTTATTAAAACAGCTAACATAACAGATCCAGCAAATCCACCTAAACAAATTAAACTTACCCCTTGGCTATAAGACAAATTTTGAAATGATTTCATACCTTCCATCCTCCCTATATCCCCATTGATATTCTTATTGTATCAATGGGAAAAATTTCATAACATCGATTTCGCTGACAGGTAACTTACAAATTTGTAAGTTAACATTTTTTTAAACTTATATATATTCTGTCCACATTCTCCCTCTTAATACATCAAAAAAGACCTCGAATTATATCAAGGTCCTGCTTACACTACAGAATATCTCACTTTATTTTATAATCATAACCGGGCATTTCACACGCTTTGCTATTTTATGACTTACACTACCAAGCACCATCTCTTGCAGTGTATTTAGCCCTCTACTCCCAGCAATAATAAGATCTATATCTCCTGTATTTACATATTGAACAATCGTATCTCCTGGATCGCCATGTAGAATCGTAATTTTGTAGGAAATGTTCTCTTTCTTTAATAAACCCTCAATCTCTTTTAATTTATCTTTTCGACTAGCTGATATTGTTTCTAAATCCGTTTGTCCTTGTATAATATCTGACTTTGCCGTTCTATTATCTACTACGTACACAACTTCAACATGTGTTTCTTCGTTAAATTTCGCAATATATGTTGCATGCTCGGCTGCTCGAAGTGCATGTTCAGAACCATCGCATGCTAATAAAATTTGTTTGTACATATGCTGAATCCCCTTTTCGTTATCCTACCCGTATTATATAATAAAGCCCCCTAAAAAGGAGGCTTCTAACTAGCAATTCTCTTATTATAAGTAGCTAAATTCGCAACGAGCTTCGAGCTACGTTCATTTAACCCTGTGATCCTTACTTTCACACCGTTCTGTTCATACTTCATTATAACTTTATCAATTGCCGCTACTGCTGAATCATCCCATACGTGTGCGTTAGTAAAGTTCATCTCAATTTCTTTCACATCTTCATTGTATGAAAAAGCATTTATATACTCTGCCGTAGATGCGAAGAATAGTTGGCCGTGAATTTCGTATATTTTCTTATTTTCAATATACAAATGTTTCACGTGAATCTTTGCCATATTGAATGCAAATAAAACTGCACTAATTATCGTTCCGATAATTACACCTAATCCTAAATTATGTGTAATTAGGACAATCACAACTGTTACGATCATAACAAATGCGTTTCCTTTTGGTACTTTATGAATCGTCGCTACAGAGTTCCAATCAAACGTCCCAATCGAAACCATAATCATAACTGCAACTAAAGCTGCCATCGGAATATGAACAACGTAATCACCTAAAACAAATAGCAATACGATTAAAAAACCACCGGCTACAAACGTCGATAATCTCCCGCGACCACCTGATTTAATGTTAATAACAGATTGTCCAATCATTGCACATCCTGCCATTCCTCCGAAGAAACCAGCAACAACGTTCGCAATCCCTTGTCCACGTGCCTCTTTATGCTTATTACTTTCCGTATGTGTCATATCGTCTAAAACCGACGCCGTTAATAATGACTCTAGTAAACCTATAACCGCTAGCATAACTGAATACGGTAAAATAATTGCTAATGTCTCAAGTGTAAATGGAACATCAGGAATACTAAAGAACGGTAATTCTTTCGGTAAGCTTCCCATATCCCCTACTGTTTTTAACTGTAATCCGCTCATAAGTGCAATGCTTGTCACAATAATAATTGAAATAAGTGTAGACGGAACAGCCGTCGTAATAAGTGGAAATAAATATATAATTGCAAGTCCTAATGCGACAAGTGCATACATTTGCCAAGTTACATTTTTAAAATGTGGCAGTTGTGCTGTAAAAACTAAAATTCCAAGTGCGTTTAAAAAACCACTCATAACAGATTTAGGAACAAACTTCATAAATGAGCTAAGTTTGAACACTCCGAAAATAATTTGAACAATACCTGTTAATATTGTCGTAGCAAATAAATATTGCAAACCATGATCCTTTACAAGAGTGACCATTAATAACGCCATCGCACCCGTTGCCGCCGAGATCATCCCTGGTCTTCCGCCGACAAACGAAATTGTAACCGCAATACAAAAAGCGGCGTATAACCCAACGGTCGGATCTACACCTGCAATAACAGAAAAAGCTATCGCTTCAGGAATTAATGCTAAAGCAACAACAACCCCCGATAGCACGTCCCCTCTCATATTTGAGAACCATTCATTTTTTATAGTTTGAAACAAAGTAACACTCCTCTACTCTTTTATCATTTGATTTTCTCCATAAGAAAATCAGGGCCGACTGCACGAAGGCTATTATATAACGAGCAAAGGATGTTGTGCTATGTAAAAGTTTCCTAAAGAAAAGACGCTACCTTAGCAGCGTCTTTTCTCATTTCATTAATGTCCACCGTGACCTTGACCACTTTCCTGAACAATTTCTAACCTCTCATCCAATATACCTTGTGTTTCAAATGAAATATCACTACTACTTCCTAATAGGAAACCATGGTTATATGGTCCAAGTGTTGGATCATCTTTAAACTTCGGCTGAATAGTAGCAAGGAAGTCATAAACTGGTTGTGAAGCTTTTCCTTCCTCAAGCAAAACAACAGGGGCATGTTTACCCATATGTGAAAACGGTGCTCCCGCAATTGCTAAGTCTGGTGTTTTGCTTGAAACAAATGACAAACCGTGACCTGGTTTTGTGAATCCCCAGCCAAATTTCGTTTTTTCATCTTTAAATTTCGCAAATGCAACCGAATTTTCTGTTGGAGTCTCCCCACTAATACGGGTCACTTTTCCGTATTTATTTAACTCTTTTTCTACTTCTTTCGAAACGATTTTTTCTGGTCCTAACACATATATATTTGCTTTATCTTTTCTCATCTTTAATGCCTCTATTGTCGCTTCTGGCACTTTATTTTTTTCAGTATATAGAAGAGGTTCTGGCATATGAGAAATCCAATTTACAGCTGGTGTTGTATATAAACGTCCTTCTTCTTCAGACGAACCGATAATAACGCTATTTGGATAATTCCCTGTTATATCGGCATATTCTTTATCAACATCTTTAGCAAATTTAGCTGGGTCCGTTTCTTTTATTTGCTTTACTTTATATTCTTTTAATTGCTCTAGGCTAGATGCCCCTATATCCCCCATCACCATAATTTGCGTTCCATCTTTCGTTCCGAGCGGATTTAATCGTTTTATTTCTTTTAACGTCATTTCGGGTACCTTTTCTTTTTCTATAAATAAAATCGGTCCGTTATTCGGGTGATGAATAAGATCCGCACTTGCAATACCTAATTGCCACTCGTTCACTGGCACTAAAATAATAGCGCCTGGCTGATTCTCTTTATGCGTTGCTGGCCATATCGTTTGCGAAGTTAATACTGCCATTTGCAGAGGATCATTTGTATTTAATCTCGTTACATTTTTTAAACTTGTCGTTAATAAATCATTCGATGCACCTTGATTCATTTCTTTCGGCGCAGTTACCTCCTGATTCATTTTCATTTCCTTTTGCTCTGTTTTCTTCTCTTCTGTAGATTCATGATTTTTATGATCTGTACTCGTTTGTCCGCATGCCGCAAGACCGACTGCTGCAATTATTGTTATCCCCAAAATTCGGATCATCTTTTTCACTATATCGCCTCCGTATTATTCGTTTTCGAGCCAATATTATTACCTAAAATGGAATTTCAACTTTACAATAACAAGCAATTCTGAAGAAATTATGCAGATGCATTATAATCTGCACCATTTCTTCATGATTTTGACTTACAATTTAAGTAATAACTACAAATGCGGAGGTACTCTATGATCGATATACTACTCGTAGATGATGAACCGAGAATGCTTGAATTATTAACGCTTTATCTTACTCCAATCGGATATAACTGCGTATGTGCAGTATCCGGAGAAGAAGCTATTTCACATATAGAAAATCGAAACTTCAAATTTGTTTTACTCGATATTATGATGCCAAAGATGGATGGGTGGGAAACTTGCAAAAGAATTCGATCATTTAGTAACGTTCCTATCATTATGGTAACTGCTCGTGATCAAACGGTAGATGTCGTTCAAGGGTTAAAACTTGGAGCAGATGATTACGTGACGAAACCATTCCACGAAGAGGAGCTCTTCGCAAGAATTGAAGCTGTTTTACGCCGAACCAATCAACATGCACAAATCCAATATCACGGCATTTTATGGGATGAGGCCAAGCATTTCATTTCTGTCCATAATGAAGAACTTCTTCTCACCCCAATCGAATTCTCTTTACTCGGATTATTTTTACGTCATGTGAACTACGTATTAAGCCGTGATCAGCTCATTGAACGAATTTGGGGATTAAATACAAATACAGAAGATAGAACAGTCGATTCACATATTCGTAATTTACGTGATAAATTACGAAAAGTAAATTTCCCCATTGATCACCATTTAAAAACTGTTTACGGAGTAGGATATCGATGGATTGATATTGAAAACTAAGGAGCAAAACGATGAAGCGAATTTCTATTCAACTCGGATTTTATTTTCTAATTGTTACACTTTTAATCGAAAGTGTTCTATTTGTCTTGCTCTATTATAGCCTTGTAAACAATAGAGTGAATGAAGAAATGACTGCTTTATTAAAGCGTGGAAATAGTCACCGAGATGTCCTTGAAAAATATTTTGACAGGCAAACAATCTCCCATGTTGCTTTAATGGAATCCGAAGCTGAAACAACTGTTATTATTACAAATGCAAATAAGGAAATACTAGCTAAATCCAATGAAATAAATACTACTATAAAAAAACATATTGAAGGAATGCAAACACGAACAGATCATGATGGAGCAATTATAGAGAATCATTGGAAAACATCTAATTATATATGTACAGTTAGCCCAATTGTAGTGGCAGGAAAAACGGAAGGCTATGTATATATGTTTCTCGGGACGGAATCAATCGAAGAAATGGTTAACGGGCTCACACGGCAATTCATTATCGCTGGAGTCATTACTTTCCTATTAACAGCCATCACCATTTTTCTATTATCACGTTTGTTAACAAAACCATTGTTACACATGAAACAAGCGACTGAAAAAATGAGTAAGGGCGATTTATCCGTTTCATTAACAACTACTCGAAATGACGAAATTGGTGAACTAGCACAATCTATCCAAACTCTCGCAAATGATTTACATTATATGAAAACGGAGCGAAGTGAATTTCTAGCAAGTGTTGCTCACGAATTACGAACACCATTAACGTACGTAAGAGGTTATGCTGACATTGCATTAAAAGAAAACACACCCCCAGAGCAACGTTTACGATACTTATCCATTATAAAAGACGAGTCTGATTATATTACAAACTTAGTCCAAGATTTATTTTCACTCGCTCAAATGGAAAAGCATAACTTTTTCATTCAAGTACAGGAAGTGCATTTACACACCTTCCTTACTCGCATCACTGAAAAAATAAATGTGATGTACGGAGAAAAACAAATTAAAGTTGTTTTCACATGTCCTTCCTCACTCTTAGTAAAGCTAGATGAGCAACGCTTTGAACAAGTTATGGCTAACATTTTAAATAACGCGTATAGACATTCAAAAGAACATTCTCATATAAATATTTCTGTTACAGAAGAACATAAACGTATTTCCATTACAATTGAAGATGAAGGCGAAGGTATTCCGCCTGAAGACCTCCCTCACATTTTCGATCGCTTTTACCGTGTTGATAAGGCGCGCTCTAGAGCTACAGGAGGCACTGGTTTAGGGCTCTCCATCGTAAAAGAAATCGTAGAACTACACGGCGGGAATATTACTGTCACAAGTGAAATTGATCACGGATCTTGCTTTACAATTTCATTGCCATCTATATAGAAACACGACTATCATCAATAGTCGTGTTTTCTTATCCTTTAGGACTTTACTTTATAATATAAATTTACGAATTGGCCAAAACGTTTCGTATCCGTTAAAGTTAAATTAATTTCTGGATTCTTTTCTTTAAATAACGGAACTCCAGAACCTAATATGTGAGGTGTAATCGTAACAACATATTCATCAATTAAATTATTCTTAAAGAACTCTCTCAGTAGACTCCCTCCACCGACCATCCATATTTTAGATCCTTCCTGCTCTTTCAACCTTTTTGTAAACTCTAATACATCTTCATTTACAAACTCTACATGTTCGTTTGAACCTTTTTCTGAATTAGAAAAAACATAACATTTTTTATCTAGGTACGGGAATGTTTCCGTATGCTCTACCACATAATCGTACGTTCTCTTTCCCATAATTATCGTATCAATTGTTTCGTACATTTCTGTATAACCGTTGTCTCCCTCACCTGCTGTTTCCATTAACCACTCTAAATCATCATCTTCTTTCGCGATAAATCCATCTAAGCTCGCTGCAATAAATAAAACAATTTCACGTGACATATCTTTTCCTCCTTACAGCTTCTATTGATAAAATCATCTTATAAGCACTATACTAACCATAAAACATGACAACTTATGTCATGTTAAAAAAGAAAAAGGTGATATCCTTGTCAAAAGCAAAACGTTTACTAGACATTCTTATATTTGCTTCTACGAAAAAAACATTTACAGCTCAAGAAATAGCTGATGAATTTAATATTTCCGTTCGTACGGTCCATAGATATATTTTAGATTTAAGTGATATGGGATTACCCATTTACGCTGAACAAGGTCGTAATGGAGGATATAAAGTATTAACAAGCAGCATGCTTCCCCCCATTTTATTTACCGAAGAAGAAGCGGTCTCCATCTTTTTTGCTTTCCAATCTTTAAGCTACTATCGTAACTTGCCTTTTAATACAGAAATCAATTCTGTTACTCATAAACTGTATAGCTCTCTACAAAATGATGCGAAAGCTAAAGTTGATAAAATACGTTCTTATATCGCTTTTTGGAATCCGAAGAGAACAATTGAGACAACTTTTTTAAACGAAGTATTAACAGCGGCTATTGAAAATAAAAACTTACACTTTCAATACGAGTCTAAATCGGGGATTAAAACAAAACATGTTCATCCTATCGGTGTATATGCTCACGACGGTTTATGGTATTTGCCATCCTATGACTTTAGTAGAAAAAAGGTATTACTGTATCGCGTCGATCGTATTCTTTCTATATTATCAACGGAAGAAAATGAAGATACATTCATAAATTTAGAAGAATGGTTTGCCTCTAACTCTGACGTAATAAACATTCCTACTCCGTTACATGTTTTATTAACGACAGAAGGCGTGCGCCAATGTAAAAGCGTTCCCTACCTTGAAGAGTTCGTTATAGTAAACGAAGATGGGACAGGATATATAAATACAACAATTGATAAAGGAGAAATCAACTTTATTACGCCTTTATTTTATAGACTTGGAAAAGATGCACAAGTTTTAGAACCGAAAGAATTAATAGATGGTTTACGTATACGTGCGAAAGAGATTTTAAATATGTATGAAGACTAAAAAGCGTAAGAAAATTCCTCTTACGCCTTTTCAGTATGGAGTATTTGCTCTATCGCTTCTTTTAACAATACCTGTGCCTCTTCAAAGCCATGACTCTGGTTCTCTCCCGGCTGCACCGTATAAAACTCAGCAAACGAACGCTCTTTATATCTCGGTACAATATGCATGTGATAATGAGTTAACTCGTTAAAGATTCCACCATTTTGACAAATTGTAATTCCGTCTGGTTTATATAATGCCTTAATCGCTTTTGCAATAAGCTTAGAAGCATCCATAATCGATTTCGCTACAACATCATCTAATTCGTCCACTTCTAAAACATGCTTCTTTGGCACAATTAAAGTATGTCCTGGGTAGAAAGGCGCATGGTCTAAAAAACAAGTTACATAATCATCTTCATACACTTTATATATAATTTCTTCTTCATTTGCTAATTTACAACCTAAACATTCCATCATGCTTCCCCCTCTGCCAAAAACATAAAAACGTGAGCGCCCTATTCTCACGTTTTTATGTTTCACTTTACTAATTCAATTGTTTCTGTAACTTTTATACTATCCTTTACCGATTGAACAATCGTGCAATTTTTCACTGCAAGTTGTAGCGCCTTGTCCAATTGTTCTTCTGTAATGTTTTGCGCTTTAATTTTATAGTGCAAATGAACACTTTCAACTGGTTTTGATAAAGCTTCACTTCTACCAATTTCAGTTTCAATTGTAAACGTATCGTATGTAATACGTTTCTTTTCTAAAATTGTTCGGAAGACAATTGCACTACATCCTGCGATAGAAGACACGAGTAATTGTAACGGTGAATATCCGTTTTCTTTTCCAATCGCTAATTGACCATACGATAAATCCGCCTGTATATCATCGTGTTTGATTGTTAGTTTCATTTGGTGTCTCCATCTCCACTTTCATCGGTTTCTGCCGTTTCTTATTTATATAATAATATATGTAGCAGAAAATGATAAATGGAATACCACAATATAACGCCATTCGTTGTTCTGGAATAAACGCTAAACTAATAACAACGATGCTATTTGTAATTAAAGCTAAAATTGGAACAAGCGGGTATAGTGGTGTTCTATACTTTAAGTCCTCTAATTTTCCTCCGCCTTTTAAATACTGACTTCTAAAGCGAAGTTGTGATAAAGCAATAATGATCCAACTTGAAACAGCCGATAAACCAGCTATAGATAATAAATACATATATACTGTATCTTCTGCAAGGAAACTTGTTAATAAAGATAACGCCGCTACAGCAATCGTTACGACTAACGCTGTAATCGGAATACCACGTTTATTTACTTTCTTGAAAGAAGCTGGTGCCATTCCTTCATTTGCAAGTGACCATAGTATACGCGTTGCTGCATATAACCCTGAGTTCGCTACAGATAGAAGAGCTGTAATAATAACGAAGTTCATAATATCAGCTGCATATGGAATACCGATTTTATCAAATACAACTACGAATGGGCTTTCAATTATCCCTGCTTCTTTCCAAGAAATTAACCCTACTAAAATTGTCATTGTTAAAATGAAGAATAACATAATGCGCCATACTGTATTACGAATCGCACGTGGAATTGTTTTTTCAGGATTCTGACTCTCTCCTGCTGCAATCCCGATTAACTCTGTTCCTTGGAAGGAAAAGTTAACTGTAATCATCGTAAGAAGCACTGCAGCTAGTCCATTTGGGAATAGCCCACCATCACTTACAAAGTTAGAGAAAAGAGGCGCTGCTTCTTTTCCATCGTATGGTAAGAATCCTAGTAATGCGCTACCACCAAGTAAAATGAATGCAATAATTGTAACTACTTTAATACTAGAGAACCAAAACTCTAATTCAGCATAACTCTTCGCTGATATTGCATTTGAAGCATATAAAATAACTCCGAATACGAGACACCATACCCAAACATCAACATTCGGAAACCATCTTTTCATCATTAAACCGATCGATGTTAATTCTAATCCTACTGTTACTGCCCATCCAATCCAGTATAGCCAACCGATCATAAATCCAGTTCCTGGTCCAATAAACTTCGTCGCATACTTTTGGAAAGATCCTGAAACTGGCATTGCTACCGTTAGCTCTCCAAGACAAAGCATTGTTAAATACATAATAAATCCGCCCACTAAATATGAAAGGATGGCTCCCCCTGGTCCAGCCTGATTAATGGTGTAACCTGAACCTAGAAAAAAACCAGTTCCGATTACACCACCTAGTGCGATCATAAATAAATGTCTACTCTTCATCGTACGATGTAATTGCTCATTCGTTGTTTGCTGCATCTTAATCCTCCCCCTACAAGTACCCCTATCTCTTTTTAAAATTTTCTGATAATAAAAATATACACGAAAGCGATTACAATTTCTATATAAAATTAAAACTTTTCTGATAAAACAATATAAAAATTCAAATATTAAGAGCTCGCAATACTAATTTGAGGAAAAAAAGGATTTATAAGGAAAAAACTCTTACATTTTTTTGTAAGAGTTAACGTATTTCTAATCTTCTAGATAAAATTGATAAACCGTAGTTTACAACAAAATACATACAGGCTGCTAGTATAAATGTCGGAATCATATAATTTACATTCTGCCCGCTAATAATTTGAGCATTATGCATAAGCTCTGGCAATGATATAACAACCGCTAATGACGTATCTTTTAACAATGAAATAAATTGACTAACAAGCGGGGGGACCATTCTTCTTAATGCTTGCGGCAAAATAATATGCCAAAGCGCTTGCACATACGTTAATCCAGAAGACCTTGCAGCCTCAATCTGCCCTTTTTCGATAGATAATAGACCGCTTCGAACAATTTCAGATATCATTGCCGCTTCAAATATTGTTAAAGCAACAATTGCAGCTGTTATAATTTCTAACTTCAATCCCGCTTCCGGAAGTGCAAAATACGTAAAAAATATAATTAAAAGTAGCGGTAAATTTCGAATGACTTCCACGATAAAGCCTAATGTTTGTGAGACGACAGGTATTTTCGTATAGCGCAATATTCCTATTACACTACCAATAATAAAGCTAAGTACAATTGCTATGAGCGCTACCTCTAACGTTATGAGTAATCCTTTTAATAAAAAGAGGATATGATCACCTGTTATCGCTCCTTTAAAATCCATTTATACCGCCTCCTTTGCCAAGCGTTTTTCTAAATAACGCACTAGCATACTTAGCGGAATTGTTAATACTAAATAAAACATCCCGACAAATATATATACATCAAACGTAACGAACGTCTTCGTTGAAATTAAGTCTCCTTGATACATTAAATCCGTTCCAGCAATAATTCCGAGTATTGAAGAGTTTTTTACTAAATTGAGAAATTGATTTCCTAGAGGAGGAATGACGATTTTCATCGCTTGAGGTAAGACGACATGATACATCGCTTGCGTATAAGTTAATCCTGAAGAACGTGCTGCTTCCATTTGACCTTTCGCGACTGATAAAATACCAGCACGAATTACTTCCGCAATAAAAGCCGCTGTATAAACTGTAAGTGCAACTGTCCCTGCTACAAAACCGTTGAAAGTAATTCCTATTACAGGCAAAGCAAAATAGAAAATGAATGCAATTAATACGAGTGGAATATTTCTAACAAACTCTACATAGGCAGAGCCAATCCAATTCAAAATACGAATAGGTGAAATTCGCATCACTGCCATAACAATTCCTAAAACAAAACTTCCTATTAGTGCAACTACACTGGACATAACCGTATATTTAAATCCTTCTAAATACATATCAATGTTATTCGTTAATATAGAAAAATCAGGCACATATTCTCCCCTCTTTCTTTACAAGAAGAGGATGAGTACTCTCATCCTCTCACTCTTACTATTTATCATGAGAAATAAAGTTTCATTTTACTTCTCTTGTTTTTGACCAATCCATTTTTCATACAATTTATCGTATTCTCCATTCGCTTTCATATCTTTTAATAAACTATTAATCTCTTTCGTTAAATCGTCTGCACCTTTTTGTACTGCAATTCCATACGGTTCATCCGTGAAAATTTTCCCTACAACTTCATAATTAGAATCTTGTTTTGCCATTCCGTAAAGAATCGCATTATCTGTAGTTAAAACATCGCCTTTACCTGCTTTTAACGCTGTAAATGCCTCACTATAATTCTCAAACTCTAATACTGTTGCTTCTGGTGATTTTTGGCGAATGTTATTTGTAGATGTTGATCCTTTTACAGCTAATACTTTAACGCCTTGTTTTATATCATCAATGCTCTTAATATTGCTTCCTTTTTTCACAAGTAACGATTGTCCTGCTTTAAAATATACATCTGAGAAATCTACTTCTTTTTTGCGTTCTTCCGTAATTGTCATTGTCGCAATAATTGCATCAATATCACCATTTTTCAGCATCGGAATACGTGTTTTAGACGTTACTTCTTTCAGCTCTAGTTTCTTTTCATCACCAAGAATTTTTTTCGCAAGTGCCTTCGCGATATCAATATCGAATCCCTCTACTTGCCCTGTTGAAGGGTTTTTCAATCCAAATAAATTCGTATCATTCTTCACTCCAACTACTAACTTCCCGCGCTTCTTAATTTGCTCAACAGCTCCGCCTTGCTTCGTATTCGTTTCTTTCGCCTCGTCTTTTTTCCCCCCGCACCCAGCAACAATAAACACGAATAAACATGAGAATACGATTAGGGTAAACAACTTTTTCATCTTAAGCATGAAATTCCTCCTTTAATGATTTAATACCCGGCTTAAAAATAGACGTGCTCTTTCTTGTTCAGGATTTGCAAAAAATTGTGATGGTGTTGTATCTTCGATAATTTGACCGTCATCCATAAATAAAATTCTATCTGCTACCTCATGTGCAAATCCCATCTCATGTGTGACGACGACCATCGTCATTCCTTCTTTAGCCAGCGCTTTCATAACATCAAGCACCTCTCCGATCATCTCTGGATCAAGAGCGGACGTAGGCTCATCAAATAGCATAATTTTCGGTTGCATCGCGAGCCCTCTAGCAATAGCTACCCTTTGCTGTTGACCTCCGGATAATTGATGAGGGTATACACCTGCCTTCTCCGAGATTCCTACTTTCTCTAAATAAACCATCGCTGTTTTTTCTGCTTCTTCTTTTGAAGTTTTATTTACTTTAATTGGTGCTAGTGTAATATTTTGCAGAACTGTTTTATGTGGGTATAAGTAAAAATGCTGGAAGACCATACCAATATTTCGGCGTAATTCATTCATATCTGCTTTTTTATTGTGTACATCTGTATTTTGTACGATTAACTCTCCATCAGTAATCGCCTCTAACTGATTTATACACCGAAGCAATGTACTTTTTCCTGATCCTGAAGGACCAACAACTACTACCACTTCACCTTTTTTCACTTGCACATTAATATTTTTCAAAACTTGGAAGTTACCATAATATTTATTTACATTACGAAACTCTATCACCATACTCCCCCCTCTCCTAAACAAAGCATGTACATTCTTTTTATATTCAAAAATAGGCAAAAAAATAACTTTCATCTTCATTTTGTCCATAAAAAAGAGCAAAGGGATTTCCCTTTGCTCCTTCATTTCTATTCTCTTAAGATACTTCTTCTTTCTTGTCTTTCCCGTATTCATGCTCCCAGAAATCAGCATTTTTAATTCCTAATTTCTGCGGATCGAATACTGGATCTTTTCCTTCTTTTTTCTGCTTTTCATAATCCTTTAATGCGATCAATGCCGGTTTTTGTAATAATAGAATCGCAATAATGTTAACCCATGCCATAATTCCTACACCAATATCTCCTAAAGCCCATGCTGTTTCTGCTGTTTTTACACAACCGTAGAATACAACTCCTAAGAATACAAACTTTAGTACGATAGACATCCAAGGACGGTCTTTATCACGATTTAAGTAAGCTATATTCGTTTCTGCAATGTAGTAATAAGCCATAATTGTTGTAAATGCGAAGAATAGTAAAGAGATTGCTACGAAACCGTTTCCAAATCCAGGGAAAACAGATTCTACTGCTGCCTGTGTATAACCAGGACCTGGCTGTGCACCATTTAATTTATTGACGATAAAGTTTTTTCCGCTTGCATCAAATACGTTATACATGCCTGTAATAATCATCATAAATGCTGTTGCTGAACAAACAAATAATGTATCAATGTAAACGGAAAATGCTTGTACTAACCCTTGTTTAGCTGGATGCGATACTTCAGCTGCTGCTGCTGCATGGGCCCCAGTTCCTTGCCCTGCTTCGTTTGAATAAATACCACGTTTTACACCCCAAGAAATTGCTAAACCAATAATCCCGCCAAAAGCTGCTTCTAATGCAAATGCACTTTTTAAAATTAACATGAAAGCGTCTGGTAATTTTTCAATATTCATAGCTACAATTACACAAGCTACTAAAATATAGCCAAGTGCCATAAACGGTACTACAACTTGCGCTACGTTAACAATTCGCTTAACTCCACCAAAAATAATAAGTGCTAATGCCGCTACTAATACCGCCCCGGATACAGAAGTATTAATACCAAAAGCTGTTTCTAGACTTACAGCAATACTATTCGCTTGAACACCTGGAAGCAGCATTCCTGTTGCAAGAATTGTCGCTGCAACGAATACTAAAGCGTACCATTTAACACCTAGTCCTTTTTCAATGTAATAAGCAGGTCCACCGCGGAATTGTCCTTGATGTTTCGTCTTATATATTTGTGCTAATGTAGATTCTACATAAGCCGATCCTGCTCCTAAAAAGGCCACCGCCCACATCCAAAAGACAGCTCCTGGACCACCAAAGGCAACAGCCGTTGCAACACCTGCAATATTTCCTGTTCCAACGCGCCCTGATAATGAAAGTGCTAAAGCTTGGAACGAAGAAACACCCGCATCCGATTTTTCCCCTTGAAATGTAAGTTTCACCATTTCTCCTACATGTCTTACTTGTAAAAATCTTGTTCGAATGGAGAAATATAGACCTACTCCTAAACATAAATAGACAAGTGCTGGACTCCAAACAATATTATTTATCCAACTTACGATAGCTTCCAACTTTCCCCCTCCTTCTTTATAAAGAATATTCAGAATATATATAAAATTATAAGTGTATACCGAATCTATAACAATATTATTTTAATAAAATAAACATATTTTTGTATAAAAAAACAAAGTATATATTTATTTTATATACTTTGTTCCCTTATCTCTGTATTATATATTCACTATTGCCTCTTGCTTTATAATTCTTTCATACAACTCATCTGATAACTTTTGAAAATCCTCTGGCATATCTTTCCCCTTAAATTTCTTTTGAATCGTACCGTATAGGCCTATATCACGTAACCGTAAAAATAACGGTAACGATTCATACCAACTATCCGCCAGCCTGTGCTCATATTCGTACCCCTTTCTTAACACTTGTAACTGTTTACGAGCAAATTTCGTCTTTTTCTCCAATGTCCACGGTGTAAAAAGAACAGAGTAATAAAGAACCATTGCCAAATCATGAATGAAGTAATTATAGGCAGCGTCATCAAAATCAAAGATTGTTAGCCCTTTTCCATCATAATGAAAGTTACCTGGATGAATATCACCATGCATAAGCCCGAATGTTTCTCTTTTAACCGGAAGAGCCTTTATTTCCTCCATTAATACAGTGGCAATCCCTTTCACCTTCTCATCTTCTAATCTATTAACAATGCTACTTTCATCCTCTTCCCACGTATCACGGTAGTCTGTTTTAGGATAATCCATTGTAAGGCGGTGCAGCTGTCCAATCGCTTTTCCCCACGCTTCAAAGTAAGCATCTCCCCAATAAGGCGATTCTTCTCCTTTTACTTGCTCACCTTGTGCATATGTAAATAAAGACGCAAAAAAGAAAGTGCCATCTTCCGCTCCAATTTCTTCTACAAGGTTTTGAGATATTGAATTACGAGGTCCCGCCACTTTTGCCCCATGCTCCGCAACATACCGTAAAAAATCTAGTTCGGCCTCTACCTCTTTTTTAGAACGATGAGAAGAATGGGTTAAGCGTAATACGTAACCTTCATTATTTTTACCCTTCGCCTTAAAAATATAATTTTCAAAATCACCAAGTGGCTTTTCTTCCACCGTTACATGATATACCTTTGCTGCTCTTGTTAAAATCTCTTTTGTAAAAACACGTTCTACCGCTATTTCCATTTGTATCCCTCCTATATATCTTCTTAATTCGACATAAATGTAAGAAGTACTGCTATGAAATTAAATAGTGCGTGTGCAATCATAGCCGATAAAATAGAATTTGTTTTTTCATATAACCACGCGAATACTACACCGCTTAAAAAATTCACCGGTAATGTGTTATATGTTGGAATATGAACAACGGTAAATATTATTGAACTTATAATCACCCCGCCCAATATGCCATATCTATCACGAAAAAACGTATAAAAAACACCTCGATATAAAATTTCTTCATAGATTGGTGATATAACTGCTGCTCCAATTACCGCGATACAGAACGCATATATTGATTTATCATTTTGGATCGTCTCCGTTTTACTATTTTCGAAAGAAATCCCCAGTTTCTCCATTATCATTAATACTCCAACACTCACTACAATCAAACAAATAACCGCTACAAATGTCCACCATAAATCTTTCCATGAAAGCTTCCGAATTCCAATATCTTTCCACGACAGTTTATATCTTTTTATGCAAAAAAGATAAACTACAAATGTAAATATCACTGCCATTATAAGTCCCATTAATACTCCAGCATATAATGAGTTCCCTAGTATTTTTAAAGCATAATCGTAAAAAAGAGATTCAATCATTACTGGTACAATCAGAAATACGAAAACAAATAAATATAAAATTTCTTTCCATCCCCACATACATTTTAAAGTCATCTACACCATCCCCCTATATCCTATTTTCTTTAGTATAAAAGATGACGTAACGTAACTTTCAAGCTACTTTTTTTAAAAGAATATAAGCATAATTTTTTCATAAAAAGCAAAAATTAACAGTGATAATTCAATTCTAAAAGGGTGGGCCTTATGACAGAGCAAAGCAATAACCAACAAAAAAATAAAACGAAGCATATGTTTCCATCACTTCCGGAAAATATTAATTACATTGAAAATAAGCTCTGTCATTCAGATGATATAAAAAAATTAGATGTCCCTTTCCAAAATGGAAAAGGAACAATTATATATATCGAATCTTTAGCAGACCCAAATTTAATTCATCAATTAGCTCTTGAACCATTATTAACTCGATCGGATCTGTCTTTAGATAAAGCTTTTGCCACATTAAATATGAAAAAAGAAACAAATTTAAATTATGGTGTGCAGCTTTTATTACAAGGTAAATCTTTATATTTTCATGAACACGTCGACAGTTTTTGTATTTTCGAAACAGCTCTATCTTTAAAGAGAGATATAACAGAACCTGATAATGAAGGGATTGTCCGTGGACCGCATACTGGTTTAGTAGAAGATTTAGCAACCAATTTAGCTTCTATTCGTAAACTCATAAAAAGTCCACATGTCGTCGTTAAATATTTCACACTCGGTGAAGAAATGCATACGAAAGTGGCAATTGCTTATATGCAAAACATAGCTAATGACGATCTAGTTACAGAAGTAAAAAGAAGGTTAGAAACGATTAAGACAGATGCACTTATGCCTCCAGGATATATACAAGAATTTATAGAGGATACGTCTTTCTCACCCTTTCCGCAACAATTAAATACAGAGCGCCCAGATAGAGTCGCAGCAAATTTAATGGAAGGACGAGTTGCTATTTTATCTGATGGAGATCCAACTGCACTTATCGTTCCTGTTACGTTATTTGCTTTCTATCAATCACCAGATGATTATAATAACCGCTGGATTGTCGGTTCTTTCATCCGAATGATTCGCTTAGTCAGTTTCTTGATTGCCTTTCTCTTGCCCGCTATATATATCGCAACAGTTGCTTTTCATCCTGATGTGTTGCCGCTCGAACTTGTTTATACGATTAAAGCTTCATTAGAAAAAGTGCCACTTCCTCCTATTTTTGAAGCTCTCTTAATGGAATTAATCTTTGAATTATTACGGGAAGCTGGTATTCGCTTGCCAAGCCGAGTTGGACAAACAATCGGTATTGTAGGTGGTTTAGTAATTGGTGATGCAATTGTAAAAGCCGGTCTCGTTTCTTATACAATGATTATCGTTGTAGCTTTAACTGCAATCTCATCTTTTCTTGTTCCATCAAATGATATGAGTTCCGCAGTTCGGATTCTTCGTTTTCCGTTAATGCTCCTTGCTGCCATATTCGGCTATGTAGGAATATCATTCGGTCTCATTATAACTTTCGTTCATTTATGCCAGTTACATTCATTTCATACCCCCTATCTTTCTCCTGTTGCTCCGATGCGGATAAAAGATATGAAAGACTCTTTTGTACGACTACCAATTTGGTCATTTTGGGAACGACCACATGATTCAAAACCGAAAAAAATGCAACGACAACATGTAACGAGAGAGGATGAGAACGGTGACAAACACGCAAAGTAAAATTTCACTTGTTCAATTTACCTTTTTCGTTATTCAATGCCAAATCGGAGTTGGTATACTTTCTCTACCAAACCGTCTTCACCCAATAGCGAAAGGTGGCGGATGGATTTCTGCTCTCATCGCTGGTCTTGCAATTCAACTTATTATTTTACTTATGTGGCTTTTCTTAAAACGATTTCCTGATGCAGATATGTATGAAAGTGTTTGTATGCTATTTGGGAATAAGTTTGGAAAACTATTAGGTTTTGCTTATGTTTTTTATTTTACCCTTATCGGTATGACGGTTATGTTAAATGCTTGTAATGTCATTAAAGTTTGGATATTACAAGCAACTCCTTGGTATGCCACCCTCATGCTATTTACAATAGCTTGTTGTTACATAGCTTATAATACGTTCAAAGTCATCGTACGGTTTTACGTCATGGCTTCTATTCTCATTTTACCAATGGCTCTTTTAATTGCCCTAGGGCTTACACGAGCTGATTTTTCTTACATTTTTCCAATTACAGAAGCCGGATGGTGGAATATTATTCAAGCATCAAAAGAAACCATTACAGCTATGTATGGTTTTGAGATTATTCTTATCGCTTTCCCAAAAGTAAACGGGAGTTCTGTGGCAAAACTGAAAGCAATTTCTATCGCTAATGGATTTGTAACTCTTTTTTATACTTTTACTGTTTGGATTTGCTTTATCGTATTTAGTCCAAAACAAGTTGAACTTATTCCAGAGCCAGTTGCTTACTTATTGCGTTCTCTGCATATTGGGATTATAGACCGAACCGATTTACTATTCATCCCAATATGGATGATAACTGTTGTAGCTTCTATTGCTAGTTATTACTGTGCCGCTTCTATAGGAATTGGACATATCTTCAATCTGGCTAATCATAAAAAGGCTGTTCCAATCGTTGGTATTATTGCTTTTAGTGTAGCCCTATTTATAGATACACCTGAAGAATTAAAAGTAATTGCAACTTTTACTGATAAGTTCACGTATATTTTCATAGTTGTCCTCCCTCTTTTATTTCTACTTTATTCAGTAATAAGGAATAAGAAAGGAGAACAGTATGTTCCAAAAAAGAGTTAAATTACTTTTTATATTATGTACTAGTGCATTCCTTTCTGGCTGTTGGGATCAAGAACCATTAAGAGAAGCGAGATTAGCTTATAGCATTGGATATGATATTACGGAAGAAAATAAACTTCAGCAAACGCTTGAACTCGTAAAAAGTTCAAGCGGAGAGCAATCTTCATTCGAGAATGAAATACATTCAGCAAACGGGCATAACATAAGGGATACAAGCGATGCCCTAAAAAAAAATGTGACTGGGAATATTCGCTATTTTAAATATGGTGTTCAATTACTAGGAACCAAAATTCTAAAAAAAGGTATACTCCCCTATTTAGATGTCAGCTTTCGGGACCCAACAAACCCAACTGCTTTAGTAAAACTTATTGCAGTAGATGGTGAAACATCCGAGGTACTAGAAAAAAAGAAGGTAGGAAATTTACTAATTGGAGATTTTCTAAAGAAAAAAGTGAAAAGCTTAGAAGATATGAGTGTATTTCCAAAAGAAACTTTAGAAACAGCTGCTACAAAAATGTTAGATCCCGGTAAAGACTTTACCCTCCCTTCTATAAAAATAAAAGGAAAAGAAGTAATTACAAACGGGTTAGCTTTATTTAACAACGATAAATTAACTGGGCATTTACCTTTGAAACAATCTGTTCTATTCGTGTTATTAACCGGAAAAATGGGAACAAGTGCCCGTATAACCCAAAAACTTACTAGCGATGAATCAGAGAAGACATCTGATTATTTAACAATGGAAGTGAGCAATCGGAAACTAAAAAGAGACTTGAATATAACGACTGACAAAAAAGGAAATGTTTACGCTCATCTAAAACTAAAGCTACAAGTAATCGCTCTTGAAGCACCGAGAGATAATCTTTATAAAATGGGAGAAAGAAAAAAACTAAACAAAGAATTATCTAAGCAGCTCACAAAAGAAGCAAAACAAATAACGAAAAAGCTACAAAAAGCAAATTGTGACGCTTTCGGTATAGGTAGAAATCTTATCGCTTATCATCCAGAGTTATGGAAGAAAAAGAATTGGAATAAAGATTATGCAAAGGTAAAATTTAAACCGGAAGTAGAAGTAAAGATTTTATATAGTGGCGTCTTAAAATAAAAAGGTTGGACGCCCGCCGGCATCCAACCTTTTATTTCATATAACGATATACAATTGACTCATACGGTCTTAAGTTAAGATTGGTAATATCTTTACTTGAATCTTTGTAATTTGATAATAATACTTCTTGTTTCATACCATCTAATTGAACATGAACTGGTACAGAATACGTTATTTCTTCTCCATAGAAGTTATTTATAACAAGTAATACTTCATTATTTACAGTACGTGTATACGCCCAAATGCTAGGATGATTTCCATCTAAAATAGCATATTTCCCTTCTGTAAGGACATCGTATTTTTTTCTAAGTTCAATTAGCTTTTTATAATGATAAAATACAGATTCTCTATCTTCTAATGCCTTCTCTACGTTTATTTCTTTAAAATTTTCAGCCACAGAAATCCAAGGTGTACTTGTTGTAAAACCACTGTTCACCTCTTCATTCCACTGCATCGGAGTACGGGAATTGTCACGAGATTTTTGTTTTAAAATCCCGATAATCTCTTTTTTTGATAATCCTTCTTCTAGCTTTATATCATATATATTTAACGACTCTACATCACGATATTGCTCGATGGACTCGAATTTAGGATTCGTCATACCGATTTCTTCACCTTGGTAAATGTAAGGCGTTCCTTGCAACATATGCATAGCTGTCGCTAACATTTTCGCAGATTCATTTCGGTACTTCTCATCATCACCAAACCGTGAAACGATACGAGGCTGGTCATGATTACACCAGAATAACGCATTCCATCCTCCGCCCTTTTGCATTTCAATTTGCCAATTAGACATAATTTCTTTTAATTTAATGAAATCAAAATCAGCTTTCGTCCACTTATCACCATTCGGATAATCTACTTTTAAATGATGGAAACTAAACGTCATGCTTAGTTCATTGCGCTCAGGATTCGAATATTTAATACAATTATCAATTGTCGTAGATGACATTTCTCCAACTGTAATTACATCTTTCCCTTCAAAAACATTTTGGCTCATCTCTTGTAAATATTCATGGACGCGTGGACCATCTGTGTAATATTTACGCCCATCACTTGTAGCAGTGGTGCCTTCATCACTTAAAAATCTTTGATCTTTTGAAATTAAGTTAATAACATCAAGGCGGAATCCTTTTACACCTTTATCGAGCCAAAAGCGCATCATATCGTACACTTCTTCACGAAGCTTTTCATTTTCCCAGTTTAAATCAGCTTGCGTCTCATCAAATAGATGTAAAAAATATTGCCCTGTTTTCTCATCATATTTCCAAGCAGATCCTCCAAATTTAGACTGCCAATTATTCTTTTCATCACGCCAAATATAATAATTTCGATACGGACTATTCTTATCTTCTTTTGCTTCTTTAAACCACTTATGCTCCGTTGAACTATGATTTACAACGATATCAAGCATGATTTCAATGTCACGTACTTTCGCTTCTTTTAAAAGCTCTTCAAACTCTTCCATCGTCCCGTAAGATGGATCAATGCTGTAATAATCACTTACATCGTATCCATTGTCATTTTGTGGTGATCGGTATATCGGTGTTAACCAAATATAATCCACTCCAAGTTCCTTTAAATAATCTAATTTCTCTGTAACTCCCTTTATATCACCGGTTTCTTTATTATAGTAACTATTAAAGCTCTTCGGATAAATTTGATAGACTACACTTTTATGCCAATCTTTCATGCTTAATTTCCTCCTACTTCTGTTTTACTCGTTTCGCAAATAACCATGTTAATGTAAATGGAATTACTACTGCGATTATCATCCCTACAATAAACATTGGAATCGATTTCGGAATGATAGAAATAAATGCTGGCAATCCGCCAATTCCGATTGCTGGTGCTAATACACCATTTAATGTAATAAATATCGCTGCTATAGCAGACCCAATAATCGCTGCATAGAACGGGAATTTATTTCTTAAATTCACACCGAACATCGCTGGCTCTGTAATACCGAAGTACGCTGAGATTGCTGATGTTGATGCCATACTTTTATCATTTTGATTTTTAGAAATCCAGAACATCGCTAGTGCCGCACTACCTTGTGCAATGTTAGAAAGAGCAATCATCGGCCAAATAAATGTACCGCCGTGCTGTGCAATTAGCTGCAAATCAATTGCAATAAACATATGATGCATTCCTGTAATTACGAGCGGTGCATATAATGCTCCAAATAATACTGCTCCAAGTACTGGTACCGTTTCATATACGCCAACTAATCCAGCCGTTAATAAATCGCCAATATGACGTGTAACTGGACCGATAATTCCTAACGCTAATACACCTGTTACAACGATTGTTGTAATTGGTACAACTAATAATTGAATTGCGTTTGGCACATGTTTCTTTAAGAAGATTTCAACTTTACTTAATACGAATGCTGCTACTAAAATGGGTAAAATTTGACCTTGATACCCTACCTTTTCAATTTGGAATAGCCCTAAAATATCGAAGTACTCAATCTTTTGTCCCTCTAAACCAGTCGCTGCTTTTCCATAATCCCACGCGTTTAATAAGGCCGGATGCACAAGCATTAATCCCATAACAATCCCTAGTATTGGACTACCACCAAAGCGCTTCGTTGCTGACCAACCAACAAGTGCCGGTAAGAATACGAATGCTGTATTGGCCATCATATTAATTAAATCCCAAAGCCCACCTAAGTTCGGATATACTTCTAATAAATTTTTCCCATCAAAAAATAAGTCCTTTGCCCCTAACAGATTATTAATCCCCATTAGTAAACCTGCCGTAATAATTGCTGGCAAAATCGGCATAAATACATCTGAAAATACTTTTACAAACTTTTGAACTGGATTTAATTTTTTATCCCCTGAACCTTTTACGTCAGCTACTGTCGATTCTTCCATACCTGCAAGCGTTATCAATTCAGCGTATACTCGATCGACATCACCTGGACCAATTACAATTTGAAATACCCCAGCGTTATGAAACGCTCCCTTTACTAATGAAACAGACTGTAATTTATCATTATCTATTTTATTTTCATCTTTTAAAGCGATACGTAGCCTCGTTACACAGTGCGCAGCTTGTTCAATATTGTCTTTCCCACCAATATACTGCAACACTTCTTCTGCTGTTTTACGATAGTCTTTCCCCATATTCCCGTCCCTCTTTTCTTTTTTTGATACCGTTTACACTTACATATTAACTCGTATATATAAGTTAGTCAACACTCATATATATAAGTTGATGATTTTTTTATAAATAAAGAGATGGAACGATTATTTCGCTCCATCTCTTTATTTTCTTCGCGCCACATCCGAAAAGTGAAAAATATCTAAGCGGTGACGTGATTCCGTATATTCGAACTGACTCCCATCGTATAAATGAGTAAAGTTTTTTACAACGACAACATAGTCTGTTCCATTTAAATCTAAATACTTTCGGTCATCATCTGTACATGGCTGTACTTCAATTACCCTCTGTGAATAGCTAATATGTAGTCCTAATTCTTTTTCGATGTATTTATAAATCGATGCAGTTGCAATTTCTCTCGTTAATCCTGGAATATATTCCGATACAAAATGGTTTATATCTAAAATTACTTTTTCTCCATCAATATTTCGTACGCGTTTAATATGATCTATTTCCGTTTTTTCTTTCACATTTAATAACTTTGCTACATCTTTCGTCGCTTTCATTTTCTCTATTTCCACGACTTCTGTAATACAGTAACGTCCTAAACGTTCATTTTCTTCTTGAAAACTTACAATACCACCAAAGTTAAATTCAATGTTTTTGCGCTTTAATACAAAAACACCTTTTCCGTGTATTTTTTGAACATATCCACGCTCTTGCAATAAATCTACAGCTTTTCTTACAGTACCCCGGCTTGCCTCGTACTGCTTCATTAATTCCGTTTCTGATGGAATTTTGCATCCTTCTTTTAATTGTTTATTATCAATAGACTTGCTGATTTCTGTATAAATTTGTTCATACTTACTCATCATCTACAATAGCCCCTTGTCACCTTCTAATTCTATATGTATTATACCACGCTATACTCTTCTGCCAATCTCTCACTTATTTTCCAGTACAAGAAAACTATAGGTAAATATTTAGTCCCTAAAACGTATTTTTATAAATTTTTTAATATTTTTCTTTTCATTCAAAAAAACATATAGTATACTAACTTCAAAATCAGAGGAGAAAGGGAGCAAAGAACTATGCTTACTTATACAACTGTAGTTACATTTGCACAAAAACATCATCATCATACTTAACCCTTGAAACCTAGCGGAAAAATTACGCGTAGGTACAAGGGTTATTCCCGTTGTACCTACGCTTTGGCAAAGAGCCATGTAGGTATTTTTTATCTACATGGCTCTTTTTTTATTGCCAAAAATGCTAGTAAAAAATGATGTTTAAGCAAAACTTACTACAAAGGAGTTAACAAAAATGGAAACGAAAAAATGGGGATTATGGATTTTAATAGCTTTTGTTATCGGGAATATGGTTGGTGGCGGTGTATTTATGCTTCCAGCAAACTTAGCGCAAGTATCAGGTCCAATGGGATCTACACTTGCATGGAGCATTACAGGACTGGGTGTATTTATGATCGCTCTCGTATTTGGTAATTTAGCAATTCGTAAACCAGAATTAACAGCAGGACCACAAAGTTACGCCCAAGCAATGTTTACTTCCCAAAAAGCAGGTAAAGTTGCAGGATATAGTATGGCTTGGGGGTACTGGGCTGCTAATTGGGCTGCTACAGCATCTGTAATTATTTCCTTTGCAGGATATTTATCAACCTTCTTTCCTGTTTTACAAAGTAAGCAAATTCTCTTTTCAATAAATGGATTTTCACTAGAGCTCGGAAAAGGATTAACTTTCATGGTATGTAGCCTTATGTTATGGGGGATTCAATATATTCTGTCTCAAAATATTGATAGAGCCGGAAATATGAACCTTCTTGCTACCATTGCAAAGATTATCGGATTTACAATGTTTATTGTTATTACATTATTTATTTTTAATGCCTCTAATTTCGGGGACGGTCAAACATTTATGAATGAAGCTGGACAACCTATTTCGTTGGGGGGACAAATAAATTCAGCAGCTATCGCAACACTTTGGGCATTTATCGGTATTGAGTCAGCAGTTATGCTCTCTAACCGCGCAAAATCTCAGCGCGATGTTAAGAAAGCTACGATTTTCGGATTAATTATCGCTCTTCTTATTTACATGGCAATTACTCTACTCACAATGGGCGCTCTCTCGCAAGATGCTTTAAAAGAGTCTCAAAAGCCATTAGTAGATGCTTTAAATTTAGCAATTGGTACTAAAGGTGCTTATATAATGGCACTACTTGCGCTCGTATCTTTATTTGGATCTACTGTAGGCTGGATCGTTGTTAGCTCAGAAGTACCTTACCAAGCAGCAAAAAAAGGACTTTTCCCTAAGGTTTTCGGAAAAACGAATAAAAAAGGAAGTCCTTCAAAATCATTATTTATTACAAATGTGATGACACAAATTTTCTTATTTTCGACGATTTCTGGTACTGTTTCAGAAGCATATAATTTCGCTATTGTTGTAGCAACATTAGCATTTTTAATCCCGTACCTTGTTTCTACCTTGTACCAGTTAAAATTAGTTATTACGGGGGAAACGTATGATATAATGCCTGGATCTCGAGTAAAAGATGGGATCATTACTGCATTAGCATTTTTATATTCCTTATGGGTTATTAAAACGGGAACTGCTGATTTAAAAACATTCTTCTTAGGCATTGGTTTGTTTGTATTAGGTCTTCTTCTTTATCCAGTTTTAATGAAAGATTCACAAAGAAAACAATAAAAAAGAGAAGCTTTTCGCTTCTCTTTTTTTATTAAAAATCAGTTAATAATTTTTCTTTTAGTTCCCCTATATCTAACGGTTTCGCATAATAAAAACCTTGTACAAAGTCGCAACTCATTGATTTTAATAAACTTTCTTGTTCTACCGTTTCTACCCCTTCAGCTACCACTAATAAATTTAAACTATGGGCGATTTCAATAACCGATTTTACAATCGTTCGCTCTGGTTGTGCATGATCATAATGAAACTCACGAATAAAATTACGATCAATTTTCACAATATCAAGTGGTAGTTGTTTTAAATAATATAATGAGGAATACCCTGTTCCGAAATCGTCTAAAGCGATTAAAATTCCCATACTTCTTAATTCTTGTAATGTAGCAATAATATAATCAAAATGACGTACAGCTATACTTTCTGTTATTTCTAATATTAAACGATTTGGCGGAAACCCTGTTCGCTTCAATATACTACGAACAGATAAAATAAATCGCTTTTGCATCAATTGTTGTATTGATAAATTAACAGATAACTTCAGTCCCTCTTGATAATCTGGTAAAGTTTTAAACAGTCGACATGACTTTTCTAGTACCCAGTCTCCTAGTTTTATAATAAGTCCACACTCTTCAGCTACAGGGATAAATTCACTTGGCGAAATAGGACCTTCTTCTGTCTTACAGCGTACTAAAGCCTCAATACCAGTACATTTCTTTGTTTTCAAATCAATAATGGGTTGTAATGCCACTTTTAATTCTTCGTCACGAATCGCTTTTTGCAAAGCAAATTCTATTTTCATTCTACGGTTTATTTTCGCACGTAATTCATCTGTAAAGAAGCACGCCACATTTCTTCCTTGCTCTTTCGCACTATACATGGCTAAATCCGAATTTTTTAATAACGTTTCAACGTCTTTTCCATCTTGCGGATAGGAACAAAGTCCTAGACTAGCTGAAATATATACTTCATGACCTTCAAGCATAAATGGCGCTTGAAAGCATGACAACACGGATGTCGCTAACTGCCTCATCTCATCATGTGTATGAGTTTTTGTTAACAGTACAAATTCGTCGCCACCAAGCCTAGCTAGAACATCTTTCTCTCCTAGCACATAATGCAACCGTGAAGCAACTTCGCTTAAAAGTAAATCTCCTATCATATGACCTAACGTATCATTCACTAATTTAAAACGATCTAAATCAAAGTAAATCATGCCAAACTCTATTTTCTCTGCAATCATCTTATTTACAGTCGTAATTAACTGTAAACGGTTCGGTAAACTTGTTAACGCATCATGATAAGCAAGTTCCCTATAACGACTTTCGCTTAATCGTAATCTTTGTTCTGCTTCTTTCCTACTACTTATATCATTTCGAATTGCAATAAATTGATAAGGTTCTCCCTTTTCATTTAAAAATGGAACAATTGTTGTTTTAACCCAATAATACGAACCATCTTTTGCTTGATTTCGAATTTCCCCCGTCCAAACTTTTCCACTCAAAATACGCTTCCATAGGATTTGAAAAAATGCTTTCGGATGATATCCGGAATTTAAAATACGGTGATCTTTTCCTATTAACTCTTCTCTTTTATATTTTGAGATTTTACAAAATTTATCATTCACATATGTAATAAGACCATTTCGGTCTGTAATAGCAACAATTGAAGACTCATCTAATGCTAATTTTAAATCTTGCAATGAAGAGTCATATAATGCATGACCTCTTTGTTCTAGCATGCGCACCTCTCCTTGCTTCCTATCTGACTAAAACACAACTCGTTTCTCTTCATAGAAATAGAGATATTTCATTTTCTAACAATACGCCTTTACATAAAATGAAACTTTAATCAGTGGGGGGGTGTTCATCCCCCACTGATTATTAGCCTTCACCAATTGGGCTTTTATCTCCCACCTAACTTCCTCACATTCACCGAATTTTGAGGTGGGAGTCTTACTGCCCGTTAATGCGGGATAAATCACAATTTTTTTCTAAATAGGCCGATTAAAATAACATAATATTATTTATAAAAAAAAGCAATATGGTGCTGTTTTAATTATAGTAGAAGCTTCTCATCTCTCTACTTATCTAAGCTTATTATACAGTATTCTCTTACATTCTTTGAATTTGTAAAGTGACAATTTCATCACTATTAGCCTCTGCTCCCTACTAATACGACCTCACACCTAACCTCTTTTATTTCATTAAATGTTAAGATGTAAATCTAACTGCCGATACATAATGAAATAGAGATTAATATACAAAATGCAACGATTCACGAATACTAATATAAAGTGAAACTTTAATCAGTGGGGGTTTTACTACCCACAAATAGCGGGATAAAGCCAAAATTTGCATTTAACATATTGAATTATAATAACAAAATATTAACATATTTTCACCTTGTTTTTGGAAATATTTTATAAATAAAATATTAAACTAAAAAAGAGGATATCCTCTTTTTTAGTTTAATACTGATATGGTATTTGCTGATAACCCGGGTATGGCATTGGATATGGTGCTGGATATGTTACTGGGTACGGTGCTGGATAGTAGCCTCCACCTGCTGCACCCGTTAATGCGCCAGCTGTAAGCCCACCTAACATGCCTCCAGCAAAACTTCCTGGGAAAAATCCTCCGCCCCACGAGCCGCCACCCCAGCCCCATCCACCACCGTGATGATGATGATGATCATAATGATTGTGCCCACCATGGTGATTATGTCCGCCATTATGATGGTGCCCTCCATGATTATGACGATAATACAATCCGTTATTTTCTATATAATTCATTATTTCCCTCTCCTTTCCATTTCCTCACCTTAATAAGAAGAATTCGCGTAATATGGATAACCATATCCTGGGCTTCATAATGCACCTGCTACAAATCCAGGAAAGAAACCTCATTCCCTTTCCTATATAAGAGGCAAGGGTTTTGTCCCTCCTACACTGATCATTAACCAGCAAATAGCGGGATAACAACGTAACAATATACTGTATGTAGGACAAATGCGGAAAGTATAGGACAAATGTCTATATTTTGTAAAAAAAACAAAACACTTTATAATAAGGATGTCAGATTATATCTTCTATTTAAGAAGTCTATATTTAAGAAAGATTAGAGGAATTATATAGAAATGAAGAAACCTATCGTTCAATTATTATTAATATTTACAATCGTATCTATCGTTCTTTTCCTATTAAATACATCGGTTATTTCGTTATATACGTTTGTTGGTGCTCTATGGTCCATCACAATCGTAGGAATTTCATTCGTTATTTTTATCGAAAATAGATCACCCCAAAGCACCTTAGCGTGGTTTTTAGTATTAGCACTTCTTCCTGTTGTAGGTGTACTTTTATACTCTATTTTCGGGCGTAGCCGTTGGAGAAGAAAAAAACATCTTCATCGTTCAGAAGAACAAAGAAAATTATTCCGCGAAATATTAGAAGGAAGACGACTAGAATTATCACTCACAGTCCCATTACATGAACGTTCTATACATTTAACAGAAGTCGTACAAAAATTCGGAGGCGGGCCTGCCGCGGATAGAACGACAACAAAACTTTTAACAAACGGTGATCAAACCTTTTCAGAAATTTTGAACGCAATCGAGAATGCAAAACATCACATACATATTCAATACTATATTTATAAATCTGATGAGATTGGTAAAAAAGTACGCGATGCTTTAATACAAAAAGCAAAAGATGGTGTTATTGTACGCTTCCTTTATGATGGACTCGGAAGTAATACGTTAAGACGACGATTTTTACAACCTATGAAAAAAGTTGGAATTGAAATTGTCGAATTTGACCCTATTTTTTCAGCTTGGTTACTCGAGACAGTTAATTATCGTAATCACCGTAAAATCGTCATTGTAGATGGAGAAATTGGTTTTACCGGAGGGCTCAACGTCGGTGATGAATATCTTGGTCGCTCAAAAAAATTCCCTGTTTGGCGTGATAGTCATTTAAAAATAGAAGGAAAAGCATTGTATAAATTACAAGCCATCTTTCTAGAAGATTGGCTTTATGCGTCTAGTGGATTGAATACTTATTCTTGGGATCAATTTATGAATAGACAATACTTCCCAGGAAAAGAAATTCCGGATGCAGAAGGTGCGGTGCAAATTGTAGCAAGTGGACCAAGCTCAGATGATAAAAGTATTCGTAATACATTACTAGCTATTATGGGCTCAGCCAAAAAATCTATTTGGATCGCTACACCATACTTTATTCCGGATCAAGAAACTTTAACATTATTACGCCTAAGTGCAATATCTGGCATAGATGTACGTATTTTATATCCTGGTAAGAGTGATAGTATTATTAGCGATCAAGCATCTCAATCCTATTTCACTCCACTTTTAAAAGCTGGTGCTTCTATTTACAGTTATAAAGATGGATTTATGCATGCAAAAATTGTACTCGTTGATGATACAATCGCAACAATTGGAACAGCAAATATGGATGTACGTAGCTTTGAATTGAATTATGAAATTATTAGCGTACTATATGAATCAGAAACCGTTCATGATATTAAACATGATTTTGAAGAAGACTTTAAACACTCCAATGAAATTAAATGGAACTCGTTCCAAAAAAGAAGTATCAAAAAAAGAATATTAGAGTCCTTTATGCGACTCATTTCTCCTTTACTATAAGCAATCAATGTGATATTGATTGCTTTTTCTTTTATATTTCCCCCTTCTCCTTTTCTTTGCATACCATATTAAAACAAGTTATCATAAGATGTATTACTTTATGAAAATAATGTTAGGTGGGAAATACATGTTAGAACAATTTCATATACATTCTGATTTAAAACAGCAGCTTTCTACAATTCATGAAAAGAATAAACAAGAAGCTGGTGAAAATGCACATTTAATTGGCAAGAAAATATATAAAGCATCTGATAACAGCATTATTGAAGATGCCATTACAGCACTTTTACTTGGTAAAAACATTCTATTAAAAGGGCCAACTGGTAGTGGTAAAACCGTACTAGCAGAAACTCTTTCTTCTTTATTCCAAAAACCAATGCATAGCATTAACTGTTCTGTCGATTTAGATGTGGAAGGTATTTTAGGATACAACACATTACAAACGAAAGACGGAGCATCTGAAGTTACGTTCGTTAACGGTCCTCTTATGAAAGCAATGAAGAACGGTCATTTCTTATATATTGATGAAATCAATATGGCAAAACCTGAAACGTTACCACTTCTTCACGGCGCATTAGATTACCGTAAAATGATTACAAACCCATTTACACAAGAAGTTGTATACGGTGATGACGAATATCGCGTAATTGCTGCGATTAACGAAGGTTATGTTGGGACAAGTGAACTAAACGAAGCGTTAAAAAACCGTTTCGTTATTATTGAAGTTCCTTACATTCAAGGTGATACATTAAAAGAGCTATTACTATCTGAATCAAAATTAAATGATGTTGCAACAATTGAAAAGTTCGTTGCATTCGCAAGCGATCTTATGCCTTTAGCTCGTGATGGGCGCGTAAGTGAAGAAGCCGCTAGTATTCGTGGCATTATCGATGCATGTGATTTAGGTGTATATATTCCTGTTATGCGTGCAATTGAACGTAGTATTATCGCAAAATTAAACGATGAAACAGAACAAATGACTGTCCGTGAATTAGCAGAAAGTTATTTCTTTGAGGGATAATTCATGAGACAAATTTTTAGTGACAAAAAAATTGATGCGTCGCTGTTTCTACAAATGGAAAACTTAATGTATGCTCTTCTAAAAGAAGACGATGCCTATCTTGAGTATGGCTATAAAGCATACTACGACGAAATTGAAAAAAAGGTTGTCATTAGTCACTTTTGGGATGATCGAAAAGAAGAGGATACAGTAATCGGATTAAAAAGCGAAGTGTTCTTAAAGGCACTTGGTAATAAACATTACTCGGACATGACTTTAATTCGTTCTTATGCGATTGAGTTACAAGAATCGCCTCTAAAAAAGTTTTTAACACAATTATTTGTTCTATTAGAAGATTTACGTGTTGAGGAAATCGTCAAAAATTTACGTCCTGGCACAAAGCATATTTTTAAACGCCGAAAAGAAATGTATCGCAATTACTTTGGCTCACAAAATGAAATAAATCGTGTTCGTAATTATCACGGTGATCGTCTATTTTGTCTATGCTATCTTTCATTAACGAGTGATAAATATGAAATGTTTAATAATGAATATTTCGAGCAAATTGAATCAATTTTGCATGAAACATTCCAAGCTCATAATACGGAAGATATTATGTATATTGTTGAGAAAATTCGCTATCGTTTAGAAGGACTTCTTGAAAGTGATATGCTTAATAATTATTTCGGACATGCACCGCTTTATTTATCTGTTATTACAGATGAGAAAGACAGTCGCGCTGAAAAATTAGCAAATGATGATACGCAGCTCCTAGATGACGATGATAACAAAAACAAAATGGATGAAAGCTTCTCGACATGGCACCGTGAAAATAAAAACAATGAAAACGAGAACTTTTTACGCTTTGATTTAGAAAGCGGAACAAAAACAAATATGATGGGTGATACTGCTCGTGAATCAGAAGATGGTGACCAAGCACTTGGTTCTGTACAAGGTACTTCCCAAAAAAGTACACAATCTAACTTTGATGGTGCTGATACAGAGGAAGCAAGAGCGTCTCATACTTCTAGCCAAAACGACGGTGCATACGGCAAGTATAATGTGGGAGCTTCTCATACATTTAAAGAAGCTCGCAAATCGAATACTGATGAGAAAAAAGATTACCAAGCTATCAAATCAGTCGTTAATAAAGATGTAAAAGAATTAAAGAAAATTATCGAAAAAACAATTGAAAACAAAACGAATGCAAACAGTGATAAATATTACGGAAGGCTTCGTAAGAAATTCCTTCGTATTTATACTGAAAAGCAGCCGCGTATGTTTTATAAAAAAGGACAAGAATCACAAGAGCTCGACGTTGCATTCCAACTATTAGTGGACTGCTCTGGTTCTATGTATAACAAAATGGAAGAAACGAAGAAGAGTGTGGTCCTATTCCATGAAGCTTTAAAATCTTTAAAAATTCCGCACGCTATTAGTGGATTTTGGGAAGATGCTTCTAGTGCTAAGCCTGAAGATAAACCGAACGTTATCCATGAAGTTGTTACGTATAAAAACTCAACGTTACCAAACGTCGGTCCAGAAATTATGCAACTTCGCGAAGAAGAAGATAACCGCGACGGGTATATTATTCGTATCGTTTCCGAAAAGCTTGCGAAAAGACCAGAAAAACATAAATTCTTACTTGTCTTTACAGACGGTGAGCCTTCTGCGCTAGACTATCAACAAGACGGTATTTTAGATACGCATGAAGCTGTCAAACTTGCTCGTAAAAGTGGTATGGAAGTAATCGGAATCTTCATCGAAGAAGGCGAAGCGAAAGAAGCAACTTATCAATTAATGAAGAACATTTATAACCATCACTTCTTAGTTGCAAATCATGCTGAAGATTTACGCCTGAAGATTAAACCATTGTTGAAGAAACTATTACTGAAGACGATTGAATAGAAAACAGGAGCCTTGTGGCTCCTGTTTTTTCGTTCACTCACTTTGTTTCTGGTTGAAACTTGTATGGAATGGAAACTTCTAATAATAATTCGAACCCTCCATCATAGTATGGGAATCGCTCATTCGCGATTTTTCTATCTACCCACTCGATTGCGGAAATTTCTCCTTCATCTTCTGCACGAAGTTCACCTGTTACTACATTTGCTCGGAATGTAAAAAATAATGCATGATGTCCTTTCTCTTCAAAAAACTTCTCATTTATTGCAACAAGCCCACCTGCTGTAGCAGTTAAACCTGTCTCTTCTTTCACTTCTCTTACTAGTGCTTGCTCTAACGTTTCTCCTTTTTCAACAGCCCCGCCTGGCAATGACCAAACGTTTTGTTCTATATTATGTACCATTAATATTTTATCTTTTTCGCTATCGTGTATTAGTGCATATACGACATCAACTCTTTGCATGTTGCTTTTCTCCCTTCCTAAAATAATTAAGAGCCAATTCCTAAGAATCGGCTCTTCCTATTAATTCATTACTAACTCAGATGCGAGCTTTTTTTTTAACTTAGCCAGCATATCAGTTGTCATTCTGTCTAAATCATATTCTGCCTTAAAGCCCCACTCTTTCATTGCTGCTGTTGCATCAATAGAGTTCGGCCAGCTATCAGCGATTGTTTGACGAGCTGGATCTACTGCGTAATCCATTGTAAAGTTCGGAATGTGTTTACGGATTGATGCTGCAATTTTCTCTGGTTCAAAGCTCATTGCTGTAATGTTAAACGCATTTCTATGAACTAGTTTATTTGGATCAGCTTCCATTAATGAGATGATTGCTTGTAAAGCATCTGGCATATACATCATGTCCATGTATGTTCCTTCTGCAATGTATGAGGTGTATGTACCTTTTTTAATCGCCTCATAATAAATTTCAACTGCATAGTCAGTTGTTCCGCCTCCTGGAGGAGCTACGTAAGAAATTAAGCCTGGGAAACGTACACCGCGCGTATCAACGCCAAACTTTTGATGATAATAATCACATAATAATTCTCCTGCTACTTTGTTTACCCCATACATCGTAGTAGGACGCTGAATTGTATCTTGTGGTGTATTATCTTTTGGCGTTGATGGACCAAATGCACCGATAGAACTTGGCGTGAAAAACTTACAGTTTAATTCACGTGCTGCTTCTAATGCATTTACAAGTCCGCCCATATTTAAATTCCAAGCAAATAATGGATTTTTTTCTGCAGTTGCTGAAAGTAAAGCCGCTAAATGAATAATTGTATCTACTTCATTACGCTTTGCAATATCATGTAATTTTTGTCCATCTGTTACATCTAACGTTTCAAATGGACCAGACGTTACTACTTCACTATCTGTTTCACGAATATCAGTTGCAATAACGTTCGATGCGCCGTATACATCACGAAGTTTCATTACTAGTTCAGAACCAATTTGCCCTAAAGAACCGGTTACTAGAATTTTTTTCATTTTCCCCACTCCTCATTTGCAAGCTATTCAAAAGATGTCGTTACTTAAATGATACCCATTTCTTTCCCTACTTTTTCATACTTACGAATTGCTTCATCTAACAGTTCTTTCGTATGAGCTGCTGTAGGCATATTACGAACGCGTCCCATTCCTTTTGCTACAGTTGGGAATACGATAGATTTTGCGTATACGCCTTCTTCATTTAGACGTTTACTAAATTCTTGTGTTAATACTTCATCACCAATAATACAAGGCGTAATTGGTGTCTCACTTTCTCCAATGTTAAAGCCAAGTTCTTTTAACCCTTGTTTTAAATAGCGACCATTTTCCCATAAACGATCGTGTAACTCTGTGCTTTCCATTAGAATTTCAATTGATCTCATACAAGCAGCTGCATCAGCTGGTGTTAAAGCTGTTGAGAATAAGAATGGACGTGAACGCACTTTTAACCAATCGATTAAGTTTTGTTTCCCAGCTACATATCCACCAATTACCCCAATTGCTTTTGATAATGTACCGATTTGGAAATCAACTTTATCAGAAAGACCGAAATGTTTTACAGTGCCTGCACCTTTGCCAAGTACACCTGAACCGTGTGCATCATCTACATATGTCATTAAATCCAGCTCTTCTGCAATTTCAACAATCTCTGGTAATTTTGCAATATCTCCATCCATTGAGAAAACACCGTCTGTAATAACCATTAATTTATTATAAAGACCTGATTCTTTTGCCTCGATTGCTTTTTTGCGTAAATCTTCCATATCAGAATGCTTATAAACGATGATTTTCGCTCTTGATAGACGACTACCATCAATAATAGATGCATGGTTTAATTCATCTGAAAGAATCGCATCATTTTTATCCATAACAGCTGAAATCGCTGCCATATTACAGTTAAATCCTGATTGATAAGCAATTGCTGCTTCTGTATGTTTAAACTTTGCAATTGTTTCTTCTAATTTAATATGCAAATCTAAAGTACCGTTAATTGTACGAACAGCTCCTGCTCCAACGCCGTACTTATGAATTGCACCAATTGCTGCTTCTTGTAAGCGATTATCAGTCGCTAATCCAAGATAGTTGTTTGAAGATAAGTTAATATATTCTTTTCCGCCAATTGTAATAATCGGTCCATTTGGACTTTCAAGCGGATCAATTACGTTATAAAGCCCCTTTGATTTTAAATCCTCTAAATTTTCTTCTAAAAAGTTTGCAAGTGTTTTACTAGACATCGTGAAGCCTCCCATCGTTCATGTAAGCGGATTATTATCTTAATAGTTCTAATAATCCCTCTACTAGCTTAACACGTTTTCAGAATTTATTATAGAAAAATAGCTTAGAGAAACCGCTTACAATTTTAGATTATATATGATTCATTACGAGAAATCTATCATTTACTTTTCATATTTGATAGAATTAAAAAAATATTTAGGGGGCTTTTAAAATGGCATTTACTGAATCTGATGTATATAATAACGAATCATTTTTAGAGCAATATATGCAGCGAAGATATCGAGAAAATAGTCCAAACGAATCCCTTGAAAAACCAGCATTCTTTCAGCTCATTGGCAATGTAACAGGAAAACAAATCCTCGATTTAGGTTGTGGTGATGCTAAATTCGGCGAAGAATTATTAGAACATGGATGCCACTCTTACACTGGTATTGAAGGCTCCGAGCTTATGTATGAAAAAGCTAAAAAACAACTAGAAAATAAAAATGGCACCGTTCATTTTTTAAACCTCAAAGACTACACATACCCTCCTTCTACTTTTGATTTAGTAACATCTAGACTTGCCTTACATTATATTGAACACCTTGATATCATTTTTCAAAATGTGTTTCAAACTTTAAAAACAAACGGAACCTTCACCTTTAGCGTTCAACATCCCGTTATTACCTCTTCATTTGAAAGCTTGCAAACGAGTGGTAAAAGAACTAGTTGGCTCGTCGATGATTATTTCAAAACAGGAAAACGAGTTGAGCCATGGATTGATCAAGAAGTTATTAAATATCACCGGACTACGGAAGAATATTTTACATTATTACAACAAGCCGGATTTACGATTACAAACTTAAACGAAGCTACACCAAATCGAAACTGTTTTCAAGATGAAGAAGAATATGAACGACGTTTACGTATTCCCCTTTTTCTATTATTTTCTTGCCGAAAATAAAGTGAAACTTTAATCAGTGGGGGATGTTCATCCCCCACTGATTATTAGCCCTCACCAATCGGGCTTTTACAGGCAGTTGATCCCCCAACCAGCTTCTTTGCTTTCGCTGAATTTTGAGATGGGGATCTTACTGTCCTCAAATAGCGGGGTAAAAAAGACGATGAATCCTCATCGTCTTTTTTCGTTATCTCATCGCTTGAACAGCCTCTTTAAGTACACGTCTTCCTCTTCCATGTGGGATACAGAGCGGTGTCCCGAATAACGGATCAGCGCTTATTTGACACTCCATACGGAATACATCCCGAACTAACTTCTGGTCAATAACTTCTTCTGGTTTACCTTGCGCATATATTTGTTTATCTTGAATAGCTACAATATTGTCTGCATAACGACATGCCAAATTTAAATCGTGCAATACCATAACAATCGTTCTTTGCTCTGTTTCATTTAATTCGAATAATAAATCTAACACTTCAATTTGGTGCGTCATATCTAAATATGTAGTCGGCTCATCAAGCAAAATAATATCTGTATCTTGTGCAAGGGTCATTGCAATCCAAGCACGTTGACGTTGTCCACCTGAAAGGGCATGAACATCACGCTCAGCAAATTCTGTCATACCCGTTGCAGCAAGCGCTTTTTGTACCATTTCCTCATCTTTTTCGGACCATTGCTTCAGCCATGTTTGATATGGATAACGTCCTTGCTTTACAAGTTGCAATACTGTAAGTCCTTCTGGAGCTTGTGGCCCTTGCGGTAAAATTGCCATTTGGCGAGCAATTTGCTTCGTTTGCATACTTTGAATTGCTTGATTATCTAACAAAATGTCACCGGTTGTTGGCTTTAATAATCTAGCTAGTGAACGTAATAAAGTTGATTTCCCACAACCGTTAGAACCGATGAAGATTGTAATTTTCCCTTTTGGAATTTCTAAATTCAGCTCATCAATAATAATCGTTTCACCATACGACAGCGTCAAGCGTTTCGTCTCCAATGCTTTTTGCATATTAATCTCCCTTTATGAATTCCGACTTTTATAAAGTAAATAAATAAAATAAGGTGCACCAATTGCTGATGTAAATACCCCTGCTGGAATTTCAAGTGGTGTGAAAACTGTACGCCCAATTAAATCTGCAGCGAGTACTAGAATTGCACCGATAATCGCCGCAACTGGGAGCAATGCACCGTAGAAAGAGCCAACTAATCTTCGCGAAATATGAGGTGCCATTAAACCAACAAATCCAATTCCTCCTGCAAAGGCAACTGCCCCGCCAATTAAAGCTGTACTAAGTAACAACATAAATACACGCGACTTCGTTAAAGGAACACCAAGTCCCACTGCTATATCATCCCCTAGCTCTTGTGCATTTAAATGTCTCGCAGCGATAAATGATATTGTCGTTAAAATGAGAACCCACGGCGCAAGTACCATAACATTTTGCCATGAAGAACCGTAAACAGTACCTGTGATCCATACATTCGCTTGACTTGCTTGATAAATTGGTGCTAACAACATAAATAAAGTTGTTGCTGCTTTCGTTAATGCCCAAAATCCAACACCAATTAAAACAAGACTAATCGGTGATAACCCGTCATTTCTCCATGCAAATAAATATACAAACAACGCTACAATCGTTGCACCAGCAAAAGCTGCTAATGGCATATAATGAATGCTTACTGTTAGCGCATTATTTTTATCACTAAATATAGCTAAAAATAGTACAACTGCAACACTTGCCCCGCCCGTAATCCCAATGATATCAGGAGAAGCCAGTGGATTTCGAACGAGCCCTTGTAAAATACAGCCCGCTACAGCAAGTGCGATTCCTACAAGGATGGCAATTAAAATACGCGGCATACGAAATTTATTTACAACCATATTTGACATCGCATCGCCATTTCCCGTAATCGCTTGCCATACATCATAAGGAGCAATTTTCATATCTCCCATACCTGCACTCGCAAAAAATAATCCTATTAAAACAACTAGTAAACTAAACAAGACTAGAACAGCTCGTTTATACATTAAAAACGAGAGCCCACCTTTTCCTATACGAAACGGAATATACTTCTTCATTTGCTAAGCCCTCTCTTACGTGCAATATAAATAAAGAATGGGGCCCCGATAAATGCTGTCATAACCCCTACTGGTACTTCTTGTGGCATAATGACATATCTAGCTGCTATATCAGCTAAGAGTAATAGTATTGCACCTAACAAGCCGCTATACGGTACTCTCCACCTGTGATCTACTCCAACAAGGAATCTGGCAAAATACGGAGTAACAATACCAATAAATCCAATTGGACCAGCGACCGCAACTGAACCACCAGACAGCAATACAATAATAAGTAGTACGAATGATTTCATTAAAATTGTTCGTTGTCCAAGTCCTTTTGCAACGTCTTCCCCCATCATTAATGTGTTTACTTTCCCTGCCATCATAAGAGATGCGATCCAGCCTATTAATAAATATGGGAATACAGATTGTAAAATTTCTAACTTTCTTCCTTGCACAGATCCGGCAAGCCAAAATAACACTTCTTCAAATGCTTTTTCATTTAAAACAAGTAACCCTTGTGTTAATGATGAAAATAACGCACTGATTGCAACACCTGCTAACGTTAACTTAAGAGGTGTTGTCCCTTCTTTTCCTAAAGAACTAGAGGCGAATACAAGTACTGCTGCAACTGCCGCTCCTAAAAAGGCAATCCAAGTGAAAGCCGATAAAGACGTAACGGAAAAAAGTACAATTGCTACAACTATAAAGAACGCAGCGCCTGAATTTAATCCAATAAAATCTGGAGAAGCAAGCGGATTCTTTGTTAAAGTTTGCATTAAACAACCCGCAATGGCTAAACTAGCACCAACACTAGCTGCAATTAATGCCCTTGGTAGACGCACATTTTGAATAATAATATGTTCATTGGAACCATTAAAATGAAAAAAAGCATCTATCGCTAATTTCCAACTCGTATTTATATACCCGAAAATAATACTTCCCCAAATACAAATAACGACTGCAATGATTCCAACAAATAATCCAATCCATTTTGCTTGATTTGTTTTTAATAACATGCAGCGTTTCCCCTTCAATGTATAATGATACGTTGTAAGTGTATTTCAACTTAATTCTCATTGTCAATGATAATGAGAATTATTTTCATTGACAAATGGACCATGAAGTATTACTATCATGCTTGCTATTGAAAAAACTTCTCAGTATGTAGGGGGTACATAATGAAATTTATGCGAAAGAACTCGTTTACAGTATTTGTATTTTTACTAGCCTTTTCATTACTTTTAAGTGCTTGTGGAAAATCAAATACTAAAGAGGAAACAAAAGAAGATACGAAAAAAGAAATGATTAAGGTTGAACATGCAATTGGTAAAACAGAAGTTCCTGCTAATCCAAAACGTGTAGTTATTTTAACAAATGAAGGAACTGAAGCTTTACTTGAGTTAGGGGTAAAACCAGTTGGTGCTGTAAAATCTTGGACTGGTGATCCGTGGTATCCACATATTAAAGACAAAATGAAAGATGTAAAAGTTGTTGGTGATGAAGGACAAGTTAACGTTGAAACAATTGCTTCTTTAAAACCTGACTTAATTATCGGTAACAAAATGCGCCACGAAAAAGTGTACGAGCAACTAAAAGCAATCGCACCTACTGTGTTCTCTGAAACATTACGCGGTGAATGGAAAGATAACTTCACATTTTATGCAAAGGCTTTAAATAAAGAAAAAGAAGGTCAAAAGGTTTTAGCTGATTACGAAAAACGTATGAAAGATTTGAAAGGCCAACTTGGCGATAAAGTAAATCAAGAAATTTCTATGGTACGTTTTATGCCTGGTGATGTTCGTATTTATCATGGCGATACATTCTCTGGTGTTATTTTAAAAGAACTTGGATTTAAACGTCCTGGAGATCAAAACAAAGATGATTTCGCCGAACGTAACGTATCTAAAGAGCGTATTTCGGCAATGGATGGCGATGTATTATTCTACTTCACATTCGATAAAGGCAATGAGAAAAAAGGTTCTGAACTAGAAAAAGAATATATAAACGATCCTCTCTTTAAAAACTTAAATGTAGTAAAGAGCGGAAAAGCATACAAAGTTGACGACGTTATTTGGAATACAGCTGGTGGTGTAATGGCCGCTAACTTACTACTAGATGATATTGAAAAACGCTTTGTTAAATAATTTTATTCTAACCAGCTCCCTCTTTTATGGAGCTGGTTTTTTCATTTCACTGAAGTGTCACATTATTTCATTTTGTATTTTTATTACCGATATGTTATATTATAAAAGTAAATATAGTTTTTTTTCTCTATATCAGAATAAATATTCTAATCTAAATTTTCTGATTTATCACTATTTTACTTTCTTTTAGAATTCAATTACTACATTTGAAAACGCTTATTATCTTGTTTTCAGGGAAAAATACAATAACGGTTGAAGAAAAATAGATTTTTTCAGAAATTTTCTTGCTATTTCCATATAATTCTATTGACTTCTAAATATTTTGTGAATTAAAATAATTACATAAATATCCGTTATACAGGATTAGGGGGAAACAAACATGGATGCAGCTTTAAAATTAGACAAAGCTGGAGAGCAACAATCACCAAAAAAACATCCACCAGGATTATATTTGTTGTTCTTTACAGAAGCATGGGAAAGATTTAGTTATTACGGAATGCGTGGCTTATTAGTTCTTTATTTAACAACGAGCTTAGTAAGTGGCGGTTTAGGATTTGATAAAGCAGTTGCAGTTCAAATTTACGGTATTTTCACAATGCTTGTATATTTCACACCGATTATTGGTGGCTGGTTAACTGACCATTTCATTACGAAACGACATGCCATTACCATCGGCGGTATCATTATGGCGATTGGTAACTTCGTACTATTTTCAATGAACACGAAAACTGGACTATTTTTAGGATTAGGATTATTAGTTATCGGTAACGGATTCTTCAAACCAAATATCTCGACTTTACTAGGTCAATTATATAGCGACAACGATTCTCGTCGTGATAGTGCCTTCACTATCTTCTACATGGGAATTAACTTAGGAGCTCTTATCGCTCCATTCATTTGTGGTTACTTCACAGATTATAGATACGGTTTCTTAACAGCTTGTATCGGTATGATTATTGGACAGATTGCCTTTAATTTCTTAGCACCTCGTTACTTAGGGTCTATCGGAACAACTGTTGTCGGTAAAAAATCTAAAGAACAAAATGCAAAACCTATTGAGAAAAAACCTTTAACAACACAAGAGAAAAAGCGTACAACTGCAATTTTAATTTTAACTTGTTTCGTTGTATTCTTCTGGGCAGGATTTGAACAAGCTGGTAGTTCTTTAACACTTTACACAGATAAGTTCGTGGATCGTACAATTGGTGGATTTACAATTCCAACACCTTGGTTCCAATCTGTAAACCCACTATTCATTATCTTACTAGCATTACCAGTTTCTGCATTATGGATTAAACTTTCAAAAACAAAAAATGGTGATTTAAAAATCCCTACAAAAATGGCTTTTGGTATGATTTTACTAGGAATCGGGTACTTAGTTTTAACTTTAGCTGTTCTAAAAACTGGTAGCGATGAAGGTAACATTACAATGAAAGCAAACTTACTATTCATTGTATTCACTTACATGTTCCACACAATCGGTGAATTATTCTTATCACCAATCGGATTATCTATGGTAAGTGCAATCGCACCTCTTAAATTAGCATCTTTATTAATGGGTGTATGGTTAGCTGGTACTGGCTTTGCAAACTTATTAGCAGGACAATTAGCTGCTTTCACTCAATCTTTAGGATATTTAGAAGTATTCGCAAGCATCGGTGTTATCGTAATCGTGCTAGGATTAGTACTTCTTATGTTCTCTAAGAAAATTGCACATATGATGGAATAGTGAATAAAAAAGACGCTTCTACAATTAGAAGCGTCTTTTCTATTACATCTCTTCTAAAGCCGTCACATCCACGTGAACGCTCTCTCCTGGGTTGGATACGTCATACACTTGAGCACTACCCTTCTGCTCATCACAGCTCTCAATCCATACGGGGACTCCCTCGTATGTAACATCAATTCTACTTGAAGAAGATAATATCTGTTTCACACGTTTTACATCCATTATATTATTCCTCCTTTGGCTTACAACACTCCTTTCTATCTTTTCATATCCCTTCAGAATATATTCCGTCAATTTAGTACTTCAACCGATAGTTTGTTTCTTTCTAACGCGCTAATATATACGCTCTCAAATCTTCCTATTATTAGATCCTTTCCAAATAAAAAAAGACGTATATTTCACACGTCTTCTTTCCGTAATATTCAAAAATTAAGAAAATAATGTTTTTACTACTTCACTTACTTTATCGTTATGAATTTGATAGTACACTTCTAACCCGCGTCTCTCAAAGCGTACTACTTTATTTTGTTTTAATTTCGTTAAATGCTGCGAAACAGTTGATTGCGGAATTTCTAATACCTCTTGTAATTGTGTTACATTACATGTTCCACGCTGCATCAGTTCCATTACTAAACGTAGACGAAGTGGATGAGCTAATGCTCTTAACATCTGTACGTCTTCTTCTGAAATACGACAGTCAAATTGGTTTTGGTTCATAAAATTCCCCTCATTTTCATTTTTTATTTTCTTTTTATTTATTTATATATCTGTTCTTATATTTCCTGTTACGACATAACTTTATCAACCTATAATGCTGAGAAAATTTTCCGACTTTTATCAGCACACAGTTCAAGAAAAAATCCCACCTGATTTTGAATATTATACTATATGATACAATAAAAAAGCAAAACAAAGGGCTAGCAATACTTTGCTTACAAACGTTGTTTTATCAGGCTTTTTGTTATATTTTCACCTTACTGAAATGTACAGTAATGATATTGTAAAATATCGTCCATAATTGATAACCTATCGTAAAGTAATTTGACCATATTTAACCACTTTGTTACGATAAAAAGGAAATTTAAGTAAGGAGGATGATGTAATATTAAAAAATGGTTTATTATTGCGTTAATTAGCATTGCGGTTGGCTGGACTATTATCGATCACTTCCTATTAGACAACAAAGAAGATATAGCTTCAAAATCAAACACCCCCCATTGGAACTGAAGTTGGCAATGTTGCCCGCAATTTCCTTCTAGAAACAACCACTGGTCAAGAAGTTCGTCTTACAGACTATAAAGGAAAAAAAGTAATATTGAATTTTTGGGCAAGCTGGTGTGGTCCATGCAAAATAGAAATGCCTGATATGGAGAAGTTTTATCACGATACTAAAGATATGGGGATTGAAATTGTCGCTGTAAATGCGACAGCTACTGAAAAAGACCCGAACAATGTAAAACAATTTCTTGAAGAAAACAAATATACCTTTCCCGTCCTATTAGATCAGAAAGGACAGGCAAGTGCCGCATATCAGATTATCAGTATTCCAACATCTTTTGTCATCGATTCAAACGGTGTCATTCAATATAAGCATGTAGGACCAATGACATATGAAAAAATGAAAGAATATGTAAATAATTTATAAAAGCGTAATCAAATCAATTTGATTACGCTTTTTGTCTACTTTATGAACAAAATGTTACTTTTAATACTATTATGGAATAATTATACTTTTTCACGTTGACAATAGTGTTGAAGGAGAATATACTAAGCATGTAAGTTGATTGTGAATAGTTTCACAAATAATGTGAATTTCTTCACATATAATAGATAGGAGTTGTCATTATTATGAGTACTTGGACACAAATTTATGACCCATTAAACAATATTTGGTTATCTGCACTAATCGCAGCACTCCCAATTTTTTGCTTCATTATTTGTTTAGTGGGATTCAAAATGAAAGGTTACATGGCTGGGCTTTATAGTGTGATCGTCGCTATTATTCTTGCTATATTTGTTTATAAAATGCCCGCAACTGTAGCTGTAGCATCTGCCGGATTCGGTGTTTTATCTGGATTTTATCCAATTTGTACTATCGTTATCGCAGCTATCTTCCTTTACAAATTAACTGTTAAAACAGAACAATTCAATGTCATTCGTGATAGCATTTCAAGTATTACAAATGATCAGCGTTTACAAGTATTATTAATCGCTTATTCTTTCGGTGCTTTCTTAGAAGGCGCAGCTGGTTTCGGTGTTCCAGTTGCTATTACAGCTGCATTACTTGTAGGTATGGGCTTTAATCCATTAAAAGCAGCAGGTATTTGCTTAGTAGCTAATATCGCTGGTGGCGCTATGGGTGCTATGGGTATTCCAGTTACAGTACCTGCACAATTAACTGGGCTAGATGCATTAACTGTCGGTCGTCAAGCTGTTTACATTTTGCCATTCATTAGCATTGTTTTACCGTTCTTACTTGTTTCAATGGTAGATGGATTTAAAGGCATTAAAGAAACTTGGCAAGGTATTCTTGTAAGTGGTGTTTCTTTCGCAATTACTCAGTTCCTTGTGACTTACTTCTTAGGCGCTGAACTTACTAATATTTTCGCAGCAGTCGTAAGTATGGTCGCTCTTACATTATTCTTACGTGTTTGGCAACCAAAATCTTCTGCTAAAGAAGAAAAACAAGAAGAAAAAGAATCTCATACATTCAATCAAATTTTATATGCTTGGTCCCCATTCGTATTCTTAACTGCATTTGTAACAATCTTTAATTTAAAACCAATTAAAGCTTTATTTGCTCCGGATGGTCCATTGGCAAACTTAGTATTTAACATTCAATTCCCTGGTCTTCATAATGCGGTTATGAAAACTGCACCAATTACAAAGGCTGATACACCTTTCGCAGCGATTTTCAAACTAGATGTATTCTCTTCTACAACTACTGCGATTGTATTAGCAATCATCGTTTCACTTATCGTCTACCGTGTAAACGGCAAAATGATTAAAGAATTAATGATCGAAACAATAAAAGAACTAAAAGTTCCAGTATATACAATTTGTAGCGTTATCGCTTTAGCTTACGTAGAAAACTACTCTGGTATGTCATCTACACTTGGACTTGCATTCTCTTCTACAGGAAATGCATTCCCAGTTCTTTCTCCAATCTTAGGATGGATTGGCGTATTCATTACAGGTTCAGTCGTATCAAGTGGTTCATTATTCGCACCACTTCAAGCAGTAACTGCCGATCAGTTAAACATCGTACCATCTACTCTCGTTTCATTAAACGTAGTTGGTGGTACAATCGCAAAAATGGTTTCACCACAATCTGTAGCAGTTGCTTGTGCAGCAGTTGGACTAGTTGGTCAAGAATCTGCTCTATTTAAAATAGTAATGAAATATAGTTTAATCTTCTTAGCTATTATTAGCTTACTTCAATTAAACGCTGTATTTAATATCTTCTAAAAAAAAGCACCGATCCAAATGGATCGGTGCTTTTTACATTACATTTTTTTAGTCTTTAATAAAGAAGCACCAGCAATTTCAGGATGCGTCATTTCGTATGGATCCAAAATAATATCAAGCTCTTCTGCTGTAAGTACACCATGTTCTAAACATAGCTCCCTAACAGATTTTCCTGTCGCAATTGCTTCACGTGCAATGCGAGAAGCTGCTTCATAACCAATATGAGGATTCACTGCTGTAATAACTCCAACACTTTTTTCAACATATTGCTTAAGCAACTCTTCATTCGCTGTAATTCCCTTTATACAGTATTCACGGAATACACGGAAACCGTTATTCATAATACTGATGGATTGAATTAAATTAAATACTAATACCGGCTCCATTACATTTAACTCTAATTGTCCAGCTTCTGACGCTAAGCAAATTGTATGGTCATTTCCAATTACTTGGAAAGCAACTTGGTTAATTACTTCTGCCATAACTGGATTTACTTTCCCCGGCATAATAGATGAACCTGGTTGACGAGCTGGTAATTGAATTTCCGCCAACCCAACACGTGGACCAGACGCCATAATACGAAGGTCATTTGCAATTTTAGACATATTCATCATACATACTTTTAGTGCTGCAGATACTTCTGTATATGCATCTGTGTTTTGCGTCGCATCAACTAAGTGCTCTGCACCAACAAGAGGGAAACCACTAAAAGTTCGTAAATGCTTCACAACTTGTTCTATATAAGTAGGGTTTGCATTTAATCCCGTACCGACAGCTGTCGCACCCATATTAACTTCGTATAAATGTTGACGAGACTGTTTAATTCTTTTTATATCACGCTCTAGCACTCTGCTATATGCTTCAAATTCTTGTCCAAGGCGAATTGGAACTGCATCTTGCAAATGCGTACGCCCCATTTTAATAACGTGATCAAATTCTTTTGCTTTATCATGAAAAGCAGAGTGAAGTTCTTCCATTGTAACAAGAAGTTCTTCCAGCATCATAAGAGTTGCTATATGAATCCCAGTTGGGAACGCATCATTTGTTGATTGGGCCATGTTCACATGAGTGTTTGGACTAATTTTCGCATATTCACCTTTTTCGTATCCCATACGTTCTAGCGCTCTATTAGCAATTACTTCATTAGTATTCATATTAATTGAAGTCCCTGCTCCGCCTTGAATCGGGTCTACGATAAATTGATCATGGAACTTTCCATCAACAATCTCTTGTGCCGCTTCTGCAATTTCTTGTCCGATATCTTTAGCTAAGTAACCTGTATCTATATTCGCAAGCGCTGCCGCTTTTTTTACAATTGCCATTGCCGTAATGAGTGACGGATGAATGCGGTATCCTGTAATAGGAAAGTTTTCTACGGCACGTAATGTTTGTACACCATAATAAGCTACACTCGGTACTTCCTTTTCACCTAAAAAATCTTTTTCTATACGTATATCCTTCGTTGCTATCATTTTTCATCACCTATACTTTTCATTCTAAATCCTTATCTAAAGAATTCGCCCTATAAAATACGAGTATCATTAAATGAATTCTTCAGTATCCACTTTCACTATATAGCACCTTTTTGAAAGCGCAAACATTTATTTTTCTATATATACTTTTTATTAAAGTTTATATAATAGAAAATCCATTCATTCTTCTACTTTCTTTATTTCAACTCGCTTAATTTGATGCATATCCTTTTCAAGAACTTTAAAAGAAAAGCCGTGTTTTTCAATAATATCTCCTTCAGCAACGATTTGCTTTTGTACCATAATCCAACCACCAATTGTATCAACATCATCAGCGACCAAATGTATGCCAAATAAATCATTTACTTCGCTAATAAGCACTTTCCCCTCTACAATTTTACACACTTCACTTATATGTTCTATAGGTGGATGCTCATCTTCATCGTATTCATCTCGGATTTCTCCAACAATTTCTTCTAAAATATCTTCCAATGTAACAATCCCTGCTGTGCCACCATATTCATCATATAATACAGCTAATGGAATGTGCCTTCTCTGCATTTGCAATAGTAAATCATGGATTGGGATATTTTCTAACACTTCAATAACTGGACGTGTATATGGTGTAATCGAACACTCTTCATCTCGATTACCATCCATATAACGAATAAATAAGTCCTTTACATTAACCATCCCAATAATTTCATCTTTATCTTCACCAAATACTGGATATCTCGTATATTTTTCTTGTGCAATTACTTTAATATGTGTCTCAAACGGCTCATCTTCATATAAGCCAACAACTTCAGTACGAGGTACCATAATTTCCTTTGCTACCCTGTTATCAAATTCAAAGATGTTATTCACATATTTAAATTCAGTTTGATTAATCTCGCCACTCTCATAACTCTCAGACAAGATTAATCTTAGTTCCTCCTCAGAATGCGCAACTTCATGTTCAGAAGCAGGATGTAAACCAAATAAGCCTGTCACAAATCGTGCAGAGCCATTTAAAGCCCAAATAAATGGATACATAACTCGGTAAAAATAAATAAGGGGCTTTGATAATAATAAGCTAACTTGCTCTGCTTTTTGGATTGCAAAAGTCTTTGGAGCGAGTTCACCAATTACAACATGTAAAAACGTAATAACTGCAAATGCAATAATAAATGAAACTGTACTTGTAATTGCAGGAGATAAATCCAATTTTAAAAACAGCGGTTCGAGTAAATGTTTAATCGTCGGTTCTCCTAACCACCCGAGCCCTAAAGCAGTAATCGTAATTCCTAACTGACATGCCGATAAATACTCATCTAAATTTGAAGTTACTTTTTTAGCTGCCAATGCGCCTCGTCTTTTTTCACTAACGAGTTGATCGATACGACTGCTACGCACCTTTATGATTGCAAACTCAACAGCCACAAAAAATGCTGTTAACGCAATAAGGATGGCTACCATCAGTAATTTTAAAATATCCACATATGTCCTTTAGCTTTCTTAGCTAAAGTTACACCTCCTTTAAAAAAGAAGTTTCACTTTAGTTTCTTCATTTATTTGAAAGCAACCCTATATAAAATTCACCAATTTCAAGCCTCATACAATTCTAAAGGCAAGCCATCAGGATCTTGGAAAAAGACAAATTTTTTATCCGTAATTTCATCCATACGTATCGCTTCAGTCTCCACACCGCATTGTTTTAAATGGTTTACAGCTTCTTCTATATTTGTAACAGCAAATGCTAAATGTCTAAGTCCAGCTGCTTCTGGAAAACTTGGGCGCTTAGGTGGACTAGGAAATGAAAATAATTCAATTTGATACTCTTCCCCTACACATAAATCTAACTTATAAGAATCTCGTTCTTTTCTATATACTTCATTTATCGCTTTAAAACCTAATATCCGAGTATAAAAATCCTTTGACAGTTCATAATTCGAACAAATAATTGCAACGTGGTGCACTCTACATATATTCATGCTCTCTCTATTCCTTTCTTTACCAAAGATGCATATTCTCCCTTAAAATGAAAAACATATATAGCAGAATATCTCTTTTAGGGGGCTTATTATGAAATTTATCACTTTTTTCGTTGGACTTATCGTTGTTTTTCTCCTTGCCTACATCGCTAGTAACAATAAAAAACATATTAAATTCAAGCCAATTTTCATCATGCTTATTATACAGTTAATTTTAACCTATTTATTATTAAATACAGAAATTGGCCTCATCCTTATTACGATAATTTCCAACCTGTTTACAAAGTTACTCGACTATGCTGCATCTGGTATAAATTTTGTATTTGGAGGTCTTGCAAACAAAGGTGAAATGCCATTTTTCCTTAATGTATTATTACCGATTGTGTTTATTTCCGTCTTAATTGGTATATTACAACATTTCAAAATACTACCATTATTTATTCATTGGATTGGTTTCTTTCTTAGCAAAATAAATGGTCTTGGGAAATTAGAATCTTACAATGCCATCGCTTCCGCTATTGTCGGCCAATCAGAAGTTTTTATTACGGTAAAAAAACAATTAGCTCAAATCCCAAAACATCGACTTTATACACTTTGCGCCTCTGCTATGTCTACCGTATCTATGTCCATTGTTGGTGCCTATATGACGATGATCGAACCAAAATATGTAGTAACCGCACTCGTTCTGAACTTATTTAGCGGTTTTATTATCGTACTCATTATTAATCCTTACGACGTTAACGACGACGAAGATATTTTAGAAATAAAAGGTGAAAAGCAAAGTTTTTTTGAAATGCTCGGAGAATACATCCTTGATGGTTTTCGCGTAGCAATTGTCGTCGGCGCTATGCTCATTGGATTCGTCGCATTAATGAGTTGTATTAATGACCTATTCCTCATTATATTCGGCATTACTTTCCAACAACTAATAGGCTATGTATTCGCCCCTATTGCATTTCTTATCGGCGTACCAAGTTCTGAGATTGTCACAGCTGGTAGCATTATGGCAACAAAGCTTGTAACAAATGAATTTGTAGCAATGATGGATCTTAGTAAAATTTCCAGCACTCTCTCTATCCGTACAGTTGGTATTATTTCTGTCTTCCTCGTTTCTTTTGCCAACTTTTCTTCCATTGGAATTATTTCCGGTGCTGTAAAAGGGTTAAACGAAGAACAAGGAAATGTTGTTGCCCGGTTCGGCTTAAAATTACTATACGGAGCTACTCTCGTTAGTATTCTATCTGCAATTATTGTAAGTATTATGTTGTAATTAGGTAAAATTTTATCATTTTCTTATCCTTATCTTTTGTATACAATAACGAATAGATGTCTCATAAATAATCGAGACATCTATTTTTTATACATGTACAATCCATTTTATTTAGCGTAAAATATTTTTTATGTGTTTTAATACGCTTCTAGATATATACACTTTGATAGTTTTAAAGGAGAACAAATGATGAAATCCGACGTTAACAAAAATAATCGAACCACAAAAAAACAATTAAAGAAAAAACGCCTACTTTGGTTCATTCTCATTCCATTACTTATTGTAGCAATGGGAGCAGGAGGCTATTCCTTCCATATATACAGTAAAGCAAAATCTGTCTTAAGCAATGCCTATTCTGAACTCGGCCGGGGAGATAAATCCAGCAAACGTGAAAAAGCTGTTAAACCTATGACTGACAACATTTCTGTCCTTATTATGGGTGTTGATGAAAGTGATATCAGGGAAAAAGGTTACGGAAAAGCAACTCGTACGGATGCATTATTACTTGCAACAATTAATAAAAATGATAAATCAGTTAAACTTGTCAGCATTCCACGTGACTCACGCGTCTACATTAAATCACGTGATAAATATGATAAAATCACACACGCACACGTATTTGGTGGTGTAGACAGCACAATTGATACAGTAGAAAACTTTTTAGATGTCCCAGTTGATTACTATGTAAAATTTAATTTCAAATCCTTTATCAAGATCGTTGATTCTCTAGGTGGTATAACTGTCGACGTTCCCGTTGAGTTCACAGAACAAAATAGTAGCGACGAAGCAGATGCAATTCACCTCAAAAAAGGACGTCAACATTTAAATGGAGAAGAAGCACTTGCACTAGCTAGAACTCGCCATATTGACAGTGATTATATGCGCGGTCAACGACAACAACTTGTTTTAGAAGCTATTGCTGAGAAAGCACTATCTCTCAATTCCATTAATAAAATCGGAAGCCTATTAGATGCTGTCGATACAGACTTAAAAACAAATTTAACTTTTGATGATATGATAACTATTGCAAAAAATTCAATGGATTCAAATTTAAAAATGGATAAATTGCAAGTGGAAGGTACTGATAAATATATAGGTGGTATTTATTATTACGTTCCAAACGAAAAGAGTGTTAATGATATATCGACAACACTTCAAGAACATCTCGGTGTTACGAATAAAAATGAGCATAAAAAATTATAATAAAAAGGCTGCTAGATTTTTCTAAGCAGCCTTTTTATTATAATTTTCAACATATTTCTCATTCATATTGTGACAAAAAGAGACAATTATTACAGCAGTGTAACATTTTTTATGAAAACATTACACACGTAGTGAAAATAATAGTATACTAGGACGTACATAATGTTATTTTCATCATTTTTATACAAAAAATGTAATACATATATTTATACAAATTTTTCTGGGGGGAAATAAATGAAGCTAGGCAAAATCCTGATCGGTTCCGCTATCGCTGGTGGCATATTACTTTGCGTTGGTGGTGTTGGTGGATATCAATATGTATCCAAATTAAATAATCAACTAAATACAACTGCACTACCAAACACTACATTTGAAGGTATTTCTCTTGATGGAAAAAATAAAGCAGCTATTCAAGCCCTTGTTAATCAAAAGGTGAATGAATTAAATCAAAAACCTCTTAACTACGTATTCCAAAATGATAAGCAAAATTACACGTGGAAAGATTTAGGAGTAGATTATAAAGAGAAGGATATTGTCGACAATATCTTTAAAGAACAAGAAGGGAACGTAATGAATCGTTACAACATGCGTAAGCAAGCTGAAAACGGTGAAGTAAAACGTGACTATAAATTAACACCACAATTAAATACAACAACTTATGAAACCTTTATAAAGGATAAATATAATGAAACATTAAAAAATCCTGTCAACGCCGAATTAAGTGTTGAAGGCTCTACAGTAAATATTAGCCAAAGTCAAACTGGGGAAAAAATTGATAAAGGAAAATTAACCGATTTAACAAGCGCAGCTATTACTTCTGGCACATCCGATGTTGTATTACCAGTTACACTAATAAAACCTGAACGTTCTACAGAAGATATACAACAAATGGGGATTAAAGAAGTGATTGCTGAATACTCTACCCCAATGGCTGGCCGTAATGGAAATCAGTCCTATAATGTAAATAAGTCAGCTAATACTTTAAGTGGAGTTATTGTAGCACCTGATGAAACGTTTAGTTTTAATGGCCGTGTTGGCGTAACTGATGCTGCACATGGTTATAAATCCGCAGCAGTATATTCACAAGGTAAAGTTATACAAAGTGCAGGCGGAGGTGTTTGCCAAGTAAGTAGTACTTTATACAGCGCAGCTTTAAGGGCAGATTTAGGAATTGTTTCTCGAAGCAATCATTCTATGCCCGTAAATTATTTACCACTTGGGCAAGATGCAGCAGTAGCAGATTATGGTCCGGATTTAAAATTTAAAAACAATACAGGTAAGCATATTTACATTCAAGCATTTTCAAATGGCGGTAGTATTACTACACGTATTTTCGGTACAAATACTGGTAAAAATGTTGAAGTTTCTTCTCAAGTAGTTAGTAATACTGGTGATAAAATAACAGCGGTTACGTATAAAAAAGTAACACAAAACGGTGAAGTACTCTCAAATGGACAAATTTCAAAAAGCGTATATAAAAGTGCCCCAAAACAATGAGATAATATCAAACGGACAAATTTCAAAAAGCGTATACAAAAAGGCGTGATCTACTCACGCCTTTTTCTTTTGCAATAATAGTAAAAAATTTTCCAGATGATCTTTCGTTTCTTCTAAAGACCACACACGATTGCCTTGCTTCGCAGCTAATACGCACGCTTCTTCCCACGCGTTCTTTTTCTTCATATTTACTAATTCATCGCGTAATTTCAAAACAATCTCTTCGTCCTCTTGCTCTATAAACTCTTCCATCACGCTTACTATTTCATCCTCATGAATACTTAACGTACAGTACGATTTAAGAAAGTATTGTAATGTTGGATACATATATACTCCCCCCCTTTATTTATCTGATGGATAAGAAGTAATAATCTTAAATCCTAGATTTCCTGATTTATCTCTCGCTAAAACAGTAACAGTCTTTACTAGCTTGTCTTTTACATTCATATTTTTCTTTATTACTGTTTTTCCAACTGGGAATGAATGAGTTGTATTCAATACAAGACGAGCCTCTTTAGAGTTTTTCAACCAATCCTGAATTTCTTTATCATGTTGTTTTAAACTATCTTTCACAGCCTTTGTCGCTGTTTCCTTATCATAGTATGTACTTGCCGCTGAAACTTTATCTGTCTTCAAACGATTCTTCAAATCCTCTTCCGATTTGCCTACATGCCTTTCAATCGTATGACCATTTTTAGGTGGCCCTTCCATTTCATCTAAAATATTATCACTAATTTTTTCTACTGATGTAGAATGATCCTCTTTTGGTTTTTCTGTTTTTTGTTCTTTTCCTGCACATCCACTTAAAATCAGCATTAGTGCCAATAAACTACTCAAGAAAAGACTACTTAATCGTTTCATCGTATCACCTCTTCCATGATTATTATCGTAACTCCACTAAAAGTCAATTTCACAAAGAAAAAATGTATACGGTTTTAAAATCCTCATTCATTTTGCTATATTTTCCACCCCCCCTTTCATCAAATCACTGTTTTTCGCCCTTCTTAAAATATACCCCCATGTTTTTATAATTATTTCCCGGATGAAAACACCAATCAAAACACTCCACGAGCCCTTTAAATATAGGATTTTCGGAGTGTTTTTCAAATAAGTTAAATATACCCCTGTTTTTATATACCCAATACCTACATAAGGTATATAAACAGCTTTCTATCAACTGTTTTCTACATTATGTAAATTTGCACTTGCCTATACAATAGAAATATGGTGTAATGCAAAAAAAGATAAAGGATTTTATAAAATGGTTGAAACAATTCAAAACTTCTTAACAGATTATTATTCAATCGCAATTCCACTTAGTATCTTAATCAACATCATCATCAGTCTTTTAGGTTTTATCCCTAGTATTTTTTTGACCGCTATTAATATACAACTCTTCGGTGTAACAAATGGTACAATCATTTCGATCACAGGCGAGGCATTAGGGGCTATTATCTCGTTTTATATTTATCGTATAGGCCTTCAAAGGTTCACTCACGATAAAGTAAATAAGTATCCAAAGGTAGAGCGCCTTCTTTACGTAGAAGGCAGGGAGGCATTTCTACTCGTCCTATCTTTTCGTTTTATTCCTTTCATTCCGTCCAGTATCGTTACTTTATTTGCAGCTCTAGGCAAGATGTCATTACTCTCTTTCAGTATTGCCAGCACAATAGGGAAAATACCGGCCTTATTGATTGAAGTATATTCTGCATATCATGTCATAAACGGAACAAATGAAGCGAAGTGGATTATAACAATCGCGGGTTGTGTTGGATTATTTTATTTGTGGAAAAAATGGAGAAAAAAATAAAGAAGGAGCCTATGCTCCTTCTTTATTTTTGAGGTATTTTATTAATAACTATCCCTTAAAGCCTTAGTTTACACCAACAGCACTAAATGATTGCTTAACTGCTGCTACTTCTGCAGAGCTAGCACCATATAAATCAGCTGCAGCTTGTACTGCACCAGCACGAGCTTGACTAAATGTAGTAGATTGCGTGAAATACTGTGTATTTGCACGGTAGTAAATCGCACCTAATTTATCTTTACCGATACCAGTTACAGTTACACCAGAATGCGTACCACCATTTGCTAATAAATAAGCTTGTTTGTTAATAATACCACTGTTTGTATGAACGCCACCGTTATCACTTGAACCAGTGTAACGCTTAGAATAATGGTCTGGATCACCATATTTCGTTGGATCACTCATAGAACGCAGTGCATCTCCTGCTTTACCAGGCGTGTAAATATCTTCACCAATCTCCCAATCCGGGTTACGGTTATCATAGAATTCTACTAACGTACCAAAGATATCAGAAATTGCTTCATTTAATGCTCCTGATTCATTTTGATAAATTAAATTCGAGCTATTTTCCGTAACTGCATGCGTTAATTCGTGACCAATTACGTCAATACCACCAGATAATGAAGTGAATGTTACACCATCACCATCTCCGTATACCATTTGTGAACCGTTCCAGAATGCATTATTATACTTACTTCCGTAATGAACAGTTGATTTTAATGGTGCTCCTGCATCATTAATAGAATTTCGGTTAAATGTATCTTTATAGTAATCATATGTTTTACCTGCATAGTAATGAGCATCTACTGCTGCTGCATCATACGCTGCATTGAAAACATTATCTGCATCTGCCCATAATGTTCCTGGTAACGTCGAACGATTTTTCGCATCATATGTGAAAATTGTTGCTCCGCGCGTATTATCTTGCAAGTAGTAAGATGATCCAGATAACGTTGTATTAAGCGATTTCGTATCTCCTAATACACCTTTACCAGTTCCTACTTTATTCGTTCCTGTTACAGGCTTTATAACCGCTTTCGCATCCTGTTTAGGAGCATCTTGTTTAACAGGAGACTTATCATCATTTGTTACATGATCAATTGTATTAAACTTATTTAATACTTTACCGCTTTCCGCCTCAATGAAATAGTAGTAATTTCCTGGGCTTGGATCTAAGAAGTTTAGATTTACAACGTATGCATATGTCGTTTCTTCACCGTTTTGATATACATATAAGTCCGCTTTTGGTTCTACCTCATATTTAGGTGTTACTCCTAAATCTTGCTGCGCGATTTCAATTGCTTTTGCGCCTTCAATCTTATTTTTGTTTTTTAACTTTTCCTTTTTGTCTAAATCAGGCGCAACTGTTCCAGACAATACCTTTAAAGAACCATCTTTACTTACGTGAGCTACTTGAGTAGATCCCCATACAGGTACTCCCTCGTAAACTTGTTGCATACGTACTACTGTTGAATCAGTTACAGCGTCTTTTTTCACTTGTTTCACTTTGAAAGAATCTTGCGCACTCTTTTCCCCTAACTTATAATCACCTTTTGCCGCGTTTAAGTAATCAAACACAACAGATTCCGCTTTCTTACCAGTCGCTCCAGTTAGATCACCAGAAATAAACTCAGGTGACTGTACCGTCTCATTGTACTTCTTAGTAGAGAGTACATTTTTAGAATCCGCAAATGCAGAGCCTGTCCCTCCGAACGTAGTAACTGCCATTCCTGCCGCTAACACTAACGCTAAACTCTTCTTTTTCATCTAACATTCCCCCTAATAAAAAATTTTTGAAAAAGAGTAGTTTCATATTATCATTATGTTTCCATTATTAATATACTAAAAATTCAAATAATTGTTTTCTCAAGTTTTGTAGAATTTTCGGGAGCAAATATTGAGAAACCCCTTTCCGTTTGGAAAGGGGTTTTTTGGTTATGAATTAATTTGTTGAACCGTTTTAGCTTGTTGACCAACGATATCAGGTTTACTACTATACTGATGTATTCCTCCAGCAACTGTAAGAGTTACTATAAACGCCAATACTCCAAATACCATCTTTTTCATTTTCACTCCTCCTTATTATCATTCATCAAATCAATAACTAACCTATAATATCGATTACTTTCCTCAAATCTCGATAAACTAGCGAAATGTTCTGCGAGTTCAACGTATACTTTCTTTAATTCTATTTTATTTCCCGCAGATTTATACAAAGGAATAGCCTCATTTTCCAAAAATACTTTATAATCTTTTGCTTCTTCAAAATGTTTATATCTAAGAATTAAAAGCAAATATAACTTTGCATTAAATCTCTCTTCTTGTTTTGCTGCAACAATTCCCTTATCAATCCATTCTTTTGCCTCTTCTAATTCTTCTAATTTAATGCATACTAATGCCAGTTCATATATTGTATCTAGATAGTTTAAATCTACTTGTTTTTGAAGTTGCAGACTATCCAAATAATATTTCTTCGCCTGCTGATATTTGCTTTTTTTATAATATATACTTCCCATATTGCTTAAAGTAATAGCTAAAAGTACATCCTTATCCGCAAAAGATGTGGCCTCCCTCAATATACTCTCATACATTCTTAAGGCCTCTTCATACTGACCTTTTTCTGTGTAACTTACTGCAATAAGTATCTGGCAATTAATTATATTTCTAAACTTATATTCACTACGAAATCCTTCTAATGCTATATTCACAAAATGAATTGCAAGGTGATGAATATCTAAATGAGTATATGCAAGCGCTATATTATAGTACATACCCGTTTCATGATACCCTTGTTCCTTGGCCATTACTTCTGTTTTTAATAAGTGGTCTAGTCCATCCTTCCATCTATACTGCAAACAGCACAATAACCCTCTACTGTACGTATATAATAACTTCTGAAATGGAGAATACTTTTTGTAGACTTTCTTTAATCTCTCTAATTCTTCTTCAATTGCAGATATATCCCTTTTCATAATTAAATAACGTGTATACAGCAGTTTATAATAATTTATAATTTCAAAATCCAACACATGCTTCATTTCACCTTGCAACTCTTCGTATATGCGCTCTACTTGTTGCTTGTCCAAATGAACTAATGCATTCAACCACTCGTCCAACTTCACCTTCACATCTTCTTCTACATCTCTCAAATCCGTCACAGCAATTTCTAGTCTTGTGCAGAGCAATTGTAGAATTTCTTCTGATGCTTCAATCTTTCCATTTTCGATCTTACTTAAGTATGAGACAGAACAAATGCCCTGACATAATTCTTCTTGTGTCATTTTTTGCTGTAGCCGTTTATAAAAAACTTGCTTGCCTATTTTTTCTAATGTTTGTTGCATTGTCCTCCTCCATTCTCATTACCCCCATTACTCTAATAATACATAAAATCTTGAGAAATATAAATTGATAAATGTAAATTTTCTAAAAAATATGCATTATTTCATTTTTTTCTCCCTTGACTTCAATCCCCTATTACTTCTTTGCTACGGAAGGGGGAAAATTGGTATACTATAACCAAATTGCGGAGGTGTTTTCACAATGAATCATTATAAAGACGATAGTTACGCCTTACATACAGATTTATATCAAATCAACATGGCTTATACATATTGGAAAGATGGTATTCATACTCGCCGTTCTGTTTTTGATCTATACTTTCGAAAGCTTCCATTCGAAAACGGCTATGCTGTTTTTGCTGGTCTTGAAAAAATTGTAGAGTACATAGAAAATTTCAGCTTTACCGAAAGTGACATCGCTTATTTAGCAGAGCTGCAATTTGAAGAAGACTTCCTTCATTATTTACAAAACATGAAATTTACTGGCACGATTCGTAGTATGCAAGAAGGCGAAGTTGTTTTTAATAACGAACCATTATTACGTGTTGATGCACCGCTTGGCGAGGCACAAATAATTGAAACCGCCCTCTTAAATATTGTAAATTACCAAACATTAATTGCTACAAAAGCTGCACGTATGAAGCACGCTGCAAATAATGATGAGCTTTTAGAGTTCGGTACAAGACGCGCTCATGAGTTTGATGCTGCCCTTTGGGGAACACGAGCTGCCTTTATTGGTGGGTTTTCATCTACAAGTAACGTTCGCGCAGGGAAACGCTTTGGCATCCCTGTAGCTGGCACACATGCCCATTCTTTCGTTCAAGCATATCGCGATGAATATGTTGCATTTAAAAAATATGCTGAAACACATAAAAAATGTGTATTTCTTGTCGATACATACGACACATTAAAATCTGGTGTTCCAAATGCGATTCGTGTTGCAAAAGAGTTCGGGGATCGTATCGATTTTTATGGCATTCGCCTTGATAGTGGTGATATGGCATATTTATCAAAGGAGGCCAGAAAACAACTTGATGCAGCTGGATTTACAAACACAAAAATTATCGCTTCTAGCGATTTAGATGAATATACGATTATGCACTTGAAATCTCAAGGGGCAAAAATTGATGTATGGGGTGTTGGTACAAAGCTGATTACATCCTTTGAGCAGCCAGCATTAGGGGCCGTTTATAAACTAGTCGCTATTGAAGATACTGACGGAAAATTAAATGATACGATTAAGATTTCATCTAATCCTGAAAAAATTACAACCCCAGGACTTAAACGAATTTATCGTATTATTAACCGTGTTAACGATCATGCAGAGGGCGATTATATTGCTTTAGAGTCAGAAGAACCCGGAAAAGAAGAGCGTTTAAAAATGTTTCATCCAGTTCATACATATATAAGTAAATTCGTAACAAGCTTTGAAGCACGCGAACTGCATCAAGATATTTTCATTAACGGTAACAGAGCGTATGAATTACCTAATATATTAGAGATTCAAAAGTATAATGAACGCAGCCTCTCACTATTTTGGGAAGAGTATATGCGAACTTTAAACCCAGAAGAGTACCCTGTCGATTTAAGCCAAGAATGTTGGGATCATAAAATGAATTATATTCAAACTGTTCGAGAACAAGTTGAAAAAAACATACAAAAATAAAGTGAAGCTTTAATTAGTGGGGTTTTGTCCCTCCCCCACTTCTCCATTTTTCAATACTATATAGATATTTGTAAAAAATATATTAAAATAATAAGAAGAATATTGTTTTTTATAATTTTATATATTACATTATTTAAAAACAAAATAATATTTGATGTTATTTTCTTGAGTCAATTTCAACAAAATAACCAATAAAAAAGAGGACGCAATTGCGTCCTCTTTTTTATAAATCTTTTACTCGTAGTACACGCATTGCATTTAATACTGCAAGTAACGTCACACCAACATCTGAGAAGACTGCTTCCCACATTGTTGCAATACCAAAGGCGCCGAGTAATAACACTAACCCTTTTACCCCTAATGCAAATATAATATTTTGCCAGACAATACTACGTGTACGTTTTGCAATTTTTACAGCTGTCGCAATTTTTGAAGGCTCATCAGTCATAATAACGATGTCAGCAGCTTCAATTGCTGCATCTGATCCTAAACCGCCCATCGCAATACCAACGTCTGCCCTTGCTAGTACTGGCGTATCATTAATACCATCACCGACAAATGCAATCTTTTCTTTACCGCGTTTTGCTGCATCAATTTTTTCGATTTCTTCTACTTTTTGGTGTGGTAATAATTCGGCATGGACTTCATCTAAACCTAATTCTTTACCAACAGCTTCACCAACTGATTTTGCATCACCAGTTAACATGACTGTCTTCTTAATACCTAGTTCTTTTAACTTTTGAATTGCTTGTTTTGAATCCTCTTTTACCTCGTCAGAGATAACAATATAACCTGCATATTTACCATCTACAGCAACATGAACTAGTGTACCTACTGTATTTGGTTGCTTAAATGTAATGTTTTCTTTTTTCATTAATTTAGCATTACCTGCGAAAATTTCTTTTCCTTGTACCTTTACAACCGTACCAAGACCTGAAATTTCACTATAGTCTTCAATACTATTTTCATCGATTGATTTTCCATATGCGTTTCGAATAGATTGTGCAATCGGATGATTTGAATATACTTCTGCAAATGCTGCATATTCTAATAGCTCTTCAGCTGTGATACCTTCACTAGGCTCCATCTTCGTAACTTTAAAGACACCTTTTGTTAATGTTCCTGTTTTATCAAAAACGATATATTTCACATCATTCAATGCTTCTAAATAGTTACTTCCTTTTACTAAAATACCACTTTTAGATGCCCCACCAATACCTCCAAAGAACCCAAGAGGAATCGATACAACGAGTGCACATGGACAAGAGATTACTAAGAACACTAAAGCTCTATAAATCCAATCGGAGAATGTAGCACCCTCTAAAATAAGTGGTGGAATAAATGCCATTATTGCTGCTGTTATAACTACAACAGGAGTATAATAACGTGCAAACTTCGTAATAAAGTTTTCTGTTGGCGCTTTTTTGCTACTTGCATTTTGTACTAAGTCTAAAATTTTCGATACAGTGGATTCACCGAACTCTTTTGTAACTTCGACAATTAATACACCATTTTGGTTTACAAAACCACTTAATACGTCATTACCAACTTCTACTTCCCTCGGTACAGACTCACCTGTTAACGCTGAAGTATCCATCATTGATGTTCCCTCAACTACTTTCCCGTCTAACGGTACTTTTTCACCTGGTTTTACGATAATATACTCACCAACTTGCACATCTTCTGGTGATACTTGTTTCGTTTCGTTTCCAACTTTCACATTCGCATAGTCAGGACGAATATCCATTAATGACGTAATTGATTTTCGAGAACGATTTACTGCAATACTTTGGAACAGTTCCCCTACTTGGTAAAATAGCATAACTGCTACCGCTTCTGGATATTGTTGAATCGCGAAAGCTCCTAAAGTTGCAATTGCCATTAAAAAGTTTTCATCGAACACTTGGCCGCGAGTTATGTTTCTCGCCGCTCTCCAAACGATATCTCCACCTATTAATAAATAAGCAAGGACGAATAATGGAATTGTTATCATTTGCGGTAATCCGGCTAATGCAGCAATTCCTGTCAAAATTCCACCGACTACTAATCGTCCTATCATCTTTTTCACATTTCCATCACCATGATCATGGCCATGGTCGTGTCCTTTTTCCTCTTCACGAACAACTTTTACATCAGGCTCTAACTTTTGAACAACATTTTTTATATTTTGTACAGTCGATTCAAGTTCTCGTTTATTTGCAACTTCTACTCGTAATTTCTTTGATACGAAATCAACAGTCGCTTCTGAAACCGTTGGCATTTCCTTTACCTTATTTTCAATCTTCATTGCACAATTTGCACAATCTAAGCCTTCTAATACAAATACTTCTTTTACTGATTTTGTTTTTTGCTCTTCTTGCACTTTAATATGCGGCTCTAATTTTGTAACAAGTCGCTTCGCTTCCGTAACAACTTGATTTTCTTTATTTTGCGGTGTTTCTAAAAGCATCGTTTTTGTTGCAAAGTTTACGGAACAAGATGTTACCCCTTCTATATTCCCAACACCTTTTTCAATTTTCATTGCACAATTTGCACAATCTAAACCTTCTAGCATAAGTTTCTTTTTCACTAATGCTTCTGCCATCGTTCTCCCTCCTCGCTTTTTTATTCTTCCTCGTTTACGTGTTCAAACGCTTGCTCGAAGATATGAATTACGTGTTGATCAGCTAATGAGTAATAAACTACCTTTCCTTCTTTACGGTTCTTTACAAGCTTTGCTTGCTTTAATACACGAAGCTGATGTGAGATTGAAGATTGCGTCATTCCTAATAAATAAGCTAAATCACAAACACACATTTCAGCTTCAAATAATGCATGTAATATTCTCGTACGTGTGCGGTCACCTAATACTTTAAATAATTCTGCTACTTTACTTAAACTTTCATCAGTCGGAATTGTTTGTTTTACTTGATCCACGATTTCCTCGTGAATTACCGTTTGAGAACATGCTTCCTGTTGCGTTTCTACTTTATTTTCAGCCATCACAGCTCACCTCTTCATTTGAACATATGAACAACTATTCATATGTCTTATACCTTTATTATATGAGCGTCCATTCATATGTGTCAATGAATTCTCATACATTTTTTAAAACATTTCGTTCACATTTCAAAATAAACATATAAATATTCTCCGCATCTATCATGCTCTTCATACAAAAAGGATGCACGAAAACTACCGTGCATCCCTTCTTATTTATTAACTTTTACTGCATCCACAATTAACGAAGCAAATCCTAATTTACCATCTTGATTTCTATGATCAAAACGTTTCGATCGATAAATAAATCCACCGTTCTCTTCCCAATCACTATAATGAAACTGGCCATTCTCATCACAGTATTCTAAAAGCTTTACTTGAAAACCTGCTGCTTCAAACATAGATATAATCGTTTTGTAGTTATGTACAATTTTATGACTTGCAGCTGGATGATCTAACGGGCCAGGTCCTCCCACTTGCACACCACGCTGATACTCTTCATTTGGGAAAAATGCATCCGGCACTGCACAGCAAATATATCCATTATCTTCCAAAAACTCATAGCAAACTTTAGCTGCTTCTATACCTTCTTCATACGATAAATGCTCCCATACGTGCTCAGCCAAAATTACTGATAAAGAATTAGACGGAAATTTATTAATCCACGTTTCTCTTTTTAATAAATGTAATTCTTTTTCATTCGTATGTAACCACCCTGGGTTATTATTATATCCCTCTGCTCCAACGACAACTTTCGTCTCCATCTTTCCACCCCTTCTTATATTCCGACATAAAAATTCGACAACATAACATTGGTCTCCTTTATTTCCCCAAAAGAAAAAGCCTTGCGCGCTCCCTAGACGCACAAGGCTTACTAACTTTATATCCCTTTAATTAGCTTTTTCTAAACTATCTTGCGAACTTCCATCGTCTTTTAAATGACTATGTTTTTTCGAATAAACAAAGTATACAACCACTCCGATTGCTAACCAAACACCGAAGTATATCCATGTTTTTAACGGTAGATTTACCATTAAGAATAGACAGCTTGCAACTGAAATAATCGGTAAGATTGGTACAAGTGGTACCATAAATCCACGTTGTAATTTCGGGTGCGTTTTACGAAGAATGATGACAGTTACACCAACCATCGCAAATGTTAATAACGCTCCAATATTCGCTAAATTCGACAATTCTTTTAAATCGATAAATCCGGCAATTAAAGCACTACCAATTCCTGTTAACCAAACTGAAAATGTTGGTGCTTCTGTCTTCTTGTTAATTTTCGCAAAAGATTTTGGCAATAAACCGTCACGGCTCATAGCGAAGAATACACGTGTCGTAGCGTAGATGTATGCGAAAATTACAGCCATAATACCAATTACAGCTCCAATAGCGATTACACCAGCCACTTTATCTTGTCCTACAACTTCTAATACATAGGCCATCGCTTCAGGTACATCTAATTCCTTATAAGAAACCATACCTGTCATAACGAGACAAACTACAACATAAATGATTGTACAAATGACTAATGAAGCAATAATACCAATCGGCAAATCACGTTGTGGATTTTTCACTTCTTCAGCAGAAGTTGCTAATGCATCAAATCCTAAGAATGCGAAGAATACTGCTGCTCCTCCGGCAAAGACTCCACTTAAGCCGTACGGTGCAAATGGTATCCAGTTTTCTGGTTTCACGTAGAATACACCAACTGCAATGAATAAAACAACAATACCAATTTTAATTAATACCATTATGTTATTCACACGCTTACTTTCTTTTGTACCTCGTGATAATAACCAAGTTATCACCAACGTAACGATAACTGCGGGTAAGTTCACCATACCACCTTGCGATGGAATCGTTAACAACGCTTTTGGAATTTCAAGTCCCAATCCACTCACTAAATTATTGAAATAACCTGTCCATCCGCCAGCTACTGCGGCAGTCGTTACGACATATACGGATAGCAATGTCCATCCCATTAAATGGGCAACAAACTCACCAATTGTTGCATATGAATATGTGTACACACTACCTGAAACAGGAAGTGCAGATGCAACCTCTGCATAACATAAAGCTGCAAATCCACAAACAATTGCTGCAATCATAAATGAAAAAATAACTGCTGGACCAGCATCTCTTGCTGCTACTAATCCAGTTAATACTAGAACTCCTGTACCAATTATCGCACCAATCCCTAGCATTGTTAGGTCAAATGCCCCTAGCGTTTTCGTCAAAGTTTTACTTTTACTTTCCCCTAACAATTGCGTAACGGATTTCTTTTTAAATAGGTTGGCCACGATGAATGCCCCCTTTTACCAAGAAGAGCTAAGAGGTATTATCTCTTAGCTCTTATCATGTTGTTTTATATATTGTTCGATTTTGTTTTGTATAATGCTTCTATTAGCAAGATACTGTTTCTGCTTCTAATAATTCTTTAGCACCCTTGTACTCTACACCGTGAGCTTCTGCCACTGCTTCGAATGTTACATAGCCATCTAATGTGTTAATACCTTTTAATAATGCAGTGTTGCCTAGGCAAGCTTCTTTGTAGCCTTTGTTAGCAATTTGTACTGCATATGGTACTGTTACGTTTGTTAATGCAAGAGTTGATGTACGTGGAACCGCACCTGGCATATTTGCAACTGCATAATGAACAACACCATGTTTCTCATAAGTTGGGTTGTCGTGAGTTGTAATACGGTCAGTTGTTTCGAAAATACCACCTTGGTCAATCGCGATATCTACAACAACAGAACCTTGTTCCATTGATTTAATCATTTCTTCAGTTACAAGTTTTGGAGCCTTTGCACCTGGGATTAATACTGCACCGATTACAAGATCAGATTCTTTTACAGCTTCTGCAATATTGTAAGGATTAGACATTAAAGTTTTTACTTGGTTTCCGAAAATGTCATCTAATTGACGAAGACGTTCTGCACTTAAGTCGATGATTGTTACATCCGCACCTAGTCCAACTGCAATTTTAGCAGCATTTGTACCAGCTTGTCCACCACCGATAATTGTTACTTTACCACGTTTAACTCCTGGAACACCTGCAAGTAAGATACCTTTACCGCCTTTGTTTTTCTCAAGGAATTGCGCACCGATTTGTGCAGCCATACGACCAGCTACTTCACTCATAGGTGCAAGTAATGGTAATGAACGGTTTTCTAATTGTACTGTTTCATATGCGATAGCAACAACTTTCTTTTCAATTAACGCTTTTGTTAATTCTGGTTCTGGAGCTAAGTGTAAGTATGTGAATAAGATTAAACCTTCGCTGAAGTGTTTGTATTCGCTTTCAACTGGTTCCTTAACTTTCATAACCATTTCCATGTTCCAAGCTTCTTCAGCCGTCTCAACAATTTTCGCTCCCGCTTCAACATACTGAGCATCTGTGAAACCAGATCCTACACCTGCGTCCTTTTGAATGAATACTTCGTGATTGTTACGAACTAAATGTACAACACCTGCTGGTGTCATTGCCACACGGTTTTCGTTGTTTTTAATTTCTGCTGGTACCCCAATACGCATAATGAAATGCCCCCTTATAATTAACAGAAAAAAGGAATTCTTTTTTCTTTTTTAAATAATTAATAACTTATGTCCTTATTCTAGCATAACTTAAAAGTTATGAAAACGCTAACATACTATTTTTTTAAAGTTTATATATTTAGAATAGTGTAAATATATAAAACATTGATTTTATTGGGTTCTCCGTACCACTCCATCATCTATTACTCTATTTCTATTATATCCATTCAAAATGCATAGTAATTATTTATTATTTGACTATAATAAATAATGTAAAAAAACTAAGCAATGACGTATACATATACACTTATTACTTTGTTCAATACTTTAGAAATATATTCTTTTCACAAAAAAACAGCTACTGGCATTTAGCCAGCAGCTGGATAACTTATAAATAACTTTGAAAATAGATCTTCTGTCGTCTCACTAATTTTATCAAACATATCACTTTCACGATCTTCTTGCTCTTTTAACATCTTAATTGTTTCACGTGCATCTTCAGGATAATCGGTAATGATACCATCTACGTTTAACTTATAATATCCCTTTAACCTTTCCATATCATTTACCGTCCATACGTAAATTGGCTTGTTTAACTTCCTTGCTTCTTTTACTAATTTCTTATTTAACATGTATTCTTCTGCTACATAAAAATCAGCCTTCACATTCTTTAAGTTAGCTCTACTCGCATACAGTATATATCCTACTTTTATATTTGGATTTGCACGTTTAAACTCTTTAATAAGCGGATAGTGTAACGTTTGAATGACACATTGCTTCTCAAATTCATTATCTTTAATCGCTTTTAATACTTTGTTTACGAAATCTTTTTCGCCACCATGAAGCTTCACTTCAATATTAAGTTTGATTTTTCCTTTTGCCAGCTTAATGATCTCATCAAGTGTACTTATTTGTCCTGAAAAACCATCTTGACTAAGGGTAAGCTGTCTTAACTCCTCCATCGTTAAATCTGACACATGAACATTAGCATTAGCAAGACGTTTTAGCTTCAAATCATGTATAACTGCTAGTTCACCGTCTTTTGTTTGCAGTACATCAATTTCAGCGTAGTCTGCTTTGGCATCAATAGCCCCCTGCACAGCTTCTTTCGTATTCTCTACACCTTTTGAAATATAACCACGATGAGCCATAATAATTGGTTCTTTATATGAATTTGAAATAAACGTTACAATGAAGGCAACGACCATTCCGGCGGTAATAATTCCTACAATATATACACCAATAAATTTCCAACGATGTTTTTGGAAGAAACATTTATCTGCTTTTGTTTTCGAATAATCTAATCCTTCTTCTAATAAAACATCTTCAACCGGAACCTTTTGTAAATACAATCGTGTTATTCCCATAATATAAAATGGCGTCACGATAAAACTAAATAAATACAATGTACTCGTTAAAAATACAGACATTGTTGATTCCGCTAATAATGCAAATGTTCCCTGTGGATTTGTAAATTCATACATGCCCCATAGACACAATAAATACACTCCCAAAAATACACCGTAAACAATCCCTATTGAAATAAAAAATCCTACTAAAAAGAATAGTACTTTAAAAAAACTTTCTTTTACTAACGTTGCACTTTTACGTGCTGCTGTGCGAAACGGCTTTTGCTCTAAAACAACAATAGGTAGAACAAAAATCCAGCGAAGGTTCAAATACGCAACTACAGCAAAGAACGTGTAATAACCAACTTGTCCCATCGTTGTCTTAAACAGTTCTCCTGTAATAAAGTTAGGAATTTGAATTTGTGGAATTAATGCCGTTTCATATCCAATATTTAAAAGAGGTAACAATACAACCGCATATAAAATAAATCCTGGTAAGCAATATGTGAAAAGATTAGGTAAATACGTTACGGTTTTATATAAAATCGGACGTAATTTCACCTTTTGTCTTTTATGAGCGAAGTACGAAATGATAATAAGCACCGCAAATTCCGTAAAGATAAGAAACAGTGCTAACAATGATAAAATGACGATTGCCAAAATGCCGTATGATGTCTTTAAAAACGCTAATAATTCATCATTCGTCGCATTTGCATAACCACCAAAATACAATAACTTATTAAAAATGATCCCAAATAGCGGGACAAATACAATCGCTGCTAATAATTTATAAGCAAGTTGAAAGGTTAATACATTCCAAAAAGCAAATCTAACTGTTTGAAAGGAATGTCCCATTACTCCTGGTATAGATAGTCTTTTACGGTGTTGCATATATTCCTCCACATTCTAAAACGATATTTGAGATGGATTCCACATTTCCAATTTCAATCCATCTTTTTAATAATAATATATTCCGCTTAACATGAACACTCTTATACATATAATGAAAAAAGTGATGGCTAATCCCATCACTTTTTTCACTCACTCTATTTTTTCTCTAATCCTTGTCCAAATGCTTTTAAGAAACTAAAACCGAATGTAATCGCCCTGTTGATATCTGGATCTTTTAATACTTTAAAGAAATCCATCACTTTTGTTTTCTTTCCGTTTTTCAGCTCATCCGTTGCAAATTGTAATCCAGTGACTAAACTAGATGTTATTTGTTTCGTTATTTCTGGGTCCACTGAAGATAATGCCTCTCCTGCCCCCATCATATTGTTTAATGCGTTTTTTACTGGTTCACGATTCAATTGTTCAACAGCTATTTTGGAAACATCTTCTTTTGCAGCAAGTAAACTAATTGCTGCATCTAAAATTCCAGCTTTTTGCAACTGCGCTAATAGCTGCATCGTCTCTTCTACTGCTTCTCTATTTTCAGCTAGATCATTTAACAACTCATCTGTTACTTGCTGTTTTTTTTCTTCTTCTGTTACAATCTTCTTTTTAATTAAAGTAATCTCTTTTGCCATGATCTCCGCCCCCTAATTCTGGTCCACAAGTGATACGTATTGTTTTCTTTGCCACTTTTGCTCGATTTCAACACCATTTTGCGGATGACGTTTTTTATCTCTCGGGTTTGAAGATGGTAACGGACGATTTCCTTTTTCACGTAATACGCGCAGTTTCACCATTGTTTGTTTATAAGCTGGTGTACACGTATAAATGTCTGTTGCTGTTCCTGTTAAAATATTGATTGCCTCTTCATTTACTGTCGCATGCATCGGCAAATATAACTCATTTCCAGTTACACGATCTGTAACAAGCGCTTGTACTTTGATTTTTCCAAATGGTGATGCTAACTCTACAAGACCACCATCTTTCACATTGCGTTCTTTAGCAAGTTCAGGTGAAATTTCAACAAATACTTCAGACACTTTAGATAAAATACCAGCCGACTTATTCGTCATATTCCCTTCATGGAAATGCTCTAGCATACGGCCATTATTTAATAGTAAATCATACTCATCTGGTGCTATAACTGGCGGAACCCATTCATCTAGTGATAAACGTGCTAGTTTGTCTGGGAAGTTAAATCCATCTACATATAATAATGGTGTATCACTACCATCATGGCTACCCCAACATAAACTATTCCAGCCTTCTAGACGGTCGTACGTCGCTTGAGAGTATAACGGTGCAAGCGATGCAATTTCGTCCATAATTTCACTTGGACTTCCATAATTCCAGTCTCCGCCCAGTGCACGAGCTACTTTTTGTAAAATCCACCAATCTGGTTTTGAATCACCAAGCGGTTTCAATACTTCGTATAATCTTTGAATACGGCGCTCTGTATTCGTAAACGTTCCTTCTTTTTCTAAGCTTGGTGCTGCTGGTAAAATAACATCGGCGAAACGAGCTGTTTTCGATAAGAACATATCTTGAACAACAAGGAAGTCTAAATTCGCTAAAATATGTTGTACATGGTTGGCATTTGAATCTACTAAAGCCATTTCTTCTCCCATAACATACATACCACGCAGTTTTCCTTCTTCGGCCGCAAGTAACATTGCGATATTATTTAATCCCGGTTCTTTCGGAATGGTAGTACCGTATGCTTTTTCAAATTTCGCACGATGTACATCATCTGAAACTGCTTGGTAACCCGGAAGCCAGTTCGGTAATGTCGCCATATCACAAGCACCTTGTACGTTATTATGCCCGCGTAACGGATACGCACCGGCACCAGGACGACGGTAGTTACCTGTAACGAGAAGTAAATTTGAAATTGCTGCTGACGTTGTACTTCCTCCTGTATTTTGAGTTACACCCATTCCCCAAAGTACACAAGTACCATCTGCTTCATATACCATACGAGCCATTTCTTTTAACTGATCTTTAGAAATCCCTGTAATTCCCTCAGTATAATCAAGCGTATATTTTTCTAGCATTTTGCTATATTCATCAAAATTCTTTACATTTTCAGCTATGAACTTTTTATCGTGCCAATCTTGATCGATAATGTATTTCGTTATCCCAGCAAGCCATACATAATCTGTCCCTTGACTCGGGTGAACAAATATATCAGCACGCTCCGCCATTTCATGTTTACGAAGGTCTGCGACAATTAGTTTTTGTTCATATAATTTATGAGCACGCTTCACTCTAGTTGCAAGTACAGGATGTCCTTCTGTTGGATTTGCCCCAACAATAATAACAAGACCTGCCTCAGCAATATCTTTCACTGTTCCAGCATCTCCGCCCATACCGACAGTTTTAAATAAACCGTCTGTTGCTGGAGATTGGCAATAACGGGAACAGTTATCTACATTATTTGTTCCATATATTTGACGAGCTAGTTTTTGCATAAGATAGTTTTCTTCATTTGTTACTTTCGAAGAAGAAATAAACCCAAACGCATCGCTACCATACTCTGATTTAATATGTTGCATATTAGATGCAACAACTTCAAGAGCCTCTTCCCATGAAGCCTCAACAAACATATCCCCTTGGCGAATTAACGGCTTTGTAATACGCTCTTCACTGTTCACAAAGTCCCATCCGAATTTTCCTTTTACACATGTGGAAATACCATTAACCGGTGCATCTGAAACAGGTTGCACTTTTAAAATTTGACGATCTTTCGTCCATACCTCAAATGAACAACCTACACCACAAAATGTACAAACTGTTTTTGTCTTATTAATTTTCGTCTTACGCATCGCGGACTCTACTTCTGAAACTGCTAAAATACTGCTATATCCAGGCTCTACATCTTTTACAAAATCAATCATTGGATTTAGCACATCTGGTTTTAAACCAGTCATAAATCCAGCTTCTCCTAGCATCGTTTTTTCCATTAATGCATTACAAGGACAAACTGTTACACATTGCCCACAGCTAACACAAGACGAGTCATTTATACTCACACCATTGTCCCAAATAACACGTGGACGGTCTAAACTCCAATCAATCGATAAAGTTTCATTTACTTGTAAATTTTGGCATACTTCTACACACTGCCCACAAGCAATACATTGATTTGGATCGTATCGATAGAATGGATGCGACGTATCCACTTCGCATGCACTTACTTTCGGTTCATATGGATATTTCTGTTCTTCAATCTCCATCATATGTACTGTATTATGGACTTTACAGTTACCATTATTGTTATCACATACTGTACAATACAATAAATGATTCTCTAATATTCGATCCATCGCTTCAGTTTGTGCTTCCTTTGCACGTTCCGATTGCCTCTCAATATGCATGCCATCTTCCAACTTCGTCGAACAGGCACGTAGTAAACTTCCATTCACTTCTACAATACATGTATCACAAGTTTGAATAGGATCTACCTCTGGTACATGACAAATTTGAGGATGTTCTAAATTACTTTCGTTAAACAATTGGAGTATCGTCTTTTCACCTGATACGAAAAATTCTTTACCATCAACGGTTACACGGACTGTCTGTTCTGTCATAGTTTCCCCTCTCCTTACAACTAACTGTACAACACAATTATGAATCCGTTTTCATAATTGTGTTGTACATATTTTTGAAGCGCCCTGTTGAAATACTTTCCTTTGGAAGTCGATTCTAGATGTTATAAGGTATAACTACGAAAGCTTGAAAATGTCGCTATTCTACAAATCTATTATATCGTACATATACAATAATAACCAAAATAATCTGCCATCTTCTTGTTAGTAGATGCTTTTGTTTTTTCGATGTTTTATGATAAATATGGAGAAAAATACATATAAAGGGGAATTTAATATGGGGCCTATTCAAGAAACATATACAATTGTACGTTATCAATCTGGTACATTTTCAAAACAAACCGATGAGGTTGTTACGGAATCTCCTATTACAATTAAATTAAATAGCGAAGAATACGTAACAATTGTATGCACTCCTAATTACATTGAAGATATGGTAACCGGTTTTTTAATTTCTGAAGGAATTATTTCTTCTTATAAAGATATTGAAGAATTATGGATCCAAAAAGAAAACGGAATTGTCCATGTAAAATCATCAAAAATTAATCCGCTCTATCAAACTTTATATAATAAACGGTACGTAACTTCTTGTTGCGGGAAAAGTAGACAAGGTTTTGTTTTCGTCAACGATGCAGCAAAAGCAAAAAAGTTACATGATATACATATAACTATTACTCCGGAAGAATGTTTTCACCTAATGACTTCCTTACAACAATCTTCAACTACATTTCGCCAAACGGGTGGTGTGCATAATACCGCTTTATGTGATCGAAATAACATTCTTTTATCAAGAATGGATATCGGAAGACATAATGCGCTAGATAAAATATACGGTCATTGTTTACGAAACAATATCTCTGTTCAAGGGAAAATCATTGCGTTTAGCGGACGCATCTCATCTGAAATTTTGTTAAAGGTTTCAAAAATAGGTTGCGAAATTGTTCTATCTAAATCAGCTCCAACTAAACTAGCTCTGCAACTCGCCCACGATTTAGGTATTACCGTAGTAGGATTTATTCGAAATGGATCTTGCAATATTTATACACATCCGGAACGAATCGATGGCTACAAAATAAACGATTGAATACGTAAAAGAAAGTGAAAATTTAATCAGTGGAGGGTTTTCCCTCCCCACTGATTATTAGCCCCACCAATCGGGCTTTTACGGGCAATCCGAATCCCACGAATAATTGGATAAAAATAACTCCTTTACAAAGTGGGAATTTTAGTTATAAAAATGTAACATATTAAAACCTTGAATAGTTAATAAAGTTAATATATAATTTCATTACATAAATAAAACGAAAACATAGTAGCATAATCTTTTCATTCTTTTACAAATTAAGAAAGAATAGTTACAGAATACATTTAACTAAACTTAATCTTACAAAGTTAATGAATTAAATTTGAATCAATCTAGGAGGTTACAACTATGGAAATTCGCTTATTAACAACAGAGGATGCAGAAATTTATTTGAAAGTGTGTATGGAAGGTTTAATGAAAAACCCTGAGGCTTTTAGCTCTTCTTATGAAGATGTTCTTAAACAGGAAAACCCTGTCGCTGCTATGGCAAAGCGATTAAGCAATCCGGATAAGTATACTCTAGGTGTCTTCAAAGATAATGATTTAATCGGTATTGCTACTCTAGAAACAAAGCCATTTATTAAGCAAGAGCATAAGGCAAAAATCGGCTCAGTTTTTGTTTCTCCAAAAGCGCGTGGCCTCGGTGCAGGACGAGCTTTAATTAAAGCGATTATTGAAAATGCCGATAAATTACATGTAGAACAGCTTATGCTTGATGTTGTCGCTGATAACACTGCTGCAAAAAAATTATATGAGTCCCTCGGCTTCCAAACTTACGGTGTGCAAGAACGGTCCTTAAAACATAATGGCCAATATTGGGACGAAGAGCATATGGTTTTATTCTTAAATAATTAACATTTTAATATAATTTTTCAAAAGCATCTTCTTATTAATTAAGATGCTTTTTTCATTACAACAATGTAATCTTCATGTCACCTTTATCGATCGTTCCAATCCTTTCCATTCGTTATACTAAAAATATAAAGTGAAACTTCACTCAGCGAGGAGGATCCGTCTCCCGCTAATTATTAAATGAACGTATAGCATGCAATTGATATGTAGAGGAGAATGTAACATGAAACAAAACAAACAAGCTATCTTTTTAATATTTGCTACAGCAATTGTAACTTCTGGACTGGCAATTCTACCTTGGTTTATTATATAGAACACATTAAAAAAGCTTATTGCTTCTTAAGAAGCAATAAGCTTTTTTTCTATTATAAAATCCCGAAAAATTTATTTACACAACTTATCATAATAAGCATAGATACCGCAACACACATTACAATCGCATTACGATCTTGCTTTTCTTTTTGTAAAAGTTCTACTTTTTTACTCATGTGTACAATCCCCTTTATATTAAAAAAAGTGTGAGATAGGAAATTTTTCTTATCCGATGCGAGGTGAATACGAAAACCCTCTCTATCTCACATACACAATAGAATGGAATTGTCATTTTATAAATAAAATGACATGACGTTATGTCGCAACATAGGGTATTTGTGTCGCTACGTTTTCTATTATAAAAAATAGTTGTGCAAAACTAGTGCATTTTTTATGTCAATTGCCCTGATTGAAAAAATCAGCCATCCATTCAATCACATAAAAAGAGTTTTTTATTATTTTCATGTAAACTATACAAGTAGAATGAATAGTTTGGGGTGCACAAGATTATGGTGAAAATTTTATTAGTAGACGATGAAGAACGTATGTTACGATTGTTAGATCTGTTCTTAAGCCCTCGTGGCTATTTTTGTATGAAAGCTACTTCTGGCCTTGAAGCGCTAGAATTAATCGAACAAAAGGACTTCGATATTATTTTATTAGATGTTATGATGCCGAATATGGATGGGTGGGATACTTGCTATCAAATCCGTCAAATTTCCAACGTTCCAATTATTATGCTAACAGCTCGCAACCAAAATTATGATATGATCAAAGGCCTGACCATGGGAGCAGATGACTATATTACAAAACCATTTGATGAGCATGTATTAGTCGCACGAATTGAGGCCATATTACGCCGTACGAAGAAAGACGGATTTGTTAGCTTCAATGGAATTGAGTGGGATAAAACGAAACATACTGTTACAGTTTATGGTGAAAGAATCTCACTAACTCCTATTGAATTCTCGTTACTTGGACTCTTTTTACAAAATACAAACCGTGCTTACAGCCGTGATGATTTAATTGAAAAAATTTGGGGATATCAAACAGACATCGAATACAGAACTATCGATTCACATATTCGTAATATCCGTGATAAATTACGCAAAAAAGAATTTCCAGTTGAAGATTACTTAGAAACCGTCTATAAAGTCGGATATAAATGGAAAAGTGAATAATTACTTCGGTCAGTGGGGATGGATAAAACCCCACTGATTAAAGTTTCACTTTATATGAAATAAGGTATGGTGAGAAAATGAGCAAACTTTCCCTTAAAGTTGGGACATACTTTTTAATATTAGCTTTATGTATTGAGACAATTGCTTTCGTATCTTTTTATAAAAGTCTTTCAAAAATGCGGGTTGAAGAGGAAACCGTTGCTCTATTAGAGAAAGGCAATCGGTATCGTGACAAAATTGTAAACCGAGCAAAATGGAATGAACATTCTAAACAAACTCCAAACACCGAACGTCCTAAACGCCCTTGGTATCAAGAGTTCACTATCGAGCATGCAGCTGAAGAATTAATTGGATCAGAATTAATTGCTAATACCGATATCACTATCATTATAACTGACAATAACGGCAAAATCATTTCCACCTCAGAACCCGTAACGAAAGAAATGCAAAAACAACTTACTTGTAAAACAGAAACTATTCCTAAAAGTGGGTTGATTGTAGAAAAAAACTGGAAAAAATCGAAATTCATCTCAACAGTAAGCCCACTTGAAATAAATGGATTTCAAGGTAACTTACATATGTTATTAAAAACATCCTTCTTAGAAAATATGCTACTTAAACTCATGGATCAATTCATTATCGTGAGTATTTTAACACTTATTTTAACAACTATTTCTGTCTTTGTTTTTTCTCGTGTTATTACAGAACCGCTTATAAAAATGAAGCGGGCGACAGAAAAAATGTCGAAATTAAATAAGCCGATTCAATTAGGAATTAAACGAAATGATGAACTTGGAAGCTTAGCAAAAACGATTGAAGATTTATCTAGTGAACTTACGTATATGAAAAAAGAACGAAACGAATTTCTCGCTAGTGTAGCCCATGAATTACTAACTCCATTAACCTATATGAAAGGTTATGCAAAGGTAGCAAAAAGAGATTCTCTAACGAAAGAAGAACGTGAAGAATACTTACAAATCATTGAAGACGAAACGGATAGTGTAACTGATCTCGTACAAGATTTATTTATGCTCGTACAATTAGAGCAACATCAATTCGTTATTAAAAAACAAAAAATGCTCCTGAGGCCATTTTTAGAACGCATGGTTGAAAAAACAAAAACAACATTAACGAACAAACAAATGCAAATTCATGTATACTGTAAAAATGATTTAGAAGTTTGTATAGATGAAAGGCGTATGGAACAAGTGATGTTAAATTTATTGCATAATGCTTATCAACATTCGCTAGAAAACACTTCTATAACAATACGTGTACTAGCAGCCAGTGCGAATACTTTTACAATAAGTATACAAGATGAAGGTGAAGGTATTCCTGAAGAAGATATCCCACACATTTTCGATCGCTTTTATCGTGTCGATAAATCTAGAACACGAGCTACAGGTGGAAAAGGTATCGGACTGGCTGTTGCAAAAGAAATTGTAGAACTTCATAATGGTTCTATTGAAGTTAAAAGTGAAGTAGAAGTCGGAACAGAATTTATAATTGAATTACCATTTGAATAATATATGCGTGAAATCACCAGTAGTAGTCAACACTACTGGTGCTATTTTATTTATAAAACCAGCTCATATAAGCTAAGCTTTTGAAATTATTCTTATTTCAATATAAAATATAGGTATAACTGTCAAAGATTTGGAGGGTGATACAATTGGATATCCATGTATTAACAAAAGACGAAGCAGAAATTTACTTAGAACTTCGAGTAGAAGGATTAAAACAAAATCCGGAAGCTTTCAGCTCTTCTTATGAAGATATTATTAATAAAGAGTGTGCTATTGAATATAAAGCCCAAAAATTAGCACAAGATGAGAACTATACGCTAGGTGCATTTAAAGATGGCACTTTAATCGGAGTTGCAACACTGGAAACGAAACCATATGTAAAACAAGAACATAAAGCAAAAATCGGTTCAGTATACGTGTCTCCAAAAGCACGCGGACTTGGAGCGGGAAAATCACTTATTAAAGAATGTCTTGAGCTTGCTAAATCTTTAGAAGTAGAGCAAGTTATGCTTGATGTTGTTGTCGGAAACGATGGTGCAAAAAAACTTTATGAGTCATTAGGCTTTAAGACATTTGGTGTGCAAGAACGTTCATTAAAATATAACGGACAATATTGGGATGAAGAGCATATGGTTCTTTTCCTAGATGAAGAAAAATAATAAAAAAACATCCTCCATTTATGAGGATGTTTTTTTACTTTCTTGTAAACCATGCTGTATATAATAATTGAATGGCCTCTTCAATTTCTTCCTCTAATAAAGTCGCAAATCCAAGCAATACTGTACTTTTGGGAGAAGTCCCTTCCTTATAATATATTGAAGCAGGATACACTTTAATACTCCTTTCAGCTGCAGCTTCCATTAATTCTTTCTCTTCCATCCCATTATGCACTTTTAATAAAATATGTAGGCCGGAATCTTCCCCTATTACTTCAATGCGATTAGAAAAATATTTTTCTAATACAGAAATAAGACGGTCTCTCTTCTTTCGGTACACAACACGCATTTTATGAATATGTTTTTCCCAATGCCCGTCATTTAAAAATTTCCTAATGATCTCTTGATCCATTCTTGAAACGCTTTGTGTGTAAAATAAATATTGCTCTTGATACTGCTTAATGAGGGATTTTGGTAACACCATGTAACTCATCCGTAATGATGGCAATAGCGCTTTAGACAGCGTCCCCATATAAATAACTTTCCCATCTCTATCTAACCCTTGCAGCGCTGGAATCGGCTTTCCTGAATAACGGAATTCACTATCATAATCATCTTCAATAATATATCTTCCTTCATCTTTTTTTGACCATTGTAAGAGCTGCATCCTTCTCGTAATTGGCATAATCATCCCGCAAGGAAACTGATGAGAAGGTGTAACAAACACAATATTAGCTGAACTATTTTCTAACTCTGAAATACAAATACCATCTTTATCTAAAGATAACATTTGAACATTTTGTTCACCCTGCTCGAAAACAACCATCTTTCGGTGGTAGCCTGGATTTTCAACTGCATAACCACTTCCTTTTAACAATTGAAATAACAACTTCACTAATATTTGCGTACCAGCTCCGATTACAATTTGACTAGCCGAACATCGCACACCTCTTGATTCATATATATAGCTCGCTATTTCTTCACGCAAGCTCACTTCACCTTGTGGATGTCCAAGAAAAAGTAATTCTTTATTCTCTAATTGCCATACCTCGTTTGTAATTTTTCGATATACATGAAACGGAAAAGTACTAGTATCCACACCCGTTTGAGTGAAGTCAAATTTATACACCTGCTCTTGAAAAGGTACTTCCCCTATTACCTCTTCGCTACCTTCCACATAAATCATTTGCTCGATTTCACATACAAAATAACCTTTTCTAGAAATCGACTCAATATATCCTTCGGCAAGAAGTTGCTCATAAGCAGCTTCAACTGTATTTTTACTCACTTGTAAATATGTCGCCAGCTTCCTCTTAGCCGGTAATTTCGTAAAGGCCGGAATCGTTCCATCTTTAATCTCTTTTTTTATATACTCATACAATTGTACATACAATGCTGTCTTACTATTTGCACTCAAATTAGGCGTTAGTTCTAACACAACATCTGACCCCTCTCAAAAACACATAACTGATACTTTTTACAGTACCAGAAGTTCTATATAATTCTTTTTATCATGTAACACATTAATAATCAAATACTAGAGAGGAGATGCATGATAATGAACAATGGTAGACGCATCGGACTTATGATGATTATTACAGGAGCTACCCTATGGGGATTATCTGGTCCCATGATTCAGTGGCTATTTCAACATACGAACGTATCATCAATTGATTTTTTAACAATTCGCCTGTTACTCGCAGGAATATTCATTTTGGCTTTCTTGCTTATTACAAAACAAAACATATTTCACATTTGGAAACATCCTAAACACTTTATACAACTTATAATTTTCTCTATTCTTGGCATGCTTGGTGCGCAGTACGCTTTTATCGAAACAGTTCATATTAGTAATGCGGTCACAGCAACACTATTTCAATTTCTAGGTCCTGTTCTTATTACCATTTACGTTGCGTTTGAGCAAAAGAAATTCCCTGCTTCTATGCAAATACTCGCAATTATAACTGCTCTAACAGGGACATACTTTATTATTACAAACGGTTCAATTGAAAATATTGTTTTATCTAAAGCAGCTATTACTTTCGGCCTGTTAACAGCGATTGGTTTTGCGTTTTATACCCTTCATCCGGCTTCTCTTATTAAAGAATGCGGAACAACTATAGTAATTGGCTGGGGGATGTTAATTGGAGGGATCGCACTGCTTATTTGTAATCGTTCTTTTGGATGGAATCAGATTTCGCAAACTTTCACACTTCAAACTTTTTCTATGCTTATTCTTATCATTATAAGTGGCACTCTTTCTTTCCTTCTTTATATCGGGAGTCTTAAATATTTAGCAGCAACAGAAACAAGTATTTTATCTAGCATTGAACCACTTGTAGCTGCCATCGTTTCAATCACCTGGCTTAATGAGTCTTTTGGAGCATATCAATTATTAGGCGGAGTATGTATCGTTCTTTCTGTTATTTTCTTAACAATGCCTCAAAAAGAGAGCGAACCAACCTTTTCAACTGAGCAAATATAAAGTGAAACTTTAATCAGTGGAGGTTTTGTTCATCCCCACTGATTATTAGCCCGCACCAATCGGGCGTTTACGGGCAGTTAATGCGGGATAGAAAATGTCAAAAGAGGTCGTACAAAACTTACGACCTCTTTTTATGATTTAAAGGAATTGTCCCGCCTGCTAGCAAATACAATTACACTAACAATAAAAATTAGGAGTGTGGCACTATGAAAAAAATCGGAACTATGCTACTTTTCTCCTTCCTCATTACTGGCTGCGCGCAAATGCAACCCGATTCAAATGCACCTAAAAAAGAAGTAATAGAAACGTCATCCTCTCAAATTAACGCACCTTCCTTTTTTCACCTTAGTGTCTTAAAAGATGTAAATTGGGAAGAAGCACCATCATTCGTAGAAGGAAAAATACCGTTAAAAGGCATTGAAAGAAAAATTGCAATGGCTGATAGCTCTATTATCGCAAATGAGCAAAATGAAATAATGTGGTTCTTCCTGGATCCTGAAATGCCAACTGGAAAACTATCTATTATCGCGTTAAAACAAGGAACTACAACTCCAACACCAGTACTCTTTCAAAAAGAAACTTCCAAACAAACTTGGACTACTTCAAATACAGTCGATACAACCATAAAGGAACTCCCTCTCGTAATGTCACTACCTTCATCTGGATTATGGGTATTAAACATATATGTGAATGAAAAATATTATGATCAATTTGTAATCAATGCCGAATAAAGTGACAAAACTGAAACACTTCCTTACAACAATGTAATTTCTACGTCACGTACTTCGATAGTTGGATTATCTCTCTTCTCTTATACTTAAAATAAGAAATGAAGCGAGGAGAGATGAGAGATGAAAAAAATGATAGAAGTGATCGTAGCAGTAACTGAGGTTTTAGTAAATGGTAAACAAGTTGCAATGGAATTAAATAAAGTGAAACTTTATTCAGTGGGGGTTTTCCCCATCCCCCGCTGAATATTAGTTGAACCAATCGGGCTTTTACGGGCAGTGGATCTCCCAACTAACTTCCTTGCATCCACTGAATTTTGAGTTGGGAGTCTTACTGCCCGTTAATGTGGGATAAATAATGAAAGGGGCTTGAATAAATTTACACTTCTTCATTATTTTGATTTCTTATCTCAAAAAAAGCAGTGCCTTTTTAAGGCGCTGCTTTTGACTATTTATAACTTGGCATTTTCGTAATTTGCGCCACTCCTGAATCAATGGCTGCTTTCGCTACTACTTCTGCAACACTTGGAACAACTCTTTTATCTAATGGATTTGGAATTACATAATTCGCATTACGCTCTTCGTCCGTAATTATGTTAGCGATCCCATATGCTGCTGCTAATTTCATCTCTTCTGTAATATCAGTCGCGCGTACGTCTAATGCACCACGGAATATACCAGGGAACGCTAATACATTATTTACTTGATTTGAATAATCAGAACGACCAGTTCCAACTACAGCAGCTCCAGCTTCTAATGCATCTTCTGGGAATATTTCTGGAATTGGATTCGCCATTGCAAACACAATCGCTTTCTCATTCATCGTCTGTACAAGTTCTTTCGTTAATACGTTAGGAGCAGATACGCCAATGAAAATATCAGCCTGATGAATCGCTTCTTTTAATGTTCCACGTACATATTCGCGATTTGTCTTCTCTGAAACTTCGATTTGTGCTTCGTTCATCCATGTTTCACCTTCACAAACAATACCTTCTAAACTAACTAACGTAATATGTTTTGCGCCAGCTTTTAATAATAATTTTCCAATTGCAATTCCTGCCGAACCCGCACCGTTAATAACAATTTTCACATCGTCCATTTGTTTACTTACAACTTTTAATGCATTAATAACAGCTGCTAAAACAACAATAGCCGTCCCATGCTGATCATCATGAAATACAGGAATATTCGTTTCTTCTTTTAATCGTTTTTCAATTTCAAAACAGCGTGGTGCTGCAATATCCTCTAAATTAATACCTGCAAATGTAGGCTCTAGATTTTTCACAAGGGTAACGATTTCATCCACATCCGTCGTCCCTAAACATAACGGGAAAGCATCTACATTCGCAAACTTTTTAAATAAAATACTTTTCCCTTCCATAACAGGCATAGCCGCTTTCGGCCCAATATTCCCTAAACCAAGTACTGCTGTTCCATCTGAAACAACTGCAACCATATTCCCTCTTGCTGTATAGTCATACGCTGTTTCTTCATCTGCCGCAATTGCTTTGCAAGACTCCGCTACACCTGGTGTATAAGTCAGGCTTAAATCATCCGCTGTATTTACTTCTACCTTACTTGTAATCTCAATTTTCCCTACTAACTCTTTATGCAATAACAATGATCTTTCATTAATTTGATTTTCTAACATACTTATAATCTCCCCTTAATTTGACAAGCTAGCTATATGAATATAGCTAGCTTGTTTGATCATGAAAACATTGTTAATAAGATTGTCGCTGTTACAACCATTGCTGCCCCGCCTAAACGCGTCGAAATTTGCGCAAATGGCATTAATTCCATACGATTTGAAGCTGATAAAATAGCAACATCTCCAGTTCCACCTAAACCGCTATGACATCCAGTTACAATCGCTGATTCAACTGGATACATTTTCATCACTTTTCCTATAAGAAAACCTGACGCTACCATTGTAAGAACAACCGATGCACAAACAACAACATATCCTACAGAAAGAACTGCCGCTACGTCTTTTAACGGAATATATAGCAATCCTAAACCGACCATTAGCGGCCAAGTTAAATTCTTTGAAATAAATTTATATAAATGGAATGCTCCTTGTTCCATTTTTGCTGGCATTAATTTAAAGTATTTCACAAGTGCCGCTGAGAAAATCATAATGATTGCTCCTGGAATACCGATGAACTTAGAAGCAAATCCTCCAAAGATGAAGAACGTACACGCAATTAATAAACCTGCGCCCATTAATGAGAAGTCAATTGGCTTCTCTGTATTTTGTTCTTTTAATAACTCTGCTTGATTATCTGTTTTCACTAATACACCGTTACCACTAAGCTCAGGTCTCTTCTCACCTAAACGCTTCATATACCCTGCACTCACGATTGCAAACATATTCCCAATAATAGCTGCCGGAATAAGCTGTGATACAAACGTTGCTGATGATTCATTTAAAATATCACTATAAGCTAGCGACAATGGTAAAATCCCTTCCCCGATACCACCACTCACAATTGGTACGATGATAAAGAAAAATGTCTGCTTCATTTCAAATCCAAATAGTGAACCGACTAGTAAGCCCACTGCTACAGAAGCTAACGTCCCTACTACTAAAGGAATAAACATACGAACGAAACCCTGCACTAACACTTTACGGTTCATTCCTAAAATACTTCCAACTACTAAACAAGAAATATATAAATATAAAAAGTTTGATTTTTTCATTAACATAGTCGCAGCTTCCATTGAAGCTGGATTCATCCAGTTAAAAAATACAAGTAACGATGGAATAAATAATGAGAGAATTGCTGGACCACCGATATTTTTTAATATTGGAATTCTCATCCCAATGTCACCTAAGAAAATACCCATGATCATAATAACTGCAAAACCACCAATCATATCTGCTGGTAATTTATTATATACAGATGCTCCATAAATAATAGCAGCCAATACTACATATAACGGTAAAGGTATAACACCGATTTTAACGTTCATAATTTTAGAAGCGAAAGATTCACTTTTCAATTCATTGCCTTCAGAAAATGATACCGCTTCCACATTCTTTTGAATTCCCATATGGCACCCCCTTGTTTTCTTAATAACAATATTAAAACGCTTTCAATAGTAAAAATAGTTTTTGTAAGTTTTGTAACTGGTTTTGTAATTAAAAAAAGTATAAGCGACCTATAATAAGTCGCTTATACGTAAAAGTCTATTTTATTCCGGTCAATACACCTTAATTTACTCACCGGTCTTCCCACATTTTGATACACCATTTCATTCTCTAATACTCCGATTTCAGTCAAAAACATTACATACTTTCGAATAGAAACTCTCGAGACCCCTACTAATTGCGCCATTTCATCAGTTGTAAATGCTTGTCCATTAAGCGATGCGATTTTCTGCCAAATGAGTTGCAATGTTTGCTTTGTTAATCCTTTCGGAAGCTCTTTAGTGACAGTTGGCTCTCTTCTTTCTTTTTGCAAAATTAATGAATCTAATTCCGATTGACTAATTTTTTGTTGTTCTTTCATGAAAGTAAATTTTTCTCGATATACAGTTAACGCCTCTTTAAATCGTTCAAATGTAAAGGGTTTAATTAAATAATCTACAACCCCGTATTGTAATGCTTTTTTGATACTTCCCATATCATGCACAGCTGAAATCATCATAATATCAATTTCTTTTTCTTGATTTCGAATATACATTAACAGCTCAAATCCAGTCTCCTCAGGCATAAAAATATCAAGTAATATGAAGTCTACCCGTGACTTCTCTAATACTTCTATCGCTTCTTTAACTGAGTTAACTGCATGAACAAGTTCAAATCCTCCCACTTGCTCTAAATAATGCGTATTTAACATCGCAACCATCGGATCATCTTCTACAATTAAAACTTTAATCATCTTTACCTCTCATCCCTACTATTAGGTATTTCAATTGTTATCGTTGTTCCTTCTCCTACCAATGAATGAATATGAATTTCCCCATTTATTCGCTGTATACTTTCTTTTACAAGATACAAACCATAACCGCGATTATCTCCCTTTGTGGAATAACCTTTTGTAAATAATGCATCCATCTCCTCTTCTTGTATACCTTTCCCCGCATCTTGTACTGTAATAATTAATGTGTCTGTGTCCCCATACTGTATACCAACTTCAACTTGCTTCTTTTTACAATTCGCTACCGCATCTAACGCATTATCAATTAAGTTTCCGACAATCGTAATAAGTTCATGAATCATACTTTCATCATATATTTCTGGTAAATAAGAGCCTTCACTTATAATTAACTTTATATTTTTCTCTCTAGCATAGCTAAGTTTACCTAATAAAAAACCAGCAAATACTGGGCTTTGAATTTTTTTCATAATCCCCCCAATTTCATATTGATGCTCTGATACCATACTACTTACATATTTCTGCAATTCTTCATACTGTTTCATATGTGTTAGCCCTAATACGACATGCATTTTATTCATAAATTCATGAGATTGTGCCCGTAATGCTTCCGCATATAGCCTAATACCAGTTAATTCTTCTGCCAATTTTCTGATTTCTGTTTTATCACGAAATGTTGCAATCGCACCAACTATTTCTCCTTTTACATATAAAGGAACACGATTCGTAACAATCGTAATCCCATAAATTTTTTGTTCTTCGTTTAATTGTACCTCTCCTGTTTGCAACACTTCTTTTATACGTGAATTCGGCATATACAATTCAACATCTTTACCAATAAAGTCTTCTTCAAGTCCACTTTTCTTAAATAGCCGTTTTGCTTCATTATTAATTAACGTTACTTTCGCTTCTTTATCTACAGCAATAATACCTTCTTTGACCGATTGTAACATCGTATTTCTTTCTTCAAGAATTTTCGCTATCCTGTGCGGTTCCAGACCAAACAGACTCTTCTTTATATGTCTAGCTAGCAATATCGCTCCTATAATGCCAATTAACAATCCAACTCCGACACCAATATAAATAATATGTCTACTTTCCTTAACTCTCTCTTTTACATTATCTGCTGAAATACCAACAGCAACCGCACCAAGCTGTTCACCTGTGTCAGCAAAAACAGGAACGAATACTCGCATTGAAATCCCTAAAGTTCCTTCTGCTAAAGATACGTGTTCCTTTCCCTTCAATACCGTTCCTTCATCCCCTCCAACGAAATGAAGACCTATTTTTTGAGGATTTGGATGAGACTTTCTTATCCCATCCATGTCCATAACGACAATAAATTGAACACCTGTATTTTTTAATATCCTATTTGTATACGTTTGGATGGCGGATGTATCTGCTTTCCCAATTAAACCATCGATTACCACCGAATCATTCGCTACAATATGTGCAATCGTTTTTGCCTTCTCTGCTTGGCTTTCTTCTGTCGTTCGTTCAACATTATGGCTGATTAAAATATCTGTCACAAGTAAAGAAAAAATGACAACGGTACACACTAATAATGTAATCGTTTTCCATAAATTCCATAGTCTTTTTCTTTTTTTCATCCCGTTAATGACTCCCCTAATTGCTGAATAGAAAAATAAGTAAGGTGATATTATTTTCACCTTACTTATTTGCTGTTATTATACTTTAAATTTACTAGTCATTGCTTGTAGTTCTTCGGCCATCTCAGCTAAGTTTTGTGAAGCTGAACTAATTTCTTCCATCGAATTTACTTGTTCTTCTGTTGAAGCTGCAACACTTTGCATACTAGCTGTATTTTCTTCTGCCGCCGCTGCAATTTCATCAATAGCATTTGTCACCTCATTTGCATCTCCAGCGATTCTCTTCGTTGTTTCTACCATTTGATTAACCTGAGAAACAATATGAGTAGTAGAACTTAAAATTTCTGTAAAACTTACTTTCGTTTTCGTTACAACATCTAAGCCCTGCTGAACTTCCCCACTCACATTATCCATTGCCTTAACAGTATGTTCAATATCAGCCTTAATTTCTGCAATTAAATTTGCAATCTCTCCAGATGATTCTCCTGATTGCTCTGCTAACTTTCTTACTTCATCTGCTACAATAGCAAAGCCTCGGCCCTGTTCCCCTGCTCTTGCTGCCTCAATAGCCGCATTTAAAGCTAATAAGTTCGTTTGAGTAGCAATGGTTTGAATTGCTTCAGAAATAGCTCCTACCTGCTTTGATTTTTCATCAAGAAGTTTAATAATAGCATCTGACTGGGATACCGACCTAGAAATAGACTGCATTTGTTTTGCGGTTTGTTCAACTAAATCTTCTCCCTCTTCAGCTCTTTCTCGCGCATGTAATGAGGAAATAGAAATTGACTCTGCGCTTCCAGTTACATCTTGAATTGCTGTATTTACTTGTTGTAATGTAGCCGCGCCTTCTTCAACACCTTGGCTTTGTGATTCAGCCCCACCTGATACTTGTTCCATTGCAATTGTAATTTGATCTGTCGCATCATTCGCTTGCTGTACGCTCGCTGTTAATTCTTCTGCCGATGCTGCAACATGTTCTGCTGAAAAGCTAATTTGGGTAATCACATCTTGTAAAGAGGTAGACATTTCATTAAATGAATCCCCTAATTTTCCTATATCATCCTTGGAGTAAATAGTAATTTTTTCTGTCAAATCCCCCTTACTAATCTTATGTGCCGAATCAGCTATTTTTCGTAATGGCCTTGTAATAGAATTTGTAATGAAATAAATTAATACACTACCAAATGCAATAGCGATAGCAATGACAATCAAAGTCTTATAAAACACTGGATTCGCAGCTTGGGTAATTTCTTCGTCAAACATAACTCCAACTATCTTCCATCCTGTTTTCTCATTTGTTGCAAAGATTAAATTCTTTCTATCAGCTTGTTCTGTATAAGATACATTTCCTTGTTTGTCTTCATAAATTGGTTTAATCCAAGGCTCAGTAACCTTTGAACCTGGTTTTCTAGACGGATGACTAACAATTTGCTTATTTTGATCTAAAATAACTGCATAGCCTTTTTCACCAATGTTAATCATTTTTGAAACCTTTAGGATGTTATCCAAATTCAAGTTAATCCCTATAACACCTTTACCATCTTTTACTTCCTTAGCAATTGTCACTACCATATTTTTTGTAGATGCTGATTGATACGGTGCAGTAACAATTACCTTTCCTTTATTTTCATGCGCTTCTTTATACCACGATCTATCTGTTGGATTATAGCCATCAGACATTTGAATAAATGGTTCTCTTATAAACTTCCCCGTCTGCGTTCCAATATAAATACCTTCTACTTCTGGATGAAGCTTTATATATTGTGCTAACTTCGTTCTTACTATTTCTTCTTGTCCATTTGGATATGTATCCTCTGTTAAGATTTCTGCAAAGTACGTCGCATCAACAAATTTCTCTTCTATATTTTGAGAAATAACAGTATTTAAAACTGAAATATTCTCCTTTGCTTTATCTGTCATTTGATGTTCAAAATTTGTTTTGGCAGTTTGATATGAAACACCACCGATAATAAGTCCTGGTATAGTTAAAATAATAAAAAATGAAATGATTAATTTTTTCTTGATACTCATGCTTTTAACCCAATTGAATATATTTTGCATAATAAGCCTCCTTTATGTAATAGAACACTTGTGTAATTTTATACAATCAACATGTATAAAACAATATATAATGATAACATGTAATTTTTTCGTCAATTATGCATTTTTACATATCCGCTTCTCCTAAACATTTTAATCCTAAAAAATAAGAGAACTTTAGCATATATAATAAGCTAAAGTTCTCTTATTTCTTAACAGCTTCTCTTCAAAAAAAAATCTACAAAACTTCTCTTACAATTCCTTAAATCTTTATCCTTCATCTTATAGTTATATAGTTCATGCTCTTCTTCCTAATTTATTTGGAGTTATTTACATAGCTAATTGCCTGACTCCCCATCTGCACCCATGCCTGTTCAAAGTTTCCTCTTGGCACTTTTACATCTAAGCTATCATCGAGGGGATCTCGAATATATACAGATTCCTTATCGTGCCCAACAAGTACAACACAATGTTCATTATACGTAATAGAAACATCCCCACTATTTGTTTCCCATGTAGTAAATTCATCTTCATCTAAAGGAACATATGTTGCATTCGTAATCATGACTACCGGTTGCCCTGCTTTTACACTCTTATAAATTTCTTCTATACTCTTCCCTGTTAAGTCCACAGCTTTATTAGGTAAATATTTTTTCGCTAACTGAAAAAGTGGTCCGTGATATACACCGTATCCAGATTCAGAAAAGGTATAAATATTCCCTACAAATCCTTCATTCGGATTCCCACGTACACCATCTTCCATAAAATTAACTTTTTTTATTTCATTTGCTAATTTCATCTTATCTACAGAAACACCTGCGTATTGTAACATCATCGCTAAGCTTGTCACTTCGCAGCCTCTCTCTAGCTCTGGTAACTGCTGAATTAAAGGCACATTTGATAACATGACTTTTTCATCGTTATTACTAAACTCTATTCGTTTTTGACTTTGTATACTTGATAATAGTAATCCCTTTACTTTCTCCACATACTCTGTAATCCCATTTGTATATGCACCCCATATTCCTATACATAGTACGGACATACATATATACCACTTCCATTTCCGTATCACTCTCACGCCCTTTTTAATTCGTTAAATACGAATAAAACGCATCAGCATCTGTTTGAATCATCGGTACAAATTTTAGTTCTTTTCCTTTTTCAGGTTGTTCTCGTTTTATTTTTTCCGCTAGCTCTTGAATGCCTATATTCGTTCTATCCATATTAAGCTCATCTGCCATTTCTACTACTTTTTGTTCATTAATTTCTCTTAATACTTGATATATATCTTTGCCGTATAAATCAATATGATATTTTTTTGCTTCTCCCTGCACTTTTTGTTCGTACACTTCTTGTGCTAAATCTTCCATCTCTTTTCCTTTTTGAGAAATACCTAACTTTCCTGCTTCTTCTCTTACTTTCGTTCCATAGATTTCTTCCGCAATGTCTTCTATTTCTTTTCCATTTGTCGAAATACCTAATTTATCCGCTTCATCATTAATTTTAATCGTATTAATTTGAGTAATCAAATTCACAATCGATGTATTATCTATAGATATGCCTAGTTTTGACGCTTCTTGCTTCACTTTTGTTTCATAGATTTCTTCTGAAAGAGTTCCGACATCTTTTCCTTCTGCCGAAATACCTAATTGTTCTGCTTCTCTTCCTACCTCAGTCTCATGAATTTCTTTTTCTAACGTAATTTGTTCTTTCCCATCCGTTTCAATGCCTAACTTTTCTGCTTTTTCTTCTGTATGCATTGCATGTATTTTCCCATCATTTAATTGTTCTTTACTACGCTGCGTGTAATCTGTCTTTCCTTTTTTCATTCCAGAAGGAGAGGCACCCCCTAATATACTTAAACTCATTACTCCAATAGTGAATACCGTCATCATTTTCTTTTTCAAGACTTCTTCCTCCCTCTCACGCTTTCTTTTCCCAGCTTTCCCATAATTTTTTTTATACTATACATAAACTTCATCTCTGTTAGAAATAACCTTATGATTTATCCAGTTCATTCAAAAAAACTTACAATTTTTCTTTCCATCACAAGTTTCCATTATGTAATACATGATACAAGTTGTTTCTTAACTTTCCCTTAAAAAAAAGACGACCTTGTAAAAACAAGATCGTCTTCTCACTTATATTCTTTGGTTTTTAGGGAAAATCACTTCAAAACAAGTTCCTTCTCCCCATTTGCTCTCTACCGATATTTTTCCATAATGCTTTTCTACAATCCAATTAGCGATTGAAAGACCTAACCCCGCTCCTTCTGATGGACTTCTTGCTTTATCTCCTTGATAAAAACGATCAAATAACTTTGGAATATCCACTTCTTTAACTCCTATCCCGTTATCCTTCACTTGTATGCGAATCGAACTACTCGTTTGCATACAAGTAATTTGAATATATCCACCTTCATTCGTATACTTCATTGCATTATCTAGCAATATGACCATCAATTGATGAATTCTCTCTCTATCGCCAATAAACGATATGTCACGTTCTACTTTTAATATCATCTCTTTTTCTTGATAAGAAGCAATCTCTTTATATGGATCTACTATTTCTTCTAACAATTTATCCACTTCAAATGTTTTCTTATCCATCTCGATTTGATTAGAATCCGAACGTGCTAACAATAATAAATTGTTAACTAGTTTTGATAGCCGTCTACATTCCTTTGAAATTGTAGAAATATCCATCGCCTTTTCTTCTATCGTCGCAGATGGTGACTGGAATAATACATCTGTTTTTGATTGAATAACCGCAAGTGGTGTTCTTAATTCATGCGATGCGTCCGAAACGAACTGCTGCTGTTTCTCCCATGAATTTTGAATCGGTATGAGTGCTCTACCCGCTAGGAAAAAGCCGATTCCTATTGCACATAGACTTCCTATGCTGCAACCTATAACGAGAATTAAAAATAAAGTATTTATCATTTCTTTTTCGGCTGTTGTATCACGTACGATTTGCACAATTTGTCCGTCATCCTGAAACGCTAATGTTCTGAAATAATGCCCCTTTACTTCTATATCCTGAAGAACTCCTAATTTTTTTGGCGCAAAAGCTGGAATATTCTCTGTAAAAATAGAGAAAAATCTAGGGTTTTTCTCATCCATTGAGATTGTATTTCCCTTCCAGAACAACTTCATGACTCTTGGATCCCCAATTTGAATATTTTTCATGCCTCCCTTTGGAGGATTCTTAGATTTAACCCCATCTTTATATTCAATTATTTTTTCAAATGATTTATCTACTGCACCATAAATTCGATTATATGTGTATAAATAAATTATACTGCCTAATACCCCAATTAATACGATAAAAACTAATGAATTTACTATAGTCAAACGAATGCGTGTTTTTTGAAACATACTTCCCTTTTTCATTGTTCTTTTAATATATATCCAATACCACGAACAGTTTGAATATCTTTCTGATAACCGAATGGTTCTAATTTTTTACGTAAATGATGAACATACACTTCTACTATGGCTACTGTTGTATCCGAATCAAATCCCCAAACACGATCGAAAATTTGTTCACGCATTAAAATCTTCCCGCTATTTTGAATGAGATACTCTAGTAGCTCGTATTGTTTTAATGTCAGCTTAATACCTTGTCCATCTACTTGAATGTCTTTATCTTTTCCGAACAATTCAATTCCTTTATAGCGAATGGTCTGCTGTGTTGTTAAACTACCACTTCTGCGTAGTAATGCACGAATTCTCGCTTTTAATTCAGGGGCCTGAAACGGTTTAACAATATAATCATCTCCACCAAAGTCCAACCCTTTCACTCGATCTTCTAAAGAATCCCTCGCTGTCAAAAACAGGACTGGTGTTTCAATCTTTTCATCACGTATTTTTTGAATCACTTCAAAACCGTCCATTTCTGGCATCATCACATCAAGCAAAATGGCATCATATATATTCTGTAAAGCTAGAAATAATCCATCTTCTCCATTCAATGCTGTATCTACTTCAAATTCATCGCGTAAAATTTGTACGATAGACTCTAATAACGAGGCATTATCTTCTACTACAAGTAAGCGCATATTCTCACCTTCCACAATCTATTTCAACTCTCTTTATTATTGCATCTCTTCTCTTCATAACGAAATAATGTAATCATATTATGTAATTTCATTTTCAACTATTTCCTTCTAAAGTTTTGCTCGATATAAAATTTTGAACCTTTATTATAAAGGCTCTTTCTTAAATTTTGCTTAATAAAAAATTGAAAGAAATAAGATTCCTCTTATCTCTTTCAATTTTTTACTACATATACCTTTGTACTTGGCAACTCCAAACAATTTAACTGACCACCATACACAGCCCCGCCATCAATTCCAATAATACGATTACTACCAAAATACACTCCGCAATTCTCACTACCATGAAGCGTTTTTGTTTCCGTATGGCCAAATACAACAACCTTTTCGCCGCTATATCCATTATGAAATTCATTACGGATCCACATTAATGTATATGGTTCAGATTCAGAAACTCGGTTCATCGGCTCAACACCAGCATGTACAAAGATATACTCCTCTGTTTCAATGTAATGATCTAATTCTTGAATAAACGTTACATGTTCCTCTAATATATGAGATTGTAAAATCGGTTTTTGGAAGTTTTCCTCATTAACCGCAATGTCTTCTTCTACAAATCCATAGCTATATAACGTTTTATCTCCACCATTCCTTTTTACCCAATGGTTCCATGAACGTTCCTCATCTGTCGTTAACGCCTTAATCATCATATCTTCATGATTTCCCTTTAAAACGAAGGCTCCCTCTTCTTTTAACTCTTTTACCTTTTCAATGACAGCACTTGCATTCGGGCCACGATCTACATAATCCCCCAACAAAATTAGTTGATCCTGTCTTGCATCGTATTGAGCTTCTTCCAATAACTGTTCGAACTTTTCTATTTCTCCATGAATATCACTAATAACAAGTATTCTCTTCATTTCTTCTCCTTCTTTCTAAACCATTCTCTTTCTAATTATAGATTAAAATGAAGGAAATTTCTGAATACTAATCCGAAATAGCATTTATTACAAATAAAACTATTATCCTTACAACACTGTAAGTCTCTTGTCATCCAATTCGATGGTTGCAATTACTTCATTTCCTTATACTAAAAGTAAGAAATGAAACAAAAAACAAGGAGAGATGAGATATGAAAAAAGTGATGGAAGTTGTAGTAGCGGTGGCAGAGGTTTTCGTAAATGGTAAACAAGTTGCAATGGAGTTAAACAAATAATGAAAAGGACAATATTCTTTCTAGACCCTTTACTCATATAAAATAGATAAGAATTCATCATTTCTTTGATCCCTTATCTCCTTATAAAGAAAGCCGTATCCCTCATAAGGATACGGCTTTCTCTTATTTTTGATTCGTACGGGCTGAAATACTAATTGCTCTATCTGTTGCTTTTGCAGCTTCATCTAAAGCTTCTTTACTATTCTTTCCGTCATACATTGCTTCTAATGCTTTTACAACTGCATCTCTTGATTCTGGGAATACACTAATTAATGCCCCTTGAGTTGCTAGAGATTGCTTCGTCGCTTGCAATTGTTCTACTGTTACTTTTAGCTGTGGATATTTTTCGTATTGATCTTTTACTAACGGCTCATTATATGCATCTGGATTAATTGAGAAATATCCTGTTGCTGTATGCCATTTTGCTTGTACATCTGGCTTCGTTAAATATTTCATAAAGTCCCACGCACCTTGCTGCGTTTCTTCTGAAACCATATTCGTCATCCATAATGATGCACCGCCAATAACAACACCATTTTGTTTCGAATCTTCTGGATACGGAATATACGAAACGCCTACATTAAACTTAGATGCATCAATTAAATCACGAACACCTGCTGAAGAATCTAAATACATAGCAACTTGTCCAGACTGGAACGCAGCACGAATATCATCCCAACTTGCTCCATACTTTCCAAGTGCACCAGCTTTATTTAGTTCATCTAACATTCCAAATACTTTCTGTCCTTCTTTACCGTTAAATACCGCTTTCTTTGCAGCATCTTTACGGCCGTTTTCGTTGTCTACATATAAAGCACCTTGTGTCGCTAACAATTCTTCAAAGAACCAACCATAATTCAGCATTGAAAATCCATACTGTTTTACATTTCCGCCTTCTTTAATCGTTAACTTTTTAGCCGCTTCTTTTAATTCTGCATATGTTTTCGGAGCTTTCTCTGGATCTAATCCAGCCTTTGCGAAAGCATCCTTATTATAAATTAATACTGGTGTAGATGAATTAAACGGCATAGAATACATTTTTTCATCAACTGAATAATAGTTCGTAATTGCTTTTTCTAATTTTGATGTATCGTACTTATCTTTTTTAATCCAACTATCGATAGGCGTAATCTTTTTGCTATCAATCATATACTTCGTTGTAATTTCACTCGATTGAACAAGAGCTGGCGCTTCTTTCGTTGCAGACATCGTTTTAAATTTCGTTAAAGACTCTTCGTATGTTCCTTGGAACTCTGCCTTTATCTCGTATTTATTCTGCGACTTATTATAGTCTGCAACAAGCCCATCTAGTACACCTTGTGTTTTTCCACCCATTGCATGCCAGAAACGAATTACAGTTTTATCACCATTCTTTTCAACTGGAGCTACTTTTGCCTGTGCTTCAGGTTTCCCCTCTGTTTTACTATTTGAACAAGCTGCGCCGGTTAATGCCATTGTGGCTGCCATTAAAAGAGCAGCACTTTTTTTCAATAAACTCATCTCAATCCCACCTTTTCCTATGTATGCTTATTTAATTGCACCTTTTGTTAATCCTTTTTGTAATTGCTTTTGCCCTAAAAATAATAAAATCAATGTTGGAATGACGATAACCGTAACACCGGCCATTACACTGCCCCAATCAGTTGCAACTTCTTGAGATTGAAGCTGCTTTACACCAATTTGAACCGTTCTTACTTTTTCATCAGTGGTTACTAAAAGCGGCCACAAATACATATTCCACGTTGTTAAAAAGCTATATACTCCAAGAGTAATAAAACTCGTTTTACAATACGGCATTACTACGCTGAATAAAAACCTTACATTTCCAATACCTTCAATAAAAGCAGCTTCTTTCAGTTCATTCGGAAGCGTCATAAAATGTTGACGTAGTAAGAAAATACCGAAAGCTGTTGCAAAAAACGGCACCGTCATCCCAGCAAAACTATTAATCCATCCGAAGTTTTGAATCGTTAAAAAGTTCGGTACCATCGTCGCTTCCCACGGAATAAGCATTGTTGAAATAAACAAGAAGAAAATTAAGTTTCTACCTTTAAACTGAAGAAAAACAAAAGCATAAGCTGCTAAACTGGATACGATAAGTTGTCCAAGCATAACAACTGTCGATACAATTAAACTGTTATATAAGTATGTAAAAAGAGGTACTTTTTGAAAAATATTAATGAAATTATCAAAAGTAAATTGAGTTGGAAATAACCTTCTCATTTGAATATCGTCTGGTGTCATAAAGCTTATTAAAAACGCATACAGTACAGGAAAAAACACCATTACTGCACTAATAATGAGCAGCATGTATAATAGGAAATTTTGTTTCCACTGTTTAACGATCATTTATAATGCACCTTTCTCTCAGCAAACTTAAATTGAAGTAATGTAGCAATGAAAATGAAAATAAATAATACCATAGCTTGTGCACTTGCTGTTCCAAATTGATGATTCACAAATGCCTCTTTATAAATTGAATACACAATTAAATTCGTTGCATCATTCGGTCCACCGTGCGTTAAAATATCAATTTGTCCAAAGCTTTGGAACGCACTAATTAACGTTACTGTCACGATAAAGAATAAAGTTGGTGATAGCATCGGTAATGTGACGCGGCGAAGCTTATATAAATAACTAGCACCATCTATAGATGCACTCTCATATAAAGACGTATCAATATTTTGTAAACCACCTAATATAACTAAAAATGCAAATCCTGTATTCACCCAAACCGTTGTAACCGATACAGAAAACAGTGCCCATTCTGGACTCGTTAACCATGCGATTGCAGGAAGATTCATAGAGGCTAATATATTATTAAATAACCCTACACTTGGATGAAATAAAAATAGCCAAATCACTGCACTAGCAGCTACTGATATTCCCATCGTTGAAGAAAACAGTACTCGGAATAACCCGATCCCTCTTACTTTTTCATTTGCAATTAATGCAAGAAATAAGGCGAATACAATGCTAGTAGGCACTGTATATAAAACAAATAATAAAGTTGACTTTATACTTTTGTAGAAAGCAGGATCCGAAAATAAATATTGATAATTTTCTAAGCCAACGAAAAGATTAGCTTCTCCGTGTATATCTGTTAAATAAAAGCTATAGTAGATCGTCCTAAACAATGGATAGAAAAGAAAAATTGAAAATAACAAAATAGATGGCGCCAAAAACAATAATCCTATTCTTAAATCTTTCGTTCTGCCCCATAAACTCTTCTTTTTTGACACTGTTGTTTGAACTGGTAACTTACCTACTTCAATCATTATTTCGCCACCACTTTCAACTCTTCTTCAGCTACCACTTTTAATCTTTCATTCGTATTTTGGTGAAAGAAGCATAGTTTTTCTTGCGAGAATAATAATTTTACTTTGTCACCTTTGTTCAGGAGTAACTGTCCGATGACTTTCGCACTCCAAGTTGTTCCATTTACCGCAAAGTTTAATATAGATTCATTCCCTAATACTTCTACAGATTGCAGCGTAACTTCTTGTCCTTCCTCAGACAATGCAATATGCTCAGGACGCATGCCGATTCGAATTATTCCTTCTGGTAATTGCTTTAACTGTCCAATAGAAAATGGAATTTGCAATTGACCTATATGTAATATGCCTTTTTCTTTATCCACTTCCCCATCATTTATATTCATAGAAGGCGAACCTATAAAACTTGCAACAAATTCATTTGCTGGTTCGTTATATATATCAAGCGGTGTTCCAACTTGTTGTATAGTTCCTTTATTTAAAACCATAATACGATCTCCCATAGTCATTGCTTCTATTTGATCGTGAGTAACGTAAATCATCGTAATTCCTAATCGTTGCTGAATTTCTCTAATTTCAATCCTCATCTGTGCACGTAATTTCGCATCTAAATTCGAAAGTGGTTCATCCATTAAACAAATCGGTGCTTGACTGACGATGGCCCTAGCAAGTGCAACACGCTGTCTTTGCCCACCTGATAGTTGCCCAGGCTTCATTTTGACATATTCCTTCAACCCTACCATCTCAACAGCTTCCATCAATCGTTTTTGTCGTTCTTCTTTCTGTACTTTTCTTACCTTAAGTCCAAATAAAATATTTTCTTCTACAGATAAATGTGGGTATAACGCATAATTTTGAAATACCATTGATAGATTACGGTCTTTCGGCTCTAAATCATTTGCAACATGTTCATTAATCATTAAATCTCCCGAAGAAATTTCTTCTAAACCAGCCAGCATTCGTAATAATGTACTTTTTCCACATCCCGAAGGTCCAACTAAAACAAAAAATTCTCCTCTTTTAATATGAACTGATACGTCTTTAACTGCTGTCTCTTCCGCATTTTTATATACCTTTGAAACATTTTTCAATTCAATCACAAGGTTGCACTCCTTTTTTCTTCTTGTATCCATACTTCATAATGACTCGTTGAAATTGCACTTGCTCCTGCACGAATTGCGATTTCTGCATCCTCTCGCGTTTGAATCAGCCCACCTGCAATAATAGGGAATTTTATTTCCTCCGCTAGCTGTTTAATAATAGAAGGCATAATGCCAGGCATAATCTCTACTGCATTCGGTTTAGTCGTTTTACAATTTTCAATTGATTTTGTAAGAGATAAAGTATCAACAATAAAAATGCGTTGAATCGTTTTCAATCCAATTTTATTGGCATTTCGAATTGTCGATCCCTTTGTCGAAATAATACCTTGTGCTCCGATAACATCTTGAATATATAAAAGTGCTTCCTCTGTGTTCGTATTTAAGCCTTGTATAAAATCACAATGAAGAAATACATCGTGTCCATGTTTCTGTAGTTCATATACACGCTCTGGTAACTCCAGCATTGAACCAGTCATAAGAAAAACTGTTTTCGGTAATTTTTTGTATGTTTTGTACCCTTCCCAATCCTTTATCATTGCAATATAAGGTTCTTTAAACATTTATTCCACCTAGCTTTTCTATTTTTATCCAAACTAAAAACACCTACTTACATAGAACACCTTTCTCCTTATTTGAACTCTAGGGAATAGAGCACACTTAAGAAAGCGGCACGTTATATGTAAGCGGGTGTTCTCAAATGTTCTCTACCCTAGTTATTTTGTTACCTTTACTATATTACGCATTTATTAAGTCAGTTTTGATAAATTGTTAATTAGATGTTAATCGAATGTTAATATTCACTATATTACTTTTACATTAATCTAGATATACGAATAAACCCCAACAGAACACAACAATGTTTAAAATTCAATCAATATGTAAATTCATTCCATAGCTAATGAGTTTTAGTTTTCTCGCCACTGCTTGTGAAGCACAATTATCCCAAGAAGTACTATACAGTGGAATACGTTTTTCTTATTTATACTATCTATCCATTCATACTCTATTTTTCATGTTCAAAACAAAAATCCCATTTAAATACACATTACTGAATCCATCATACTAAATGACTTCTTCATTCTGCCTATCTAAATGGGATTATTTCGTACTTTCTATTTCTTCAGCTTGTTATTCCGCCAGTTGTGGTTGTGGTTGCGGCTGTACTACTTCATTCGCTCCAGCTATCCTCAACGTATTCGCAATATCTTTAAAATCTCTTTTTTCAGCATATTGCAGCGGCGTAATATTTTCCTTATTGGCCATATTTACATCTGCCCCGTGGTCAATAAGCATTTGAATTACTTTCTTATGACTTTCACTACCATTTCCTAATACAATTGCGTCTAATAAAGCTGTTCCACCACGTTCATTCTTATAATTCACATCAATATCTGTATGCTCTAATAATTCTTTAACAACCTCTACATGGCCACGCTCAGATGCAGAAATAAGTGCTGTTCCACCTGACTTAGTCGTTTCCTTCGTATTAACTCCTGCATTAATTAATACTTTTACAATATCCGTATATCCTTCTCTACTTGCATAAAGAAATGGATTGCTTTGTTTTTCGTCTTGAATTTCAATATCAGCACCCGCATCAATTAATGCTTTAACTGTCTCTACATGATTTTGATACGTCGCTGCAAGGACAGGCGTTTCTCCGTTGTCACCTTCTACATTGATATTCGCTCCATCTTGGATCAGCTTCATAGCTGTTTCTGTGTCTCCAAGCGTCGCAGAAAGTAGCAACTGTTTGTCCATTAAATTTATACTTTTTTCTTCTTTAGATTCTTCCTGTTCTTTATGCTTTTCTTTTTTCTTTTCGTTTTTCACATGAACCGGTTTTGATTCTGGCTCTTCTTGCTTATCGCAAGCCACTACCGTCATTAAAAGTCCTAATAACATACATAATAAAATTTTTTGTTTTCTCACAACTACAGCTCCTATGAAAGATAATGTTTTCTTAACCATTCCTCCATCACATACAATAACTCTTCTTGAGTACATTTATCCATAAGCCCTTTAGATTCCTTCTTTAATCGGATTATCTTAAACTTATACTATGTTTCTCAACCTATTGGAATGATACGCCTGATGGCCTCATCATTAACATTATGAAGCAATTAGTTTAGCACGTTTTTACCGCATTTGTATACATTTCTAAAAAGTACATAAAGTGAAACTTTAATCAGTGGGGGTTGTTCATCCCCCACTGATTATTAGTTGAACCAATCGGGCATTTACGGGCAGTTGATCTCCCACCTAACTTCTTCGCTCCAGCCACATTTTGAGGTGGGAGTTTTACTGCCCGTTAATGCGGGGTAAATGATTGCTTTAGGTTACTATATTCCATTGTAACCGTTCTTCTAAAATTTTTACACCTTTTCTATATTTGCACCTGAGTAATAATAGAAAAAGACAACTATATAGTTGCCTTTTTCTATTATTAATGATGCCCATCGTGATTCCCCGTTTTCGGTTTTCCCATCATCTCTTTATTCATTTCCCATTTATGCTCTGATAACTCTTTATACGAAAGAACTTTCCCCTTATAGTTAGATACAAAACTCTCTGCATCTTTTTTATTTTTAAATGAAATGACATTATAAGCCATCGGTGTCGTTATTGTTTTATCATATACGTAAGTAGCATCTTCTAACGAAACCCAATCTTTCGAATCATAATCTCGAACAAATTTTTCTTTCGTCTTTTCACCTGAATTAATCTCCATCCATTTATACATGCAACCAATATCATCAAACTTTAACGCTTTTCCATTTTCTAAAATAATTTCGGTTGCGAATTGATTATCAATTACCCCAATTTGGCAAATGTCACACTTATCATTTTTCTCATTAATCGCAACAGCTGTTAGTTCTTTTTTCCCACATCCTACTATCGTAAATATGAAACATAAACATATAACAAGTACGACATATTTTACTTTCATCAATATTCCTCCCTAGAAACCGTATACTCCACGAAAAGAATACCAAAAGGTTGTGTGAGATTTGTGAAAAAACAATGTTCTTTTTGTAATATATGGAACAAAAAAGAGATGTGCAGTTACTTCTACACATCTCTCATCATTCACAACCAGTAATTAATAAATCATCTTCTAACTTAACTAATAATGTGTCCGTATCAATGTTTTGTCCAACTTCTACATTTACTAACCTTATATTCCCACTGATCCCTACCCCGATTTTCTCAAGCTCACCATCGTGCTTTCGAATCATCATTAATTTTTCCCATTCATATACGTAAGAGGATTCATTAATAAAAATCTCCTCTACTTTTCCTTTACACGAACTATAAATTTCTTCTATTCTTGTTTGCATTCAAAATCTACTCCCTACTTCACGCTTCGCTATTTCCATCTTATTCTACCATTCTTGCATACAGGCATTTATCTTTTTAAAAATTCAAAATTACCCTGTGAACAAAATGATCAAAATAAAGATTATGCTTCTAATGATGTTATTTTTCAAATTATTTACCATTCCAATTGAACCTTTTATTATAAACAAAAAACCTTTTATCTGAATTTTTATTTTATTTTGAAAGCGTAATCATTTTTTTTGGAGGGGGAGATTACATGTTAGCATTACTCGGATTTACAATGGTATTTGTCTTTATGTTTTTGATTATGACGAAACGTATGTCTGCATTAGTAGCATTAATATTAGTTCCAATTATTTTCGCATTAATTGGTGGCTTTTATGCCAATATGGGCCCGATGATGTTAGAAGGAATTCAAAAGCTAGCACCTACTGGTATTATGCTTATGTTCGCCATTTTATATTTCGGAATTATGATTGATAGCGGTTTATTCGATCCTGTTATTAGTAAAATTTTAAAATTTGTAAAAGGTGATCCTTTAAAAATTGTTGTTGGTACAGCTATTCTTACTATTATCGTTTCATTAGATGGTGACGGAACAACAACATATATGATTACAGTTTCCGCAATGTATCCATTATATAAACGTCTTGGGATGAATCCACTTATATTAGCTGGGGTTGTTATGTTAGGGGCAGGTGTTACCAATCTTACACCTTGGGGTGGACCAACTGCTCGGGTTATGAGTGCTCTTGGACTTGATGCATCAGAGCTCTTCACACCACTTATACCAGGAATGATTGCTGGTGCAATTTGGGTAGTTTTCGTTGCCTACTATCTTGGAAAAAAAGAAAGAAAACGTTTAGGAATTATGGATGTCCAATATTTAAAACACATGCAAACAATGGATGAGCAAGCTGCGACAGTCGAAGCTGAAATACATAAACGCCCGAAACTACTATGGATTAACTTTTTATTAACTGTTGCCCTACTCGTCTGTCTCATACTAGAAATTATGCCGTTACCTGTGTTATTTACAGTCGCTTTTGCTATTGCGGTGATGATTAATTATCCAAGCTTGGAACAACAAAAAGAACGTATTGCTTCTCACGCTGGAAACGTATTAGCGGTTGTTTCTCTCGTATTTGCCGCTGGAATTTTCACTGGTATTCTATCAGGGACAAAAATGGTAGATGCAATGGCTCAAAGTGTAGTGACTCTTATACCAGATGCTCTTGGACCACAACTACCAATTATTACAGCTCTTCTTAGTATGCCGTTCACATTTTTCATGTCCAATGATGCTTTTTACTTCGGTGTACTACCTATTTTAACAAAAGCTGCCGCTGCTTACGGAATTAGTGCAGCAGAAATGGGACGTGCTTCGTTACTCGGTCAACCTGTTCACTTACTGAGTCCCCTCGTGGCTTCCACTTATTTATTAGTCGGAATGGCCAAGGTTGATTTTGGTGAACACCAACGATTCACTTTACTTTGGGCTGTTGGAACGACAATGGTTATGTTGATTACTGGAATTGTAATTGGAATTATTCCAATATAAGATGAAACTAGAAAAAACAGTAGAGGAAATGTAATAATCCTCTACTGTTTTTATTGTTGTAAAAATCCCCTATGAAGAAACGCGGAAATACCTTCTTTCTGGCCTTCCCACACTTCCATATATAAGCTCCGCATGCACTTTCTTTCCAGAGATCAAATACTCTAAATAACGCCTCGCAGTTGATCGGCTTACACCTACCATTGAACTTAGTATCTCTGCAGTAATTCCCTCTTCATTAATAGTTAGCATATGCTTTTTTATTTTTGCTAACGTTAAAGGGTCGATTCCTTTTGGCGCATATTCTATTGGATTTGCCTGTACCCCTCTTTGGGACCATAGATGTTCAATCTGTTCTGAAGATAATTGAGCATTTTTCTTTAACTTCGTAATCTTCTTTTGATAACTTTCTAAACTTGTTTTAAACCGATCAAATGTAAGAGGCTTTACGATATAATCTGTTACCCCGCCTCGTAAAGCATGCCGCACTACATCCGTCTCTGATGCGGCTGTGATCATAATAATATCTGTATCATGCAAATTATGCCTAATATATGTGACGAGTTCTGTCCCTTGCATGTCAGGTAAATATACATCTAATAAAACGAGTTGTGGCTTTACAAATTCTAACCATTCCTTCGCCTGTTCTCCAGTCGTTGCTGTTCCAATTACTTTAAACCCCTCAATTTTTTCAGTAAAACGACGATGAATTTCCGCAATCCGAATATCATCTTCTACAATTAATACTTCAATCCCCTCATTCATTACAATTCGCCTCTCTCTTTCGGTAATGCAATGATAAATAAAGCACCACCTAAATCCCCTTTTTCAATCGCAATACTCCCGTTTAAATCTTCTACTAACTCTTTCACTTTTGCTAATCCATACCCACGTTTTTCGCCCACTTTCGTCGAAAAACCTTTATAGAATATACTTGTAATTATTTCATCATGAACACCTTGTCCTGAATCTTCTACTTCAATTAATATTTCTTCCCCAATGTCTGTTACAAACATTCTTACTTTCTTATCATGATCTTGATTTCTTTCAATTGCTTCAAATGCATTCGTGATCAAATTCCCTAAAATAGAAACAACGTAATTACTCTCAATATGCGGACTTAACTCTTCTAAACTACTTTCCCGATCTAACATAAAATCAATCTTCAACTCTCGCGCCCTATTATAAAATCCAATTAAAATCCCACCTAACCATGGATTTTGAATTCGTTTCATAATAAATTGAACGAACTCTTGATATACTGCCGTTTCCTTATGAATAAGCTCTAAAGCATCTTCATAAGACTCTAATTGAATAAGCCCTGAAAGCGTATACAATAAGTTGTTATATTCGTGCGTTTGCGCCCGCAATGCCTCTGTATACTGCCGTGTTTGAGATAATTCCGCTGTTAATTGATCCATCTCAGATTTCAAGCGCAAGCTGGATACTACACCAGTTACTTTATTATTAACTTTAATAGGTAGGCGATTGGCAATAACATCCTGCCCTTTTATATTTAATTGGCGATCAAATTGTTCTTCTCCGGTTTGAAGCACATCCAGTATCGATGAATTAGGAATAACATCTAAAATAAATTCTCCCATTATATTTTGTTGTTTATCTAAAGAAAGGATATCGTATGCCGCTTGATTTACTAAACTAACCATTCCATTTTTATCGATTACTACAATCCCTTCACGTACAGATTGAATAACTGTACTATGCTCCTCGTATAAAGATGAAATTTCTTCTGGCTCCATTCCAAACATCATCCGCTTAATACTTTTTGCTAAATATACAGAGCCCATTATCCCAATTAACAGACCTGTTATTGTAATCCAAAACACACGCTTTCCATACACTTCTATCGCTCCATGAATATCATCCATTGAAAAACCAACAGATACTACACCAATAATTTCATTATCCTGATTACGAATCGGGACTTTTCCGCGTAGTGAAGGCCCTAATGATCCCGTTGCTTTCGAAACGTAAGATTTCCCTTCTAATAGAACCCCTTTGTTATCTCCGCCCACCATAGCTTCTCCTATTTTATCTCGCTTAGGATGTGCATAACGAATACCATCTTTATTTCCAACTACAATAAAGTCAGCATCTGTTTCGATTCGAATTTTTTCTGCAATTGGCTGAATAATAGAAGCTGGATTTTCTTTTTGAAAAGCTTCCTGGATTTCCGGTATAGCAGCAACTGTTTTCGCAACATGCAACGCTCTTTTTCCGATTTGGTCTTCTACCGTTTCAGATAATATGTAGTAAAATAAATAACTCGTTAACAAAAGCACAGCAAGAATAAGTGTACTAATAGTTAATGTAATTCTCGGTTGTAGTTTCAATTTCTTCAATTTCAAAATCATTCCCCTAACATGGCTAAAGATAGAATTTAAAGAAAATACAGTCTTTTTAATTATCACCTTTTATCATAACACGGTTACTATATATTTCTTTATCTTTATCTTCATAAAGTGAAACTTTAATCAGTGGGGGTTTTGTTCATCCCCCACTGATTATTAGCCTTCACCAATCGGGCATCTACGGGCCGCCCGACTCCCACCTAACTTCTTTGCTCCAGCCGAATTATGAGGTGGGAGTTTTACTGCCCACAAATAGCGGGATAAAAAAAGAAACGAAGTAAAATTACTACCTCGTTTCTTAATGCTTGTTATTACACTTTAAATTTACCAATCATCTCTTGTAATTCTTCAGCCATTCGCGATAAGTGAACTGCTGCTGAATTTATTTCTTCTACTGAAGCTACTTGTTCTTCAGAGGAGCCAGCAATATTTTGAACGCTTGCTGCATTTTCTTCAATCGTTGCTGCAATTTCATTAATAGATGCACTTACTTGTTTTGTATCTATCGTCATTCGCTTCGCTACATCTACCATACTATCAATTTGTACAACTGTATCATTTGTAGATTTCAATATTTCTACAAAGCTTTGCTTCGCCTCATTTGCAACTACAAGCCCTGATTGTACCTCTGTCCCAACTTGATTCATAGAACTTACAGTTTCTTTTATATCAAATTGTATCTCTTTCACTAACTTTCCAATTTCCGTAGAAGACTGTCCCGATTGTTCCGCTAGTTTACGTACTTCATCTGCTACAATTGCAAAACCTCTTCCTTGCTCTCCAGCTCTTGCAGCCTCAATTGCAGCATTTAATGCTAATAAGTTTGTCTGCTGTGCAATATGTTGAATCACTTCTAGAATAGCTCCAATTTGCTTCGACTTATCATCTAATAAAGAAATGACTTTGTCTGACTGTGACACAGATTCATGAATTAATTGCATTTGATTCACAGTTTGTTCAACTAACTTTCCACCATCTTCAGCTTTTTGCTTCGTATACATAGATGCTGTGGACACTAATGAAGAGCTATCCGCAACACGCTGAATTCCTTCTGTAACTTCTTCTAACAAAGTCGCTCCTTCTTCAACTTCCCGCGTTTGTATTTCTGCCCCACTCGATACTTGTTCCATCGCCCTTGTAATTTGTTCCGTCGCTTCACTTGCTTGCTTCATACTAGCTGTTAATTCTTCCGAAGAAGCTGCTACATGACCAGCTGAAGTATTAATATTTGAAATTACATCATGTAATGATGCCGCCATCTCATTAAAGCTTTCACCTAACTGACCAATTTCATCTCTTGAACGAACAGTAATTGACTCCGTTAAGTCACCTTCGCTAATTTTCCTCGCTGATATAACAAGTTGTTTTAACGGTTTAATAATAGATGCGATTATGAAGTAAATTACAATCCCACCAATTATTAATGAGATACCAATAACAGTTAATGTTTTATAGAAAATAGGTTCAGCCGCTTCAATTATTTCTTTTGAAGGCATAATTCCTGCTATTTTCCATCCGGTTTGCTTATTTGTTTTAAAAGTGATATTGCGATCCTCGCCATCTAATGAAAATTGAAAATCACCTGTTTCTTGTTTATACAGTTCCTTTTCAAGTTTCTCTTCTACCTTTTCCCCTGGCTTCAGCATTGGATGTGCTACTACATTTTTATCCTGATCAAAAATTGCAACATACCCTTCTTTACCGATATTAACCATTTTCGAAGTATTTACAATATCATTTATAATTAAATCAATACCGAGAACACCACTTTTATCCTCATTTTGTTTTGCTATTGTAACAACAATATTTCCTGTCGTTTTTGATTTATATGGAGCCGTAATAATTACTTCTCCACTTTTTTTCACTGCCTCTTTATACCAATCTCTTTCTGCCGGATTATACCCTTCTGGCATTTGAATTGCCGGTGATTGAATAAATTGCCCATTACTAGATCCAGTATATATTGCTTCCATTTCTGGATGTAATTTATTATATTCTTCTAATTTATTTTGCACGTTTTGAAGCTGATCTGCTTGATAACTCGCTCCAGTGAATAATTTTGTAAAATATGCTGCGTCTACTTTCTTACTATCTAACTCTTTATTAATTACATTATTTAAAACCTTCACGTTATCTTTCGCCGATTTTAAAATCGTTTCATTAAAATTTGTTTTCGCCTGCTGATAAGACGTCCAACCAATTACAATACTTGGAAGAATTAAAATAATAATAAATGACACAAGTAACTTTGTTTTTAAACTACTACTCCTTAATTTCCTTTGAAACATATTCCTACCCCTTCATACCGTTTTACATGCAATAACTTACAATTAATCTATTTATAAAAATTATAAGATATAAATACGTTAATGAGACTCTTTATTTCTCTTTACTCATCTTTCTAAATTTAAAAGATTATTGCATACATACTTCATTCTATAAAAATTTAATAATTAAAACAATGTATAAAAATGTATATTATTCGAAATATTATAATTCACAGAAGAACCTCTAGTATCCCACTTACTAGAGGTTCTTTCCATCTTACTATTCTTTAGTTTTTTCTACTTCTTTTTCCTTATCTTCTACTACAGATACAACAGGTTTATCATTTGCTAATTGTTGTACTGCCCCTTTTCCTGCAAACCCTTCTAATAACTCTTTTAAATCAATACCAGAAGAAGCTTTTAGTGTTTCCTGCATTGTTGCCATTAAATCAGTCGCATACCCTGCAACTTTTCCGGCACCGCTATTCTTTCCACCACCGCCTGTATCAACGACTGTAATTTTATCAATGTTGCTAAGCGGACTCGCAATTTCTTTCGCATAACTTGGAAGCATTTTAAGAACCATATCCATAATCGCGGCTTGCCCATATAATTCAAATGCTTCTGCAATTTTTTGTTTCGCTTCTGCTTCTGCTAAACCTTTTAACCTAATAACATCTGCTTCCGCTGTACCTTGCGCCTTTTGTACTTCTGCCTTTGCCTGACCTTGTGCTTTTTCAATTTCTGCTTTTGCTAAACCTTCTACACGAACTTCTTCTGCACGTGCTCTTGCTTCTGCTTCAATTTTATATTGATCCGCATCTGCTTTTTTCATTTGTTTTACTTTTTCCGCTTCAGCTGATTGTTCAACAGCATAGCGATCTGCATCTGCCTTTTTCTTTACTTCTGCATCGTATTGCTTTTCACGACGCGCAATCTCTTTTTCTTCTAACTCAATTTGCTTTTCACGCTCAATGATTTTAACTCGCATTTGCTCTTCTGTAACACCTTGTTGCGCTTTCGCTTGTTGTAATTCGTAAGAAAGATCTGCATCTGCACGAGCTTGTTCTTGGTCCCTCTTATAAGATTGTACTTTTAATTCCTTATGTTTTTCAGCTTCAGCGATTTGTGCATCACGTTGATATTCTGCTTCTTTTGCTTCTTTCTCAGCACGAGCTTTTTCAATTCGTGCCTCTTTTTCACGCTCTGCATTCGCAACTGTTGCATCACGCTTAACCATTGCAATTTGCGGCTGACCAAGTGCATCTAAGTAACCGTTTTTATCCATTATTTCTTTAATTGTAAAGGAAACGATGCGAAGTCCCATCTTCTTCAAATCAGTAGAAGCCACTTCATGCACCTTTTGTGCGAATTGCTCTCTATTACTATAAGCATCTTCTACTGTCATAGAAGATAAAATAGCACGTAGATGCCCTTCTAAAACTTCTTTTGCTTCTACTTTTAACTCTTCCGTTTCTTTTCCTAAATATTGTTCAGCCGCTGTAGAAACTTCTTCAATTGTCGATCCTACTTTAATAATAGAAACACCGTTTACTGTAATCGGTACACCTTGTTTCGTATACGTATCACGTGTTCCAACTTCTAATTTGTAGTTTAATAAGCTAAGAAGTTCTGCCCGTTGCATAATTGGAACAACGAAAGTACCACCACCGCGGATAATCTTAATCTTCTTTCCATCATCAGTGGTAACGACATTCTTTCCACCACCAAGCCAGTTCCCTGTTACAATTAATGCTTCGTCCGGGCCAACTGTACGATACTTCGTAATAAATACTAAAATGAGTAAAAGTAAAATTGCGAGTAAAATTCCACCGATAATTAATGGAATCGTCATATAAATTCCCCCTTATAATTTTGGTTTCTTTAAAGAATAAGCGATGTTTTGTACAAGCAAAACACCATCTTGAACTCCTTCAATAATGACCTCGGTTCCTTGTGAAATATCTTTTTTTCCAATTGTTTTCGCTGGTATTGCATTACTTCCAAATTGGGATGAGATTAATACTTCTCCAAATCCTTCTGTAGGAATTGTCGTAATGACTTCCCCCTTGCAACCAATGAATTCATCCATACGTTGCACAGTATTTTGTTCCGCTTCTGCAATTGGTTTTAAAATTAGTATTTTCATTATGAAAACACCGATAAAAGATATAGCAAATGAGGATCCGAAAATAACGAGACTATTATAAGAATATAAATATTCTCCTATATAACTAAGTCCACATAACATGGCGAAAAAACTAAGTAGCAACGTTACAACGGATACAGATCCTCCACCAAAGCTAAATATTGATTCAAATATATCTCCAAAGAAGATATAAATGACAGTAAGTATAGTTGCAATTATAAATCCGTATAAATAAATTGTTTCAAGTGGATAACCAAACAAGACCATTTCTTATCCCCCTTTCTTAAACAATCCCTTTTTTGTTATGTGTATGCCCCACCTCTTTCAAAAAATATTAATCTTAATTTTCAGTTATTTAATTTTTAAAGAAAAACCTGTAAGACAGGTCTCTAAAAAAGAACAGGAGAAACCTATTGTGACAGGCTCCTCCTAGTAAATAACCGATATATTGTATATCTATATAATATACTGTTTTCCACAAAAAGTAAAGTTAAACATACATTGGAAAAGCACTTATTTTACTGATAATGCGTACGTTCCATCGCCATTATCATATTTATATACATACAAGTAATACTTACCTGGTTTTGCATTAAATTTTGCTTCTATATGATTTCCATTAGCTTGACCGTAAGCTGCGTAATTTTGCATATCTGATTCATGGTGAAGTACCCATGTCATCCCGATTCCATACTCATTTAAAACAGAAATATCGATATCTTTCGCTGATGCGACATTAAATGTATAAACATCGGTATGATCCCCACCGATAAGGCTACCTTTTATAGTAGTGTTTAACCCAATACGATTTGCTTCCTCTGAACGATTATTTGGTTCAGATTCTGTTAAACTCCCATCTTTAATCGTAACAGTTGTTTCATTTCTGCTCTCTTTACCTTTATCATCTTTTACTCTTAACGCTACTTTATAAGTTCCTTCTCTTTCATATGCATGTACTGGATTAACTTCTGTACTTGTACTTCCATCCCCGAAGTCCCATAAATAAGAAACGATTTTTCCATCTTCATCGTTTGACCCATCACTTTTGAATTGAATTCCTTCTTTTACAAGCCCGTTATAAGGTCCGTTTACATTAACCGTCGGAGCTTTATTTTCTCCGTCATCTTTTGCGATACCGTGGAAGACTACATCATATTCAAATTGATTAGAGCTATTCACACGGTAATTGACGAAATATGCTGTAACCGTTTTGTAGCCACTCCATTCTTTTTGCGTCAATTGTTCTAAAGCCTCATTTACTCTTTTACTCATTGCTTTCCAGTCTTCTGACTCACCTTTTGTTACACTACCTGTAAATGTGCCTTCTAATGTAAATGTATTAAAGAATTGAGATGTATGCTTTGTCATTTTTGTATCTTTCATAGACAACGTTTCACTAATTTCTTTCTTCACTTCTGTTAGTGCTTTTGGTGCATGTTCAGCTAAATAATCATCTGCTACTTCCGGCACATTGTACTTATCTTGATTATCAATTAACTGCTGCATATACTCTTGATACTCTTTATTTAACTTAGAATCTTTACTTAAAGTCTCACGATACGTATCATAATTTCCCACATCATTCGCACGAATTAAATCTTGAATTTTATCAAACGTTTCAAATTGATGAGTATATAAGTAAGACTGCAATGCGAACGAGTAGTTATAGAAATCCCAAGAACCATATTTAGCAAATAGTGTACGCTCTGCTGTATAACGACTTGCAGGATCAGATGATAATCCACTAATGATGCTCTTTCTTGGTACAACGTTATTTGTACGAGTAGATCCTGCGAAAAATTCTGCATTCCCTTCTTGGAACCAAGTTAATCTTTCATTTTGATACATATCTCCTCTTCCAAATAAACCGGGAACTTCATATCTCCCTTGAAGATAATGAGTAAACTCATGACGGAATAACTCTTCTAAACTATAAATACTTTGCTCTGGCGTACGCTCATATGTAAAGAATGTCCCTGTCTCTTCAATATAAATTCCACCGTTGTTTGTTTCATATCCATACAATTGTCTATTTAACTGGTATTCGTCTGGAGTGTTATAGATTACTATCGTTAATACGTCGTCTGCATTACCTTGTTCTAAAGCTTTGTCATTTCCGATCACACGGTGATATTGCGCTTTTACTTCCTTCGCAGCCCAATATAATCTCTTGATTTTTTCTTCTGACACTTTATCCCCAGTTTTAAATACAATAGATCCATCATCGAATGTATACGTTTTTGGTAAGTATTGCTCTTTTCCTTCTTTACGTATCTTCTCTAAATCTACCGTATTCCCGCTATAATCTTTCCCATTATAGTTTGTTGTAATTTGTTCTACTGCAACAAAATACGGCTCACTTAAACGTGGGTACATATGCATTGCCTGTGTAACAACCTCTAATCCTTTATTTGGATTACTATGAAACTTACCTAAACGACTAGCAAAATAAATTCCATTATTAACGAGCCATTTATTCTCTGGCGTTACTTCATTTAGAAGAGCAATACGATTTATTTCATTAATAAACCCATCTACTTTTCCATACCACATCGTTTCATTCGCTTCTTTACGAGCCTCATTTAAGTAAGATTGTATATCATAATCAATGCCTTGCATCATATCGTATACAGCTTGTCCTTTCATACGATCGTCTACATATGCATTAAAATTATCATTATATTGTTTTAAAATATTCGATGCGTATTGCACCGTTTCAACATCACTTGATGCATTACTAATTAATTTTCCATATGCAGATACGACTGTATCTTGCTCATTTGTTCCAAGCTTAAAGTTGGGATTTTTCGCAATAGCTTTTAACGCTGGTAAACATTTGTCCTGGAAGCTTCTTTCATTTAAGTCGCTTAATTCATTATTATAAAATGCAAGATAAAAAGCTGAACGTAACACCTCAGTAAACGTTTGAATTCCTTTTGAATCATCTTTCGTAAATGTACTACCTCTATGAGCTAATTCGTCTATAATTACTTGCATTTTTCCGTTATCTTTATAAAAGGCTTTTGCATCTTCATTAAACTGGAATAAGTCTGTAATTTGGTGCCACTTAATACTGCCTAACGTTTCAATTAATTCTTGATCATTCATTTTGTTTAAATCAGCCATTGAATAGCTTTCTTTAGCTTGCTTTACTGCCGAGTTCTTCGTAATAGATGCTGGTCGCTGTGAAAAATCTCCTACTTTTAAACGTTCTTGAAATGATAATGTTTCCTCAGCTTTAGAAGCGTGTCCGATCTCATCTACTGGTTTTTCAATTCCAACTGGTTTCGAATGCAATACATTATACGGTACCTTTTCTTCTGCTGATACATTCGTTTGAATTGCTCCGAGCGATAGCGCCATTGTACTAATACTAAGCAACACTTTATTGATCTTTGATTGCTTGTTCATATTATTGCCCCCTATTTATATATTCCATTCAAGAAATTAACATATTATCTGGATGAAATGATATAAAATGCAATATTTCATATTATTTCTTCATACATTTTGAACATATAGTGAACGAAAGGGACTTACAGTTGCCACTACAGTTGCTCCATTATTTAAGCAATCGAAACATCCTCGTATTAATATCCTTCCCCTATTCAAAAAGCCCTTATCATAAGCATATTTCAACATGAAATTGTTATAATAAGGGCTTCTCAAAAACTTATATAATTATTTTATATAATAATAAGATAAAACGTTATTTATTTCTTAAATAATCTCTTTCTAAATACAAACATACTTAATGCTGAAAGAACAAGTGCTAATCCAGAAAGTAAGGTCGGTGTGTTAGCTTGACCACCAGTTGCTGCTAAAGACTTCTGATTTTCCTCTTGCTTATTAGCATGTTGTTTATTTGAATCTTTTTCTTTCGCACTCTCTTGTCCTACCACTTTTACTGGACCAACTTGATTATTCCCTTTTGGCTCTTGATCCAATCCAGTTGCTGATTCTTTTACCTCTTCTTTTGTACCTGCAACTTCTTTCGCCGGCTCTTTTACTTCTTCTTTTGTTTCTTCAACTTCTTTTATCGGCTCTTTTACTTCTTCTTTTGTTTCTTCAATTTCTTTTACCGGCTCTTTTACTTCTTCTTTTGTTTCTTCAATTTCTTTTACCGGCTCTTTTACTTCTTCTTTTGTTTCTTCAACTTCTTTTACTTCTTCTTTTGTTTCTTCAATTTCTTTTACCGGCTCTTTTACTTCTTCTTTTGTTTCTTCAACTTCTTTTATCGGCTCTTTTACTTCTTCTTTTATTTCTTCAACTTCTTTTACCGGCTCTTTTACTTCTTCTTTTATTTCTTCAACTTCTTTTGTTGGTTCTGTCACTTCTTCTTTTTCAACTATATTCTGGATAACTGTTCCATTAAAGCTTATACTAGTTTCATCCGAATCTAAATCAAATTTATATACCTTTTCACCTGGAGTACTCCATTTCATTACTCCGTTATTAAACGTTCCACCCTCACTTGTTAGTTTAATATTCTCAATAGTTTCTCCTTCTAAGTCATATACCGGAACTTGAATTTCTTCATTTACTTTCGCTTCATTTAAAATGATTTTTTGTCTTCCGGCATCAATTGAAAACCATTGACCTAATTGTATTAACGGCCTTACATCACGAATCTCATTTCCAGCTAATTTTAAACTTAGTAGGTCTAACATTGAACCAAGAACTGATACATCTTTAATATGATTATCCGCAAGGTTTAACCACTGTAAATTTTCCAGTGAAGATAACGGCGTTATATCTTCAATTTTATTATGAGATACATTCACGTCTTTCAATTGTTTCAAGTTTGAAATGAACTCAATATTTTTCAACCCTACTCCTTCTAAAGTGAGGTTTTCTAAGTTCGTCATGTATTCTAAACCAGTTAGATCTTTTATCTCTTTTCCTTTTTCTTTAAGTATCTCTAATGTTTTAATCTGTAATAAATCTTCTTTTGTTATAGGGGCATTTAGATTCTCTCTACCAAAATTCTTTTTATTAATATGTTGTTGTAAATTTTTATCAAGAATTACATTTTTATTTTCTGTTTGTTTTTCAACTATACTTTGTATAACCGTCCCATTAAATCTTATTTTACTTTCAGCAGGATTCGTATCTAGTTTAAATTCATATATTTTTTCTCCAGGACTATTCCATTTTATAAATCCGTTACTCAGCGTAGCCCCCTCACTTTTCAATTTAATATTTTGAAGTGGCTCTCCTTTAAAATTGTATACTGGAATTTTTATTTCTTCATCTACGCTTGCTTCATCTAAAAAGATTTTTTGTCTTTGAATATCTATTGAAGTTCGCTTACCCAATTCCTCAACAGACTTTATGTCAGAAATTTCATTCGCTCCAAGATTTATCTCATGTAAATTTGTTAAATTACTCAGTGGCGATATATCAGAGATATAATTCTCTTCTAAATTCAATACTTGTATTTTTACTAATTTAGATAATGATGATATATCTTTTATTTCACTATCAGCAATTTCTAGTTCAATAAGATTACTCATTTTACTAATAGGCTCAACATCACTAATTTTATTATTTCCTATCCATAATAGATTCACATTCTTTAACTTCTCAATACCCGAAAGATTACTAATTTGATTATTTGCTAAGTATACTTCTTCTAACGATAATACTGTAAATAATGGTGTAAGATCCTTTATATTATTACCAATTAAATCTAATATTTTAATCTTTTTCATTTGACTTAACGGTGTAAGATCTGCAATTTTGTTATCTCTTAAAAAGAGCATGTCAAGATTCTCTAGCTTAGAAACGGGTTGAATGCTTTCAATTGGATTAGAGGATAAATCTAAATATTTCAAATGTCTCAATCCCGAGATAACAGATATGTCTGTTATATTAGACTCTCTTAATGTCAACTTCTCTAAGTTTGTCATATATTCTAAACCAGCTATTTCATTTATCCCCTCACCTGAGTATATGGATAATGTTTTAATTTGTAATAAATCTTCCTTCGTTATAGGTTCATTTATATTTTTTCTCTCTAAATTATTTTTATTAATATGCTGTTGTAATTTCTTATCAACTATTACATTTGCACTTTCATCTTGTTGATCCACTTTATCCTCTTTATTTTCCTTTTGTTCTTCTGGAACATTGCCTTCTAAACTCAATGTATTTACTTCAAATTGCACTTGATACTTATTATCATAGGCCATTGTTGGAATATAAATATGCATTTGCATATTATACCTCTTTCCTAATTCCCCTACTTCAAACTGAATCACTTTCGTTCCATTTTTCTTTTTATCTTCTGATATTACTTTTACATCATGAAACACACCAGGAGTATGAATATCTTCTGTTTTCAAGTATTTGAAGAAATCACTATCACTTAACGTTGCCGTTACAATTTTCTTCCCATTCTCAATTGTTAATTTCGGATTTTTTATATAAACAGCTGCCATAGACTCTTCATTCGTTTTATCTTTATACGCTTTAATAACAGCATCATATGTACCATCTTCTAAAGCATATCCCGTTTTATTAGCCTCAATTGCTACCGCTGCTAAAGCAGGTGTTGAATACGCAGCAAACGGTAGCGATAACGCCGCAGCGATAATCATCGCATTTATATGTTTTCTTTTAGTTTTTTTCAACTTTACATCTCCTCCAAAATATATAAATCGAAATGTAATCATTTCTCGAATAAATGATAATGATTTTCATTATCATTGTCAACTAAAAAAATAAAAAGTTTACAAAAAAACAACCCCTTTACAAGGGGTTATGCCATTTTTTCTCCTGATTCTTCTTTAAAAAAGCTTTTCATCGCATGGAATACATCTGCTTTTTGCTTTAAAATATAATATCTGAAATTCTCGTCTTTAATATTTTTATATGCTGACATAAGCGTACTGTGGCGGTTGTACTGATTCACTTCCCCATACCCAAACATATTACACTTCTTCATCAACTCTTCCACAAGCTTTACGCATCTAGCATTATCCGAAGTTAAATTATCACCGTCTGAAAAATGGAATGGATAAATATTATAACGGTCTGGTGAATATTTATTATCGATTAACTCAAGTGCTTTTTTGTATACAGAAGAACAGATCGTTCCACCACTTTCCCCTTTTGAGAAAAACTCTTCTTCTGTGACGACCTTTGCTTCCGTATGGTGAGCAATAAACTCAATGTCTACGGTTTCATACTTTGTGCGTAAAAATCTTGTCATCCAGAAAAAGAAGCTACGTGCCATATACTTCTCCCATATCCCCATCGATCCACTCGTATCCATCATCGCTAATACAACGGCTTTTGAATCTGGCTTTAACACTTCATTCCAAGTACGGAACTTTAAATCTTCTTGGTGAATTGGATGGAAAGATGCTTTACCACGCATTGCATTTCGTTTATATGCAGATATCATCGTCCGTTTCTTATCAATATTTCCCCATAATCCTGTTTTTCTAATATCATTAAATTCAATATGTTCAATCCGGTTTTCATCCATTTCTTTTCTCTTTAAATTAGGCAGCTCTAACTCTTTGAAAAACGCTTGCTCCAATTCTAAAATTGAGACTTCTGCTTCATAATAATCTTCTCCAGCTGCATCTCCTGCCCCTTGCCCTTTTCCTGGTCCCTTCTGCTTTTGACCACCGGATCCATCTCTTGCAACAACATCACCAACTTTACTGTCACCGTTTCCTTGCCCAACGTGTTTGTTTTTATCATAATTGTATCTAATCTTATATTCATCTAAAGAACGAATCGGTATTTTCACAACATCCTTGCCATTAGACATAACTATACTTTCTTCTGTTACAAGGTCTGGTAAATTATTTTTGATTGCCTCCTGCACTTTTTCTTGATGGCGTTGTTGGTCGTCATATCCTTTGCGATGGAGGGACCAGTTTTCCTGTGAAATCGTATAATTTGGTTGGTTTTCTTCGCCCATTCCTTTCCCTCCTTACTGTAATTGTCTTCCTCTATGAACAGCAATCTATAAATTTTGTTCTGTAATATGCCAAGCTAGAATATTTGAAAGGTAACTGTCCATCGAAAATCATCCCATAAACATATATAGCGTTTTTCATACAATACTCCGAGCATCCTAAACAAAATTTTGCCACTCACATACTAGAAAGAAATATTCAGCCGTTGATAAGAAAGAAACACAATGCATTGTTGCACACATTTTCACTTTGCAACATATTGTATTGTGTTGGCTTTTTTCGTATGAATGGTTGGTTACTCTATCATATGCATATTGTAAAAATAATTGACAATAAATTCATGAAATTGCATCTTAATTTATTATATTCGGACAAGGTATGACACTTTTTACAAGTATCAATAGATAACAAAACGCCGTCCCAAGAACAAGAGACAGCGTTTTGTTATCAAACTATCGATTTAACAAACTACCTACATATCGTAACAATTCATTCGCAGATGAAGAATTATAGCCATGCTCATCAATTAAGCGTGCAACAACATCATTAATTTTCTTAAGCTGATTTTCATCTGGCGTTTTCGTTGATGTTGTAATTTTCACTATATCTTTTAAATCAGCAAATAGTTTTTTCTGAATCGCTTCACGAAGACGTTCATGTGAATTATAATCAAAGCGCTTTCCTTTACGGGCATAAGCAGAAATTCGAATTAAAATTTCTTCACGGAATGCTTTCTTAGCATTTTCTGAAATTCCAATTTGCTCTTCAATCGAACGCATAAGTTTTTCATCTGGGCTCATTTCTTCGCCCGTTAAAGGATCACGTAATTTTGATTTATTGCAGTACGCTTCGACGTTATCTAAGTAATTATCCATAAGTGTCTTAGCTGATTCTTCGTATGAATAAACAAACGCTTTTTGTACTTCTTTCTTAGCAATTTCATCGTATTCTTTTCTCGCTAATGAGATGAAATTCATATAGCGCTCTCGATCTTCATTACTAATTGATGGATGCTGATCCAACCCGTCTTTTAGCGATCTAAGTACATCTAGTGCATTAATAGATGGTACCTCTTTTCGAATAATTGTAGAAGAAATTCGGTTAATGACATAACGAGGATCAATCCCCTTCATACCTTCATCTTGATATTCGCGTTGCAATTCTTCTACATCAATCGCATTATATCCTTCTACCGTTTCTCCATCATATAAACGCATCTTTTTAATTGAATCAATATCCGGACGCTTCGGATCTTTTAAACGAGTTAAAATAGTGAACATTGCCGCAACGCGAAGTGTATGCGGTGCAATATGAACATTAGACACATCACTTTCACGAATCATTTTTTCATAAATATGTTCTTCTTCACTAACCCGTAAATTATATGGAACCGGCATTACAATAATTCGTGAATGCAATGCTTCATTTTTCTTATTTGCTATGAAGGAACGATACTCCGTTTCATTTGTATGCGCTACAATTAATTCATCTGCTGAAATAAGCGCAAATCTTCCTGCTTTAAAATTCCCTTCTTGTGTAAGCGATAGTAAATGCCATAAAAATTTCTCATCACATTTTAACATCTCTTGGAATTCCATCATGCCGCGGTTCGCCTTATTTAATTCTCCATCAAATCGATATGCACGAGGATCTGATTCCGAACCGTATTCTGCAATTGTAGAAAAGTCTAGACTACCTGTTAAATCGGCAATATCTTGTGATTTTGGATCAGAAGGACTAAATGTACCAATTCCTGTACGGCGATCTTCAGAGAAGAAAATACGCTCTACAACTACATCCTCAATTCTTGATCCATATTCTTGCTCTAAACGCATAACATTTAATGGTGATAAATTCCCTTCAATCCTTACTCCATATTCATCAAAGAAATCATTCCGTAAATGCTGTGGAATTAAATGAAGTGGATCTTCATGCATTGGGCATCCTTTTATTGCAAAAATCGCTCCACGATCTGTTCGTGAATATGTTTCTAATCCTCGTTTCAACATCGTAACTAATGTTGATTTCCCCCCACTAACAGGCCCCATTAATAACAAAATACGTTTCCTAACATCTAATCGTTTTGCAGATGGATGAAAATATTCTTCCACAAGGCGTTCTAAAGCATCCTCTAATCCAAATAGCTGATTACTAAAGAAGTTATATTTTCTTCTACCATCAACTTCTTCAATTCCAGCATCTTTTATCATATTGTAAATGCGAGAGTGTGCTGTTTGAGCCACCCATGGTCTTTCTTTCACAAGCTCCAAATACTCCGCAAACGTACCTTCCCATTGTAAACGTTCTTCTGCTTCCCGATATTGTTCAATTTTCTTTAAAATATCCATTATAGCTCCTCCCCCATCTCCTTGTTCAATCGGATTATTATAAAAGGTATGCTAGGATGTCCTTAAACATTCTTTAAATCAAAACGAAATATATAATAGCGCTATAAAATTCTCTCCAAAATTCAAAGAAAATTCTGTATAATAAAGGTATTAAAGTTTTCACGCTGCTATTCATTGTAAATAAATTCTTTTCTTCTAGGAACCTTACATACATTTCGATTCACAAATAGGATTCGTAAACCGAAAAAGTAAGGAGGAAATTAGTATGAAGTTATTATTAATTTTAGGTGTATCCCTCACATTTCTTACAGCTATTTTCACATCTGGTTATAACGATAAACCAGGTACACAAAAAAAGTGATGTGCTTTTCAGCACATCACTTTTTTTCTTGTTTTTTATACACTATTTAAAATAAATATTTTCCACATCGTATATCGATAAAGGGCGATTATAAAAATAACCTTGCGCTATTTTTACATTTTTCTCCTTTAAAAACTGTATTTGTTCCGCCTTTTCTACTCCTTCTGCAATTACATTTAACCCTAGAGTATGTGCTAAATTAATAATTGCAGCCGTAATATTCGTATCTCTTTCATCTTTATATATACCTTCCATAAAAGAACGATCAATTTTTAACGTATCAATCGGATATGTTTTTAAATAACTTAAAGATGAATATCCCGTTCCAAAGTCATCTAAATGAATCTTTAAATTTTGTTCCTTTAACTGCAATAACACTCTTTTTGATACATCTTTATGTATAAGAGCCCCTTCTGTAACTTCTATTGCTAATAAATGAGGGGGAACGTTGTACTTATTTAAAGCACGTGTAATCATCTCTATTAATGTAATAGAGCGAAAATGTTTAGCTGAAATATTAACTGCGATTGGTACAACCACATATCCTTTATTTAACCATTCACGTATCTGTTCACAAACTTGATGTACTACCCATTCATCAAGTTTAATAATAAACCCTGTTCTTTCAGCAAGTGGGATAAATTGATTGGGCGAGACAAAACCCAGCTCCTTATTCTCCCACCTTATTAAGGCTTCCATACTGGCTATCTTCCCCGTTTCAATATTGATTTGAGGTTGATAATATAGGGAAAATTCATTTTTTTCTATAGCACGATGTAACTGATTTTCTATTATAAATCTTTGTTCACGTTCACAATCTAATCCACTACAATAAAAATGATAATACCCTTTTCCTTTTTCCTTTGCATTTTCCAAAGCTGCGTCGACTCTTTGGAAAAGTATTTTTTCATCCATTCCATCTTCTGGGGCCATTACAATCCCAATTGATGCACTCAAATAAACATCCTCTTCTTCTATTACAAAATGCCCACTAATTTTTTTTAATATTGTTTGTGCAACTTCCTCTACGTATTCTCTCGTTATATTTTCTATTAACATAACAAATTGATCATCATGTTCTCTAAATAAATGCATATCTTCTATTTTTAGGTCTCGTAAGCATTCAGTAACTTTTTTTAAGACTTGATCCCCTTCTTTATGACCAAATGTATCATTAATAAGGTGAAATTCATCCAAATCTATAAAAACCAATGCGAATTCTTTATTCTCAGCTAAAAATTCATTTAGCTTATTTGTACATGATATTCTATTCATTAACCCCGTTAACTGATCAAAGTAAGCCAAATATTCTGTTTTCATCTCATTTAATACTTGCTTCGTAACATCCCTCGTAACAATGTACACCCCGACGATTTCACTATTCACAATAATGGGGATTGTCCTCACGGAAATATAAAGTTCATATCCTTCTTTATGAATATATTTCTTTGCAACAATTTGTTTTGCTCTTCCCTGTAAAGCATTTTTAAATATAATTTGAAAAGTTTTTTCATATTCTTTATTTATAAACTGAAAAATAAATTGGTCCTTTAACTCTTCATATCGATACCCAAAAATTTCATAAGTCGCTGGATTTGCATATGTAATTCTTCCCATAGAGTCTACAGATATAATGGAATCATTATTATATTCTAGTAATGACTTAAATAACATTTGTTTTTCTTCTATTTCCACTTTTTTCTTAACCTGTGCTGTAATATCTCTAGTAATACAAATAATAAACTGACATGTTCCATTTACATCGCATACTGGATTAAGTGAAGATTCATAATGTATATCACCAGTTGGCAAACTAATTACATCACAAAATGTAATTGCTCTCGCTTCTCTCATTACTTTTGCATATTGTCCTTGCAATAACCTTGCCGTATCTTCTGGTAATACTTCTGCAAAAGTTTTCCCATAACATTCTTTCCCTAGCCTGGCGTGATTCATTCCTATTTTATTCACATAAATATATTTAAAAGTTTCATCATCAATAACTTTCACAATAAACACTAAATCTTGAATAGCATGTAACAATCCCTGTCTTACTAAATCCATATCTATCATACTTAAAAAGGTATTTTGATTATTATATTGTTCCTTCATATTTATCTCAACCCGTCTTATCTATTTTTATTCATATATCTCATTCTATATGAATATGTACCTTTTTTAAAATGTATGATTACATATTTTTTTAAAAATAAAAAAGCCGCCAAATGGCGACTTTTAATAAACGATTTCTAAATCTAATCCTGGATAATTTTGTTGACGGAACGCTTCATAAATTAAAATTGCTGCTGTATTAGATAAATTTAATGAACGTACTTTATCCGTCATTGGAATACGTAAACAATGATCGAAGTTTTCTTCAATTACATTAGCTGGTAATCCATTTGTTTCTCTTCCAAATACGAAATAGTAATCCTTCTCACGTTTGCTATAATCAAATGCTGTATGAGCTTTCTCGCCATACTTTGTTAAATAAAAGAATTCACCATCTTTATTTTTCTCATAAAATTCTTCGATTGAATCATAATACGTAACTTTTACGTGCTGCCAATAATCTAATCCTGCACGCTTTAACATTTTGTCATCCGTTGAAAATCCAAGCGGTCTAATCAAATGCAATTCTGTTCCAGTTGCTGCACAAGTACGTGCAATATTTCCTGTATTTGCTGGAATTTCTGGTTGATATAAAACAACATGTACTCCCACGCGATATTCACCTCTATTTTTTATCTACTACGTATTATACCACTTGAACGAAAAATCTCTACCCATTAATAATATGAAAGAATTTATATTTCATTTGTGGTGTATATTTACTAGAATCTTCATAGTTCCAATAACGCCTGCGGCTATTCGCTGAATGTGCATTTACAAGCGGCATACCATCTGCGTCTTTTGCTACTACAATTGTCGTATGATTCCACCTACCATCATCCTCAAAATCATACGCAATTACATCGCCAAGAATAAGGTCTTCTGGCCTTTCTACTGCTTCTGCTCGAAGCCCTGTTGTAGCACCTGACAAATACCAATAAAAAGAGTGTGCTACAGCCCAGCTCCAACTCCACTGGTTTCCCCTTTGCCACCACCCTTTACGAATGTTAGGATGTCCATTCATTGGTACTTCTCCAGTGTGCAGACATTGTGAAATGAAATTTGTACAATTATCCGGAAAATTACGGTATGCAGAATTACGATCATCCCACCAACGCTCTGCATATTTCACTGCCTCTAAACGATTATATTGATATGAACCGTATTTTTCTTTCGTGACTTCCCGTTCTAACGTTTCACCTATTCCTATTTCTTCTGACACTTCAAGAGCATAATCATCTATTATACAACTATTTTTTAAATAAACTCGTCGTTTTAATTGTTCCTCTTCGATATAAAATAATTCTTTATGCTTAATTAAATATTTCAAGTGTATTTGATAATCAATTTCTTGATGCTCATTACTATTTAATTGTCTAATGAAAGAAATATCTGCAGTTGCTTTCACTATATGTGCACTACGCTTTTGAAACAATTGTTTCTTTCTCTGTACCATTTGTAACAAATCTACTGCAATACCATCTACATCTGTTCGTTTCTCTGTTATATATGCTAAAAACTGTTGCACTTGCTTTTCAATATTCGCTTTTACAACCATTTCGTCTCCCTCCCATATTACAATATGAAAAAGGGAGATATTATCTACTCTTTTTTCTGTGCTAACAATTCAAGTCCACGATTCATTTCATGAAGAACCTCTTCATCTTTCTCACGTTCCATCGCTTTTTCAATCGCTTCTCCTACTCCATCTCCACCAATTTTCCCAAGTGCCCATGCTGCTGTTCCTCGAAGTACTGGTCTTGGATCATCTTTCATAACACCGATTAAATCAGGAATTGCTGCTGTTTCTTTAAAATGTGCAAGTGCTAAAATAGCATTTCGTTGCAATGGTTTTTTACCTCTCCATGAACCAGACATAATTCCATACTTCTCTTTAAAATCACGATTACTAATTGTTAAAAGTGGTGTTAATAACGGTTTAACTAACTCAGGGTCAGGCTCCATTTCAGGATGGTTATGAAAATCCATTCCTTTATTTTTCGGACAAACAGTCTGACACGTATCACATCCATATATACGGTTTCCTATTTTATCGCGATATTCTTCAGGCAGAAACCCTTTTGTCTGTGTTAAAAATGCAATACATTTCTTCGAGTCCAACTGCCCCCCTTGTACTAAAGCACCTGTAGGACAAATATCAATACATTTCGTACAACTTCCACATTGATCTTCTATTGGCCGATCAGGAGGGAATGGAACATTCGTAATCATTTCTCCTAAGTATACATACGAACCAAATTCCGGCGTAATAATAGCGCAGTTCTTACCACTCCATCCAATACCGGCACGCTCTGAAACAGCTCGATCACTTAGCTCCCCTGTATCAACCATTGATTTCACTTCTATATCCGGCAGCTTTTCGATTAAATACGCCTCTAACTTTTGCAAACGATCTCGTAGAACAAGGTGATAATCTTGGCCCCAAGAAGCACGGCAAAAAATCCCACGTCGTTCCCCTCGTTTACTTAATGGTGCATTTTTTAATTTTGAAGGGTATGCTAAAGCAATCGCAATAATTGATTTCGCACCAGGTAACAATAGCTGTGGATTCGTTCTCTTCTCTATATCAGGCTCTTCGAATCCAGACTGATAATTCAATTGTTGTTGCTGGATTAGACGCTGCTTTAATTCCTCAAATGGTGAAGCACTGGCAAAACCTATTTTATCTATACCAATCGTTTTACTATACGCAATTACATCTTGCTTTAATTGTTCAAAGTCCATTTTCAATCGCCTCCACCGATGAATTCATCCCTTATGTAACGACTATATTGGTTATCAATTCACTTTTGGAATAATATTCTTCACTTCTATTTTCGCATACAATTATGATTTTCAAACATTAAAAAACGCAATGCTTCGTTTATCTTAGAAACGAAACACTGCGTTGATCACAATTTATTAGAAAAACATTAAATAAAATTTGGAGCGGGTGAAGAGAATCGAACTCTCGACCAGAGCTTGGAAGGCTCTTGTTTTACCACTAAACTACACCCGCAAATATGAAAAAAATATAAGATATTGAAATAACTTATGTAAAGTAGTATAGCATGTAAAAAAAATCGAAGCAAGAAATTTATCGAAAAAAGTCGAAAAAGTGATGAGATACCTCATCACTTTTTCAATTCTTTATCAATCGCCTTCTTCATACTATCGAAATCAGGGTTTGCAAGATTCCCATTTATATATACTGAAGGAGCACCTTGAACTTTTAATTTTTGAGCACGATCTGAATCTTTACGTACTTTGTCTTTCATTTCTTTACTGTGTAAATCTTTTTTAAACTGTTCTACATTAATTTTCGGAAGCTTTTCTTTCACAATATTAAGAAGTAATTCTTCTGTAATCCATTCTTCCGTATCTTTCTTTTGATTTTGATAAATCTCATCATAGAAAATCCAGAATGAATCTTGATCTTGTTTATAAATTGCTTCACCGGCAGCTGCACCTAAATCAGAGTCTTTTCCGATAAACGGGAAGTTAATAAAATATAACTGCACTTTACCTTTATCAATATACTCTTCTTTTAATCGTGGTAATACTGTTACATCCCAAGTACGACAAGCTGGACATTTAAAGTCTCCAAATTCAACTACCTTAACTGGAGCATCATCTTTCCCTAAAGATTGTTGCGTAGAATAAGCAAACATCTCATTCCCTTTATCTTTCTTGTCATTTATGATGCTATACACAATCGTCCCGATTACAATCAATACTGCGATAGAAAAAACTATACCAAGAGCCATGAGTTTGTTTGATGATTTCATATACATTCCTCTTTAATTTCATATTCTGTATACATCATTGTACACAATACACATAATATCAATACTTACATAGGTCACGCAATGAACACGCTCACATAAATTACAAAAATACAACATTTGTGACAATATTGTGTCGCCTTTTGTCACAAATTATTAAAAAAGAAGCTCCTATGTAGGAACTTCTTTTAACTTACTGCTTTTTCACGGGCATTTTTTAACATGGATTGCTCTGTTTTTATATCATGGCGAATTACTAATTTCTCACTAACTGCTTGCACATATTCATCATGATTTATATACCCTTCTTTCTCCATTAGCCTTAAAACTACATTCCGTCTCTCAACTGCTTTATCATAATTTTGTGCAGGTGAGTAATAAGCCGGTGCTTTTACTATAGCAGCCATCATTGCACTTTCAGCCAGTGTTAATTGATCCACCTTTTTACCGAAGTAAAGGTTTGCTGCTTTTTCAATCCCCCATGCGCCTTCTCCGTAGTAAATATTACTTACATACAATTTTAATATCTCATCCTTTGTGAATGTACGTTCAATCTTTTTCGTATAAAAAATTTCTTTCCACTTACGGGAAAATGTACGTTCATTAGATAAGAAAGCATTTTTAGATAACTGCTGTGTAATCGTGCTTCCTCCTTGCACAACACCACCAGCTTTTATATTTTCAATAGACGCCCTGATAATCGCTATATAGTCTAAACCGTTATGATGATAAAACCTTTTATCTTCCGTCGCAATAAATGCGTTTGTTAATGATTCTGGCACCTCTAACTTAGCGGGTACATGTAATTTACTAATATCACTTCGCTCAATCATTACATTTCCAGCGAATAATAATGCAAAACTTAACAATAATAATAATATAATGGCTTTATAAAGAAATTTAGTTAATGGATTTAATGCAACTTTTTGATGATAATTCACTCTAGATAATACTCGTTCTTTCATCTCGAACACCTCTTTTCCACACAGCATATAACTCTTAATTTAAGAATACCTTGTTATAAAAGAATATCCCATCGATTTCTCTTACACCTACCTTACAACATTGTAAGGTGTAAAAATGTATTGTATCACAGTCCCTTTTTATCTACTATTCATATGAAATGTTGAATATACATTTGTTTATCACACTATTTATAGGCAGTAGGACTCTCCTTAATTTCACTTTATTCTTTTATTATATCAGTTTATACATTTATACTTTTAAACATCTAGCAATCTAATTATATACGATATATCACCATTATACAGAACAAACGTTCCGTAAATCAATACTAATCTCGCTATTTGTGAGCAGTAAGTCTTCTCCCTCAAAACTTGGCTAAAGCTAGGAAATTAGGTGGTAGTCCTGCTTCCTCCACCAATTATTAGCCTACACTTTATTATTGTGACCTTTTTCTGAAACAGTATACATAAAGAAAAGGTTAGCAATTTGAGCTGTCCTCAAATAACTAACCTTTTCTTTACAACCTTCCTATAAGATTATATGGCTGAACTTCCCATGTTTCGTATGGAATAAAATGCATTGCTTTCATCGCATCAAGTGTCCTTGATTTCATATGAGGACGCGTTATATACTCATCAATGTTCTCTTCGTTTAAAGCAACAAATTTAGCCTCTTGTATTTCTTCAGGTTGAATTTTTATTTCACCACTAACATATGCTACTTTAAAAACAACAGCTACAATATGCATAGAAGCATTATAATAAATCCCTGTAACTCCGATAGGCTTCACAGTTAATCCTGTTTCCTCCATTATTTCTCTGCAAACAGCTTGATCGAGCGCTTCCCCTTCTTCTACCTGTCCTCCAGGCATTTCCCACGTATCAGCTCGCCAGTGCACTTTCGTTAAAAGCACCTCATTCTTTTCATTTGTTAAATAACCTGCTACGGCAACAATATGCTTTGGTGTTTTATGCTCCACAGAAATACCTCCTAGAAATCCAGTTATTTCATGTACAATCTATAACCATATTCCCTACCTACAACAAAACACCTTTAATAATTCATCATCTTAATTAACTTCACAAAAAAAGACCTATTCGTTAAACGAAAGGATCTTCTGTCTTATTATTCTCCTAAGTCTACGTTGTGGTAAACTTGTTGTACATCTTCTAAATCTATAGATGAATAATTAATATATCAACGTTATTTAATTTTCCATCCCATATTTATACAAAGGGATATTACTTAATTGAGGTATATCATTTTTATCCATTCAAGCTACATATTAATAAATCTAAATATTAATTTGCGCTATGCTGAAACATTTTTTGCGGGTAATTCATTTTCTCTTCCTTTATTATATCTAGTTATTAGAAATCCTTGTATAGGTTTCTCAACACCAAAAGTAATAACTGTTGCTAAAGCTATTGATATTAATATTGGAACAAGGATAAATATCTCATTTATTAAGCCAAATTGTTCTATAAAATCAATAATGATATATCCAATACTTTGATGTATCAAATATAGACTGTAAGATATTGTTCCTAAGAATGTAAATATTCTAGTACCTAAGAAGCTCAATTTATTATTAATTAGTAAATAAAAGACTCCAACGAAACAACAGATTATTAAACCTGACAATACACCATGAAAGCAAAATTGAAACACTAATGCAAAAACAATAATCAAATAGTTGACTATCAATTTACTTTGTTTCAATTGATAAAACATGATACCAACAATGAATAAATTCGAATAATTTATTATACCTAAATCACCAATAATAGGAGTTATAAGGCTATTTACATAAAGTATTTTAATTGTAAATAGCCCCAGCAACCATAAACTTGTAATTAATACAGGTCGTTTAGCTAGTCCCATTGATAACAAGATTACACAAAAGATATAAAAAGTTACTTCTATACCTAAACTCCAATATGAACCATCCACCAAATCAATTCCTGTGCCTGGAATAACCCCTTGAAACATGGTTAAGTTAAACAAATAATCCCTTAAACTAACCCCCATCCCCTCTAAACCCATTAAAACTATAGTCATGAAAGTTAATGTTACTGCTACCAAATAAGCAGGATAAAGTCTAACCGCCCTCTTAAAGATGAAATCTTTTGTATTATTAGTTTTTAAAAGTGTCATGTATATAACAAAACCACTAATCATAAAAAATAAGTGTACCCCATAACTACCGTACTTAAAATTTAATAAATACTCTTCTTTTACGTGACCATAGGATTGATTATAAAAATAAGTGTAATGAAATAGTAGTACAGACAGTGCTGCTAAACCACGTAAAGCATCTAGTTCAGTTAACCTTTTCTCCTTCAAAAAGAACGCCTCCAAACAAATTGCGCTTTATTAAGAACATAAAATATATCATTCCCCATAAATTATTTAACTTCTACACTTTCATTTCGTGGCTAACTAAAGCTAATCCTTTTTGTTATTATATTTACCTTATTTAATTAACTAACCAATTGTATTACTTTATAGTAGTTATAGGTTTTAATTGTTCGGTTGGAGTAGTTCTTAATTTGCAAATCAAAAAGAAATCCCTTATAAATATATTCCAACAACGAAAAAACTCACCTCTTATATGAATGGTTTTCATACAAAAAGTGAGTTTTTATGTGTTTTGTTTCCCAAAATGAAAATGGTAAATTTATCACAGTATTTTTAAGAAATCTTCAAAATGGATATCGTAACCCTAAAAAATACTGTTTATATTTTACGGCTCTTTACCACTTTAAAATACTTACACTTTGATTATATACTTGGATTTAGTAAGACTGGCAGACCTTTCCTACAAACAAAGGATCTTCTGTCTTATTATTCCCCTAAGTCTACGTTGTGGTAAACTTGCTGTACATCTTCTAAATCTTCTAATGCATCAACCATTTTTTCAAATTGTACTTGAGCATCTTCAGGAAGTTCTACATCACTTTGTGCAAGCATTGTTAATTCTGCAACTGTAAATTCTTCAACACCAGCACCTTTAAGTGCAGATTGTACTGAATGGAACTGATCAGGTTCAGCATAAACGATAACAGAATCTTCTTCTTCTAGAATGTCACGTGCATCTACATCTGCTTCCATTAAGATTTCAAGAACTTCATCTAATGTTTTACCTTCAAGACCGATAACAGCTGTCGCATCAAACATGTAAGCGACAGAACCGTTTACACCCATGTTACCACTGTTTTTGCTAAATGCAGCTCGTACATCTGCTGCAGTACGGTTTACGTTATTTGTCAGTGTATCTACAATTACCATAGATCCGTTTGGTCCAAAGCCTTCATAACGAAGCTCGTCATAGTTTTCTTCTGAACCGCCTTTTGCCTTTTCAATCGCACGGTCAATAATTGTTCTTGGCACGTTGTATGTTTTCGCACGTTCTAATACAACTCTTAACGTTTGGTTTGATTCTGGATCTGGCTCGCCTTGTTTTGCTGCCACATAAATTTCACGTCCAAATTTCGCGTATATACGGCTTGTATTTGCATCTTTTGATGCTTTTTTTTCTTTAATATTGTTCCATTTACGGCCCATACTTTCCACTCTCTTTCCCATTTTAAATCTACATAAAAATATTAATATGAAATATAATGTGTATTCAACACATTTTTAAAAGAAATATAAAAAGTTCATTTTTGATTCATATTACAGACATAATATAAATCATTATCATTTTGTTCTTTCAACAAGTTATATTATACATGAATTCCTAAGTTTATTACGAATTTTAGAATCACATAGCATAATTTAACAAAAAAGACCCTAACATTTCTGTTAGGGTCTTTTTAGGTGACATTTATATAGAGTGCTACCCTTAAAATCCTTTATTTTAAAGCATTTTAAAAATTTTGAGCTTCTTTAAACATGATAAATTAAAATGAAACGGAGCCAAAATGGAATCATATTAAATAACTGACACCTTTTACTTTCATTTCTCTCCCTTGATTAAATTTATCATATTTCATTTATTACTGTGATGATTTATTTTATTATTTCTCGCTAAACAATAAGAAACAGGGCAAAGCTGCCATGTCCTTTTAAAGATTTGTTATGTAGTATGTTATGAACTATTCATTATTAAACTAAAGCTATTCCTTTTCATCCCTCTATTAATCCCCTAATATTACCATAATTACTTTCTATTGCTGTATAATTAAAATAGGAAAAAATTTGAAGAAAAAGATAGGGGAGAATTATGACACATTCAAATGAGAAAAAAGCGCATGGTCTTAAAGGGATAGGATAGGAGAAAAGCTAAACCCAACTATCTATCAAGTGAGATTCATAAAATTGGATGGTCCAATTCAATTTTAGCCGTTCCCTAAATTAAAGGAATTAGGGGACTGGTTGAGTACTTCAACGCAAATATGGTCGTGTCACTCAACTATGTACAAGTACAACAGAGAAGAGTTTGAAAAGAAGTTTTTCGAAATTACCAGCTGATAATGTGGTAATTTCAACTGGTGGTATCGGATTTAACTTCATGTCACCAGGGTGGAGAGATTCTCTCTAGAGTGCTCGAAAAAATTCTTGTATATGTAATATTCTACTGAAATTTTATCCTTTTAATACTCATAGTTTCTTCCAACTGTATCTAAAGTTCGTCACTTACTCACCGCACACTACCCCAACGCACTATTAGTGCTTATTTTGTAGTGTGAAGAAAACACAAAAAAACTCTACACAATTAGTGTAGAGCCTTAATGTTACGCCGTTCGTGATACCGATGGTCGGGGTCGAACCGACACTCCCGAAGGAACACGATTTTGAGTCGTGCGCGTCTGCCAATTCCGCCACATCGGCATAAAAGAAAGGCGGCAACCGGATTTGAACCGGTGGTAAAGGTTTTGCAGACCTCTGCCTTACCACTTGGCTATGCCGCCATATGAAGTTAAAATGGAGCGGAAGACGGGATTCGAACCCGCGACCCCAACCTTGGCAAGGTTGTATTCTACCACTGAACTACTTCCGCAAAAATGGCTGGGCTAGCTGGATTCGAACCAGCGCATGACGGAGTCAAAGTCCGTTGCCTTACCGCTTGGCTATAGCCCACCGAAGTTTTACTTAATTATATGTAAGTATCCATTAATTTATTTGTAATTTTAAAAAATAAAAATGGGGCGACTGATGGGAATTGAACCCACGAATGCCGGAGCCACAATCCGGTGCGTTAACCACTTCGCCACAACCGCCATGTTGTGTTTATATATTTGGCAGGGGCAGTAGGAATTGAACCCACACTGGAGGTTTTGGAGACCTCAGTTCTACCTTTAAACTATGCCCCTATGTAAAATGGTGGAGGGGGGCAGATTCGAACTGCCGAACCCGAAGGAGCGGATTTACAGTCCGCCGCGTTTAGCCACTTCGCTACCCCTCCGAAACTTACATGGTGCCGGCTAGAGGACTTGAACCCCCAACCTACTGATTACAAGTCAGTTGCTCTACCAATTGAGCTAAGCCGGCATATTTTATTAAAATGGTGGCTCGGGACGGAATCGAACCGCCGACACGAGGATTTTCAGTCCTCTGCTCTACCGACTGAGCTACCGAGCCTTATTAAAATGGCGGTCCCGACCGGGGTCGAACCGGCGATCTCCTGCGTGACAGGCAGGCATGTTAACCACTACACCACGGGACCATTTGGTTGCGGG